>JAPLEF010000057.1 GCA_026391525.1 Sphingobacteriales bacterium
ATCATATTGGTATAATTTATTTGCCCGTTATAATTTAAACCTTCAATTTAGCTGTTCAAAACAGTTACTAATTTATTTTCCAACCCTTATAAGCTATCGCCTATAAGTGGTATTTGTTGAATTTTGCTGGTAGCTATTGCACTTGTGAATACAAAAAAGAAGTTAAAATTAATATGGACTTTCAAATAATCGTTTCAAACTTAACCAATCCTACCCTCCTATTTTTCTTACTTGGCATATTGGCAACAACAGTAAAAAGCGATTTAGAAATACCGGAATCTTCCAGCAAGTTTATTTCCCTTTATTTACTTTTTGCCATAGGATTTAAAGGTGGCCAGGAACTTGCACACAGTCATTATGAAAATGAAATTATTTATTCCATCATATTTGGACTAATCATTTCAGCCATCATTCCGCTTTATACTTTTTTTATTCTGAAAAGGAAAATGACGGTTAGTGATGCCGGTGCAGTGGCGGCTACTTATGGTTCTGTGAGCGCAGTTACTTTTGTTTCAGCAGCTGCCTTTCTGGAAAGCCAACAAATAGCATTTAGCGGACATATGGTTGCAGTGATGGCATTTATGGAATCTCCGGCAATTATAGTCGGCGTAATCTTAATGTCGAGATACGACAAAGAATCGAAAAATAAATCAAATATGATGTCGATCACCCGGCACTCCTTCACCAACGGAAGCGTATTGCTGATTATAGGAAGCCTGTTGATCGGATTTATCTCCGACACTAAACAAGCAGAAGGTATCAAACCATTCACCACTGATATTTTCAAAGGATTCTTAGCCATTTTTTTATTGGAAATGGGTATGGTAACCGCAAGACGATTTTCAGCATTCAAAAAATATGGATTATTTCTTAGCCTTTTTGCCATATTGATACCTGCCTTTAATGGATGTGTAGTGGCCTTTGCAAGCAGTATGGTTACCCATGATATTGGTAACAGATTCATATTTGCCATATTAGCTGCAAGTGCTTCCTATATAGCAGTTCCGGCAGCCATGAAACTGGCAGCTCCAAAAGCGGATCCCGGTCTATATATTCCAATGGCATTAGGACTAACCTTCCCATTTAATATTTCTATTGGCATGCCGCTTTATTATGCTATCGTAACTCATTTTTAAGCAAAGTTGTAAGGTTAAAAATAGCTCTCTGGTGCATTTGTTGGCTTATAAACGAATTTGGCTTGAAATCACTTTGTACAAAATCATGAGATAAAAATCTTATCTGCCTATTTATGTAATACCAATGTGATTTATATAATATGCCAATATTTTATAAATCTTATCCCGAATGCTTTCGGGAGTAAATGCCGATGGTATCAAACAAATAGTACAATGAGGCGATAGCCGATATTGGACTATATTGTTTGTCTAATCGGTATAAGCCACAATCTTAAAATCGCTTCCCTCCTATCGTTTGTAGCTGGTTTTGTAAACGTGGCAGGCTTCTTTGCCGTACAAAGGCTAACAACGAATGTTACCGGTCACTTCGCATTTTTTGTTGATGAAATATTCAAGCCCAACTTCTGGCAGGGATTTGTATATTTTCTGTATATCTTTTTCTTCTTCCTGGGCTCCTTTGTTTCTAATTTTATCATTGAGTTTATTTCAAGAAAAGATGATCGTTTTATCTTTATGGTGCCTGTTACGATAGAATGTATGATACTTTTTATACTTGGAATTTGGGGACATGCTTTTATTTCTAATAGCCCTAACCTCATAGCATGCAGTTTACTTTTTTCGATGGGGTTACAAAATTCTATGGTCACTACCATTTCCAATGCCAGTGTGAGAACCACTCATCTTACAGGCCTCTTTACAGATCTGGGCATTGAATTATCTCAATTGTTCTTTTACAAAGCCGAAGAACAGAAACTGAAACTGCTTTCTTCGATAAAACTCCGGTTGACCATCATCAGTTTCTTTTTTATCGGAGGAATAATTGGTGGGGTATTGTATACCCAATTCGCACTACAGGCTTTGATTTTTGCAGCAATTATTTTGGTGCTGGGTTTACTATACGACAACCTGAAATTCAACCTTATCGTTTTCAGAAGAAAAAGAAAAAATAGCTAAACAAGATTTGCAGTATTTCTCCTAAAAAGGCTCTTTCATGATTTGAGTTGAAGTGCTATGCAGCATTTTGATCTGAAGCAATCTCTTATATTTTCATACAGAATTCCTATTGATCTTAATTTGTATTATCCCTTCTTCTCATGTAGGAAATGCAACAGCCAAATCTTACCTTTGCGCCAGCATTAAAACGCATTTTTTGCTTTTAAATGATATGCTCAAATTCACTGTTATTTACCAGAAAAAATTATGTTATGGCAGATAAGATCACTATGGGTGCTGATGGTAAACTGAACGTACCCCACCACCCTATCATTCCTTTCATTGAAGGCGACGGTATTGGTCCGGATATTTGGGCAGCCAGTGTGCGTGTTTTTGATGCGGCCATTCAAAAAGCTTACGGAGGGAATAAAAAAATTGAATGGCTTAAAGTTCTTGCCGGTGAGGAAGCCTTTAATAAAACCGGCGAATGGATGCCGGAATCTACCATGGATGCTTTTAAAGAATATCTCTTATCTATCAAAGGTCCGCTTACAACACCTGTTGGTGGCGGTATCCGCAGTTTGAATGTGGCCCTCCGTCAGGAACTCGACCTCTATGTTTGTTTACGTCCGGTACGATATTTTGAAGGCACTCCATCACCTATGTGGCAACCAGAAAAAGTGAACATGGTAATTTTCCGCGAAAATACGGAAGACATCTATGCAGGTATTGAATTCATGACGGGTACTCCTGAGGCCACCAAACTGATGCATTTTTTAGTAGATGAATTGAAAGTAAAAGCATTCCGTTTTCCGGATTGCACTTCGCTTGGCGTAAAACCAGTGAGTAAGGATGGTTCGGAACGTTTAATCAGGGCGGCTATCAAACATGCCATTGAACATAAATTGCCTTCTGTAACAATCGTACACAAAGGCAATATCATGAAGTTTACCGAAGGTGCCTTTAAGAATTGGGGTTATGAGCTGGCGGAAAGGGAATTCGCAGGACAGGTTTATACCTGGCAGCAATGGGAAAGAACTAAAAAAGAAAGTGGCGAAGCGGTAGCCAATGAAGAAATGAAAATTTCTGCAATTGGAGGAAAAGTGATCATCAAAGATGCCATTGCAGATAACTTCCTTCAACAAGCATTATTAGCACCACAAGATTATAGTGTGATTGCAACATTAAACCTTAATGGCGACTATATCAGTGATGCGCTCGCCGCTCAGGTTGGAGGAATCGGCATTTCACCGGGAGCGAATATCAATTACATAACCGGACATGCCGTATTTGAAGCTACACATGGCACTGCTCCGCGATTTGCTAACACCAATACGATGAATCCATCATCTGTGATCTTAAGTGGTGTAATGATGTTAGAGTATATGGGTTGGCGCGATGCAGCAGAATTAATAACGAATGCGGTGGGCAAAACCATTCGCAACAAAACAGTGACGATTGATTTTTATAACCTGATGAAAGAGGCTACTTTATTAAAAACAAGTGAGTTTGCTGATGAGGTGATTAAGAATATGTAGGGGAGGATGGTTTAACGTTTAAAGTTTAAGGTTTAAGGTTCAGGGTGATTGAGGATGTAGTTGATGTATTCAATCGTTGTTGTTGCATGTTATCTTATTCTATAAACTTTTCAAATTAAAGTTTGTGGCAATTTTTTCCCTTTTTTTATTTTGACACAACTTTTGTGTCAAAATTCTTGTGTCGTTTATTTTGACACAAAAAATTGACACATTATAGTCCGATTTTGCTGTTATTGCTAAATTCAGTTATACCCAAAAAATTTCAAAGACAAGGAAATTAAAATAAAAAAGGTTGAAAGTGATACATTAGATAATCACTTTCAACCCTTGCTGCTATTGGTGTTTTCAGCAATAGCATTTGGAAACCAATCTCAATAAAAAAATTGCTCTTTGGTAATCTTACCATCTTTCACTTCATATACGGCAATCTCATCCATGTTTACCCTGCCGGCTCCTTTTAAGGTAACGTCCATACCCATCGGTACAGAAAAATAATTACCTACAATTACCGGATCTCCAACATAACCGCCGTGCATTTCTTCCACATTAGCGTTAAACTGCTTGCCTTTTTCTTTGATGGCATCAATTCCACTTGCATTCAACATGCCTGAAGCTGCTCCGCTAGCAGGTTCAATGCTTTCACAATGAGCGGCATACAATTCTTCCTGAATCTGATCGTACCTGTTTTGATGAGCAAGTTCCATAAACCTGCTGGATACTTCTTTGGTTGTCATGACTATGTTTTTTTATTGATGAAACAAATAAATGTAAGAATATTATTGAACCTCGATTGTTACCAAATGTTTAATCTGGCGATTTATTTTAGAAAGCAGTTTTATATGGTAAAATAAGTTCTATAATGTTGATTATCAGGCTGTCTTTCTTTTCCCTAAATTCGCAAAACAAAATCCTTAATATGTCTAAAATTAAAGTAAGTAATCCTGTTGTTGAACTGGATGGTGATGAGATGACCCGTATCATCTGGAAGTTTATTAAAGACAAACTGATTCTACCCTACCTCGATGTGCCTATCCAGTATTATGATCTTGGAATGGAATACCGCGACCAAACCAACGACCAGGTTACCATAGATGCTGCCAATGCCATCAAAGCCTGCGGAGTCGGCATCAAATGTGCCACCATCACTCCTGATGAAGCAAGGGTTAAAGAATTCAATCTCAAACAGATGTGGAAAAGCCCCAATGGCACCGTACGAAATATTTTAGATGGCACTGTTTTCCGTGAACCGATTGTGATGAAAAATGTACCCCGGCTAGTCACCAATTGGACAGCCCCCATCATAGTAGGCCGGCATGCTTTTGGCGATCAATATCGCGCAACAGATACCGTTATTAAAGGTAAAGGAAAACTCACCATGACTTTTACTCCGGAAGACGGTGGCGAGGCTCAGGTTTTTGAAGTGTATAATTACAAAGGCGATGGTGTGGCCATGACCATGTACAATACCGATGAAAGTATTTATGGATTTGCCCGCAGCTGTTTCAATATGGCCTTAAGCAAAAAATGGCCTTTATATCTTTCTACCAAAAATACCATACTCAAAAAATACGACGGGCGCTTTAAAGATATTTTTGAAGAAGTATATCAAAAAGAGTTTAAAACCGCCTATGAAGCGGCCGGTATTACCTACGAACACCGCCTCATCGACGACATGGTAGCCTCCGCTTTAAAATGGAATGGCAATTTTGTTTGGGCTTGTAAAAACTACGATGGCGACGTACAAAGTGACACCGTTGCACAGGGATTTGGATCGCTTGGCCTCATGACTTCCGTACTCATCACTCCTGATGGAAAAATAATGGAAGCCGAAGCAGCACATGGCACCGTTACCCGTCACTATCGCGATCATCAGTCTGGAAAACCTACCAGTACCAATCCCATTGCCTCTATTTTTGCATGGACGCGCGGCTTGGCTTTCAGAGGTAAACTTGATAATAACCAGCCTCTCATTGATTTTTGTAATGCACTCGAAGCTGTTTGTATTGAAACCGTTGAAAGCGGAAAGATGACGAAAGACCTGGCGGTATGTATCCATGGCAATAAAGTAAACCACGGTGAACATTATCTTTATACAGAAGAATTTTTAGACGCTATTGACCAAAACCTGAAATTGAAAATGGCTTTATAATCCGCAATTTCTTCTATATTTAATGGCTCCTTTAACAAAGCAGCCATTTTTATAAAAACTAAAGTATGAAAACATCTCCCATTTTACGGCTATTCCTGATCGTTAGTTTGAATTCCCTTTTCCTTTTTGGATGCAAACAAACTGAAAAGTATACTATCAGGATGAAATTGGCAGAGGGCGACCATTTTGAACAAACCATGAAATCAAATATGGATATGAGCATGCCTATGTTAGGAAAAGACCAAAAGATGAAAATTAATAATGAAGTGACCTGTGCTTTTGATGTGGTTAAGTCGGATAACAAACAGAAAAAATTGAAAATGACTTATACCGATCTTAAATCAAGCATGGATATGGGCCAGTTGAATGGGCTTACCGGCAATACCGATAGTATCCTCAACAAACAAACCGAAATACTTAATGGAAAATCGGTTGAACTACTGCTTTCAACAGATCATGAAATAGTGGATATTATTGGTGGTACAGAACTGTTTACTCAAGAGAACATGGATGAAAAGACTAAAGAAATAATAAAGAAGATGTTTTCGAAAGAACAAATCATGAACTTATGGGGCATGATGTTTAGTATGTACCCCAAAAAACCGGTTGCGATCGGAGACCATTGGCAGGCTAAAACAACAACCAATATGGCAGGTTTAAATGTCATCATCGATATCACCTACACGTTAAAAAGCGTGAAGAATGGTTTGGCAGAAATAACACTTCTTGGAAAAATTGGTGGAAAGGGCAAAATGGAACAGTTACCGGTGGAACTGGAAATGAAGGGCAACCAAACCGGGATGATGAGTATCAAGTTGGAAAATGGCTATTTAGATAAAGCCAATTACAAAATGGATATTGAAGCAAGTATGGATATGGGGGGACAAAAAATTCCGATGCAATTGAAAGGAGATTTTCTCATGGAAGGGAAATGAATATCGGTATCATTTCTCCCGGCTTCCGGCGTACAACTCATATTCAAAGAGGCGGCAATCAATTTTGCTGGTGTAGAATTCTATCCGGCGCTTGGGTTTGAGTCCGATTTTTTTGGCCAACTCCAGATTGCCTGTAAAAATATAACCGGTATATCCCTTGCAGCTTTTCTTCAGGAAATCGCCCATCCGGCCATAGGTTTCTTCCAGTTCTTTTTCAACACCCAAACGGTCGCCATATTCCGGATTAAAGAAAATGACACCGCCACCATCTTCAGGCACTATACTATCAGCAAAATCGCATAATTGAAAGCTTATCAGATCTTCAACGCCGGCAATACCGGCATTCACTTTTGAGATTTCAATGGCATCTTCACTGATATCGGAAGCCGTGATTTGTAAACCGTTTACTGCTATCACTTGTTTTTCTAATTGTGAAAATTCCAGATCATACATTTTTGATTCATACCCACGGATATGCATAAACGAATAATTGCTCCGATACAAACCGGGCCTTCTGTTTGTTGCCAGCAAGGCAGCTTCGATGGCAACTGTTCCGGAACCGCACATGGGGTTGATGAACGGAGATCGCCGGTTCCAGTTGGTGGCCATTAAGGTGGCTGCGGCAAGGGATTCCAACATCGGTGCTTTGCCCGGAATTTTACGATATCCGTGTTTAGAAAGTGTTTCGCCACTGGTATCGATAAAAATGCTGGCTTCCTTTTCTTTCCAATACAAATGCAGTACGATACCTTCCAAAGCTGCACCTGAATCGGGCCTTGCGCCTGTTTTATCGCGATACCTGTCTGCTATTGCATCTTTAACCTTTACATTGGCAAATAAATTATTGGTAATTGTTTCATTGCTCACATTGCTGCTGATTGAAAAATAACCATCTGCAGGGATGATTTCCTCCCATGGCATCTGAATCAACTCACGGTAAAGTTTATCTGCATTTTCTGCTTCAAAATCATTCAGGCAAAAAAGAACCTGGCTTGCACAACGCAGATTCAGGTTCAGTTTGATACAATCCTGCAAACGCCCTTCTATCTCCACACCGGTTTTGAAAACCTTAAGCGAAACAAATCCCAATTCTTCCACTTCCATTTTCAGGTAAGGGGAAAGGCGGTTGCTGCAGGTGATCACGATCCTGCTCGTGATTGAAAATACATCCATAACGGTAAAAATAAGGAATAACAACGGGTGGCGAAAAAAAGCACCGTTCCTGAAAATGTACTATATTACCTTATGGAATTCACAAAAGAAATCAGACTTGCCGTGTTGATTGATGCCGACAACGTTCCTTATGCCAATGTAAAAGGGCTGATGGAAGAGATTGCTAAATACGGTACACCAACATTCAAGCGTATTTATGGCGACTGGACGATGCCAACTGTAAGTGGCTGGAAAAAAGTATTACTCGAAAATGCCATCACGCCAATTCAGCAATACAGTTATACTTCAGGTAAAAACTCAAGCGATTCCGCATTGATCATCGACGCCATGGATATCCTTTATTCCGGAAAAGTGGATGGTTTCTGTATCGTATCGAGCGACAGCGATTTCACCCGGCTGGCTACAAGATTACGTGAAGCCGGAATGAAGGTATTCGGAATCGGCCAGAAGAAAACACCCAATCCATTTATCGTAGCCTGCGATAAGTTCATTTACCTGGAAATCATCCCTCTTTTTGAAGACAATGAACCTGATGAAAAAGCAAGCCGGGATCCCAAAAAATCTGTTCCCAAAAAATCGGTGGTAGATAAATTGAATAAAGACATCTTAAAACTTTTGAAAACCACCATTAACGATCTGGCTGATGAAAACGGTTGGGCATTTTTAGGAGAAGTGGGCAATCTCCTGCTTAAAAAACAACCCGACTTCGACCCACGCAATTACGGATTTCAAAAACTTACCCCATTGATCCAGTCGCTCAATCAATTTGAAACCGATAAGCGCGAAACCGATAAGGCGGGCATCAAATTGGTTTACATACGGAATAAAGAAAACTGATTATTCTTGTGATGCATTGATAAGCTATCGACCTGTTAGGTTTTATCTAACTTTTGGTTTTCGCCATAATTATTCAAATCAAAAATAACCATTACTTATTTGCGTATGTAGTGCCGAAATTATTTTTAACACGGTAAGCAGTAAAACGCTTGAAAGAGAGCAGGTGCACAACAGAGTTTATAATGCCACTTCCCATACAAGCAACCGGTATTGAATTGGTACAAGTTACCGATCAGCAAAATATGATTACGGGAAAAGTTTGGGTTCCTTAAAAAAGCGTCTATAGTTCCCTGTTATCTAAACAGCTCGCTAAACTATCCTTCCAGTGTGGAATAGCAGTATGGAAACTGTGTTGAATTTTTTCCGTGTTCAAGATTGAAAATGCCGGTCTTTTAGCTGGAGTTGGATATGATGCTGCAGGAATCGGAGTAATGGTTGCTGTTAATCCGCAAATTGATTTTATTTCAGCAGCAAATTCATACCAGGAGCAACTGCCCGAATTGCTATAGTGGTAAATGCCGGGAGTTGGATCAGGATAATTAAGGATGATATGGATAATAGCCGTTGCCAAATCGTTGGCATAGGTTGGGGAACCAATCTGGTCGTTTACTACATTGATAGCTGGTTTTTCTTTCATCAACCTGATCATACTGTTCACGAAATTATGCCCTGCTTTTGCATACAACCATGAAGTACGGATGATGATCAGCTTGTCGTTTACAGCCTGAGCAGCTCTTTCCCCGGCAAGCTTTGAAGCCCCGTACACATTTACCGGACCAGTTGGGTCAGTTTCCAGATAGCCACTTGATTTGGTGCCATCAAAAACATAATCGGTGGAGATATGGAATAACCAGACCTCATGCTGATGACAGATTTTTGCTAATAACCCAACTGCATTATCATTGATAGCGAATGCCTGCTCCTGTTCCCTTTCTGCACGATCTACTGCTGTGTAGGCCGCACAATTGATGCAATAATGAATGGGATGCTGTGTAAAGAAAGCGTTTAGTTCCTCAGCATTGTTGATATCCAAATTTGATTTATCGGTAAATAAAAAATTCAACTCAGGGTGATTGGGTGCTAAATACTGAAAAACATTGCCCAATTGACCGGATGCACCCGTTACCAAAATATTCGTTTGATGAGCTTCCATGCATCAATTTGTTTTAAAAATAAAATTGTTTTCGCATTGGGCAAAGGAAGGATGTTGCATATCTTTTTCAGATATGATACGTTGTGATTTGGGTATTCGCCAGTCAATTGCAAGTTCAGGATCCGAAAAACTGATCCCTTCTTCAGCTTGCTTGTTGTAATAGGCATCACATTTATACAATACTTCAGCCGTTGGTGTCAATACGGCATATCCATGTGCGAATCCGGGAGGGATGAGTAACTGTTTTTTATTTTCTGAAGAGAGTTCTATAGAAAAATGTTTACCGTAAGTTGGCGAACCTTTTCTGATGTCCAGCACCACATCAAGTATGGATCCTGAAATAGCCCTGATGAATTTGGTTTGTGCGTAAGGCAGCAATTGATAATGCAAGCCTCTAACCACCCCATAAACAGAACGGGCTTCATTGTCCTGAACAAATACCGTATTGATTCCGGCAACTTCAGCCGTCTTGAAGTTATAGCTTTCAAAAAAATACCCACGGGTGTCGTGAAGTACAACAGGTTCGAAGATGAACAGTCCCGGAAAATCTGTAGCAATAAAAGGCATAAAGGTTCATTCTAAAAATCAGCCGCTATAAAGTTGGCTGAAAAATTCAATGGTTTCATACAATCCTGTATCAAATTTCTTCACCGGTTTGTAGCCAAGTTGTTTCTCAGCAAGCGAAACATCGGCGAGCGAATTTCGGATATCACCTGCACGTGGCTCGCGATGAACCGGCTTCCAGTCGCTTTTCAATCGGGCAGCACAAGCCTGGTATAAGTGATTCACGGTAAAATATTCACCTACTGCCACATTGTATACTTTGTTGAAAGCATCGCTGTTTCGGGTAAGCATGCCCTTGATATTGATCTGAACCGCATTATCTATAAAAGTGAAATCCCTTGTTTGCTCCCCATCACCATTGATATACACCGGTGTTTTATTGATGATCCCTTTTACAAATAATGGAATCACGGCAGCATAGGGGCCATCCGGATCCTGCCTTGGACCAAATATATTGAAATAGCGGAACCCTATCAGTTTTAATCCGTAAACATCTGCAAAAACCTGAGCATATAACTCATTGGTTTTTTTGGTTGCAGCATAAGGAGAAAGACAATTCCCGATTCTTTCCTCCCGCTTAGGCAATGTAGGCTCATCTCCATATACAGAAGAAGACGAAGCGTAAACAAATTGTTTTACCTTTTGGTCTACAGCCGCTTTGAGCATATTCACAAAACCGCCCACATTGACATCGTTAAAATATACCGGTTCTTTTATGGAACGCGGAACAGACCCCAAAGCAGCCTGATGGCTAACATAATCAATTCCTGTACAGGCCATCAGGCAGGTTTCCGCATTTCGGATATCGCCTTCCATGAATTCAAAAGCCGGATAATTGCGCAGGATGCTTAGGTTCTTTTCAAAGCCATTGACCATATTATCCAAAACGCGAACTTTTTTAGCTCCATGTTTTAACAGGTATTCTGCGATATGGCTACCGATGAACCCGGCTCCTCCGGTTACCAGGAAACTATCATTACTGATATCTTTCTCATGAAATATATGCTCTTCCACTAACGTTGATGTTTAATCGTAATAAAAATGAATCCCAATGCCAGCAATAGGTTACAAACTCCAGTACCACCTGCTCTTGATCTTGTTCCGGTAAGTGCCTTTCAGATCAGCAATCATAGCTTTGTTTTTTGTGATTGAAGCAAAATAGGGGTCATCAAGTAATTTGTAATCGTTATGCGGCACTGTTATGATAACCGCATCGTAATCATTGCCTGTTTCTTTTGAAAGTTCGAAACCATATTCATGCTTCAGCTCATCACTATCCGCATAAGGATCAGTAACATCCACATTAAGCGAATAGGATTTCAGTTCCTTCACCACATCGGCCACTTTGCTGTTGCGGATATCGCTTACATTCTCCTTGAAAGTAGCACCCATCACCAACACTTTGCTTTCCTTGATATTGCCATTATTCTGGATGATGAACTGCAATACTTTTTTTGCCACATATCCGGCCATTCCGTCGTTGATCACCCTGCCGGCAAGAATTACCTGACTGTCGTAGCCGAGTTCTTTCGATTTATAAGTGAGGTAGTACGGATCTACACCGATACAATGCCCGCCAACCAAACCCGGCTGGAATTTCAGAAAGTTCCATTTGGTGCCAGCCGCTTCCAACACTTCAAACGTATTGATGTTCATCCGATCGAAAATGATGGAGAGTTCATTCATGAGCGCAATGTTCAGATCGCGCTGGGTATTTTCAATGATCTTAGCGGCTTCCGCCACTTTGATAGAAGAAGCCCTGTGTACACCGGCTTTCACCACGAGTTCATACACTTTGGCAATGGTATCTAAACTTTCCTCACAACAGCCACTCACCACTTTCACAATAGTACTGATGGTATGTTCTTTGTCACCCGGATTGATCCGTTCAGGTGAGTACCCAATTTTATAATCAGTGACTATTTTCAATCCGGAAAGATTTTCTATGATGGGCACACAATCCTCTTCAGTACATCCCGGATATACGGTGCTTTCAAACACCACATAGTCGCCCTTCTTGATCACTTTACCGATGGTTTCACTGGCTCTTTGAACAGGAACCAGGTCGGGTACATTGTGTTCATCAACGGGTGTAGGTACGGCAACGATAAAGAAATTAGCTTCCCTCAGCACATCCAACTGGTTGGTAAAAATGATATCGCAATTTTCAAAAGCCGATGATTCAAGTTCCTGACTGGGATCAATTCCGCGGCGCATCATCTCAACGCGTTCTGCATTGATGTCGAAACCGATCACTTTTATTTTTTTAGCAAATGCTAATGCGATCGGTAAACCTACATAACCTAATCCGATAACTGCCAATGTTTTTTTCTTTTCCAGTAAATCGTGATACATGATTTAATTTTTTTGATCTTATGCTTTATTAATTTTTTCTTCTCTCAAAAACTTTTGGCTCTTTGCTCAGTTCCTCCGGTGATAAACTCTTAAAATAGGCATAGGTTCTGCCGAGCCCTTCAGCCCTGTCAATCAATGGAACCCAGTTCAAAAGTTGCTTCGCTTTGCTGATATCCGGTTGTCGTTGTTTAGGATCATCTTCAGGCAAAGGCTTATAGACGATTTTTTGTTTTGAACCCGTAAGCTTGATGATCTCCTGAGCAAAATCCAAAAGCGAAATTTCATCAGGGTTACCGATGTTCACCGGTAAGGCATAATCGCTGAATAACAAACGGTAGATGCCTTCTACCAGATCATCAACATAACAAAAACTCCTCGTTTGGCTGCCATCTCCAAAAACGGTGAGGTCTTCACCACGCAAAGCCTGCCCGATGAATGCAGGAAGCGCCCGCCCGTCGTTGAGCCGCATCCTTGGTCCATAAGTATTGAAAATCCTTACGATCCTGGTTTCCACCTGATGGAAATTGTGATAGGCCATCGTAATTGCTTCCTGGAAACGTTTTGCTTCATCGTAAACGCCACGCGGACCAACAGGATTTACATTGCCCCAATAAGATTCATGCTGCGGATGTACCAGCGGATCGCCATAAACTTCACTGGTGCTGGCAACAAGGATTCGTGCTTTTTTAGCGAGCGCTAACCCGAGGCAATTGTGTGTGCCCAACGAACCTACTTTAAGGGTTTGGATAGGAATTTTCAGGTAATCAATCGGGCTGGCGGGTGATGCGAAATGCAGGATATAATCCAAGTGGCCGGATACATGGATAAATTTGGAAACATCATGCTGATAGAATTCAAATTCCTTCAGTTTGAAAAGGTGCCCGATATTTTTCAGGTCGCCGGTGATCAGATTATCCATACCAATCACATCAAACCCATCATGGATAAACCGGTCGCACAAGTGAGATCCGAGAAATCCGGCTGCCCCTGTTATCAGTACCCTCTTGTTTGCCACTTTGATGAATTATGTTTTATGTTCAAATTAGCTTTCTATACCGGGTTGGGTAATCGTTCGCCTGCCCACACTCTCATAATGAAAATCCATCTGCCGGATCTTTTGAAGATCGAAAAGGTTCCTGCCATCAAAGATCACTTTCTCTTTCAGCAATTGGCTGATCTTTTCAAAATCCGGTGTACGGAATTCATTCCATTCGGTTGCGATGATCAACGCATCGGCTGCCTCAAGTGCCTCATACTGGCTTTCAGCGAAACGGATGCGTTCTCCCAGTATTTCCTTGCTATTATGCATGGCTTCCGGATCAAATGCCGAAACTGTAGCCCCCGCTTCCAGTAAGGCGTTGATGATTTCGAATGCAGGAGCCTCTCTCACATCATCCGTATTGGGCTTGAAGGCCAGTCCCCATAAGGCAAAATGTTTTCCATTAAGGTCGTTATCATAAAAAGCCTTCATTTTCTGAACCAGATGCAGCTTTTGCTTTTCATTCACGGTCATAACGGCATCGAGTATGCGAAAATCGTAGCCGGCATCCTTAGATGATTTTGAAAGGGCTTTTACATCTTTCGGAAAACAGCTACCTCCGTATCCGATTCCGGGAAACAAGAACCTTCTTCCAATCCTTTCATCGCTTCCGATACCCCTGCGTACCATATCCACATCTGCACCGAAAAGTTCGCATAACCTTGCGATTTCATTCATGAAACTGATTTTCACCGCCAGAAATGCATTGGCTGCATATTTGGTAAGTTCGGCAGAATATTCATCCATGAAAATAATCGGATTACCCTGGCGCACGAATGGCGCATACAGTTCATTCATGATCCTAATGGCTTCCGAAGCTGTTGTGCCAATCACTACCCGGTCGGGCTTCATGAAATCGTCTACCGCAACACCTTCACGGAGGAATTCCGGATTACTTACCACATCAAACCACTTTTCAATATTTTGTGTTGAAGCAGCATTTATCGTATCCCTCACACTTGAAGCCGTGCCTACCGGAACTGTACTTTTATCTACAATAACTTTATAATCGCCGGGTTTGATCAAAGTTCCCAAATCACTGGCTACGCCCAAAATATACCTCAAGTCGGCACTTCCATCCTCATCCGGCGGTGTAGGTAAAGCAAGGAAAATCACATGGGCCTGAGCTACCGCTTCCGCCAGCGATTGTGTAAAAAAAAGCCTTCCTTCTTTTTGATTCCTAAGGAATAATTTTTCCAGTCCGGGTTCGTAGATGGTGATTTCACCGGAAGACAGTTTTTGAACTTTTTCTGCATTGATATCTACACAAGTTACCATGTTGCCGGTTTCTGCAAAACAGGTTCCGGTTACCAAACCCACATATCCAGTACCGATGACTGCAATTTTCATGACGATTACTTTACTGATAAAAATTTATCCATTAACGAATTTCAAAACATGATTAACAATGAATTGTTGTTGCGCCTCATCCAGTTCGGTATGGATAGGCAATGATATCACTCTTTCGGTGAGCCAATCGGTTACCGGTAAATGATAATCGCTGCCACCAAAAGCATCGAACATTTTCTGACGGTGTGCAGGTACCGGATAATAAATCATGGAGGGCACCCCTACTGAAGTTAGATAAGCGCTTAATGCATCCCTGTCGGTATTTTTGAGAATCAGCGTATACTGATGAAACACATGTTTAGACTTACTATCGCGGTATGGCGTTTCAATTTTTTCATGACCGGCAAATGCTTTGTCGTAGAAGTCTGCGGCCTTGTTTCTAGCAGCAATATATTCATCCAGGTGTTTCAGTTTGATATCAAGTATGGCTGCCTGTATGGCATCGAGCCTTGAATTGCATCCGATCACATCGTGGTAATAGCGTTTGCTTTGGCCATGAGAAGCGATCATCCGTAACCGGTTAGCCAGCTCCTCATTATCAGTCATGATTGCGCCGCCATCGCCAAAAGCTCCCAAATTTTTTGAAGGATAAAATGAAGTGCAACCGATATGCCCGATGCTGCCGGTTTTTTTTACCGTGCCATCTGAAAAATTGATCGTGCTGCCAATACCCTGAGCATTATCTTCTATGACATAAAGATTGTGCTTTTCGGCAATCTTCATAATGGCTTCCATATCAGCCGCATGGCCATAAAGATGTACCGGAACAATCGCCTTGGTTTTAGGTGTAATCGCTTTTTCAATGGCGATTGGGTCGATACAAAAAGTACGGGGGTCAACGTCAACAAAAACCGGTTTGATCCCCAGTAAGGCAGCCACTTCCACCGTAGCGATATAAGTAAACGAAGGCGTGATTACCTCATCTCCGGATTGTAAACCCAATGCCATCATGGCAATCTGCAAAGCATCGGTACCATTTGCACAGGTGATAACGTGCTTGCTGCCGTTGTATTGAGCAAGATTATGAGCGAACTGGTTTACCACCACACCCCCAATGAATTGAGCACTCTCCATTACTGCGATTACCGCTGCATCTACTTCAGCTTTAATTTTATGATACTGGGTTAGGGTATCAACCATTTGTAAAGGCCTCATATCTTATATTTAAGCGGCGCAAAGATAGGATTTTGAAAAGCTAATCCAATAGCCTGTTGACGAATTGCTGAAACCGGCAGGAGAATGTATTTTTGAAGTTAAAACCCGATTTTGCAAAAGGCATTTTATCGATTTACAGTGTGGTTATATCAGTTGGGAATCCGTTTGGTATCGCCATGGAATACCAAAGCACGCCTTTGGCTGCAAGGAAGAAAGCAATTCCCGGTATTTAACCACGACAGTAAACCATGTATTTGGGTTCATTGTGCCAGTTTGGGCGAATTCGAGCAGGGCCGTCCTGTATTGGAAGCCTTAAAAAATCAATACCCCAATTACCCGGTTATGCTGAGTTTTTTTTCACCAAGCGGGTATGAAGTTCGAAAAAACTACCCGGGCGCTGATACCGTTTTTTATCTTCCTTCAGATTCGCCTGGTCATGCTGAAAAACTCATCAACACGATGAATCCTGCTTTGGTAATCTGGGTGAAATACGAATATTGGTATTATTACCTGAGCACTTTGTATAAAAAAGGGGTTCCCGTGCTTTTAATTTCGGGCATTTTCAGGCCATCTCAGCCATTTTTTAAATGGTATGGTGCCTTTTGGCGAAAAATGCTTGTTCCATTTCAACTGTTGTTTGTTCAGAATTATGATTCCAACCAATTATTAAAAAGTATTGGCATAACCAACGGTATAGTTGCTGGGGATACCCGGTTCGACAGGGTAGTTGAAATTGCAGACAAGAAAAAGCAGGTTCCGCACATCGAATCGTTTACCGAAAATTTTCCGGTGGTGGTTGCGGGTAGTACCTGGGAAGAAGATGAAGTGGAATGGATGCATTTTGTTAGGATGCACCCAGGAGTGAGGTTTATATTTGCCCCTCATGTAGTTACTTCAGAAAGAATTAATGCCATGAAAAAAACTTTCCCGGAGGCGATAACTTATTCCCAATTATCTGCTAATGCTGAAATCGCTATTGGTTGCCATATTTTGATCATTGATAATATTGGTATGCTTTCTGCGCTTTATCAATATGCTCAAATCACTTATATCGGAGGCGGCTTTGGCAATGATGGCATCCACAATACCCTTGAAGCTGCAGTTTATGGCAAACCGGTTGTTTTCGGGCCCGAATATCAGAAATTCGCAGAAGCGCTTGAACTGGTGAAAATTGGCGCTGCTTTCCCTGTTTCTAATGCAATCGCATTGGAAAAAATCGTTACTCATTTATTAAACCAAAGGGAAAGTTGTGAACAAGCAGGTAAAGCAGCCAAACAATATGTTTATCAGCAAAAGGGAGCAACAGAAACGATCATGGCTTATGTAACGGAAAAGCGCCTTTTAACCAACTGATCAAATTGTTTAACAACAGGATCCTGATCATCCCATCCCAATTTGAATTTGAGTTCCCTGCGTATCCAATATTCCGATTCGGGATAGATACTGAATCCATTGATGGTTTTGATGCTCCTTTCGTACATCACTTCATCTCCCCGGAACAATTCTTTAATAAATAAAAAACGGTCGTTGATGCCTATAGCTTTTTTCAAATCCTTTATGGGCATGTCTTTCAACGTATCGGAGAGTTCCGTTTTTTGCTGCCGTAGCGCGTCGTTTATGGAAGCCTCATTCCCGTTGCCAATGGTTTCATGAAGTTCTTTTTGTGCTTTCGAGTGGCCAGATTGCTGATGAAACAAAGTGGGCGTATCTTCAATGGGGTCGAACTGAAATGCAGGCCTGTTTTGTCCGCTGAGTTTGTTTTTCAGTTCTGCATTCATTTTCATTTCTTCAAGTTCTGCAGCAATGGCTTCTTCATCTACTTCTAAAAGCATGAAAGTAGGAGATTCTTCATTAATTTGTGTTTCCGGGGTTGGAATGGCCGTATCAAAACTATCAGGCATATGGAATGAAACAACAGCAGCGGGCTGCTCGGAAACTTGCGTATTTTTAAGGTGCAACAATTCTGATTGCAGCATCTGAACGGTAAGCAATAAATCGTCGATTCCGGCTTTTGCGTTAAGCTGTGCTTTCAGTCTGTCTGAGAGTGTTTCCACTCTTTCCATATGGATGGTTTTACTTTTTGGCAATAGCAAAAGAAATATAGTTTGCCTATCGGGCAGAATCAATAATCTTTGCAAGATTTACTTTATAAAGTTACAAACTCAAAATTAAAAATCGTTGAATGTTTATCGAACCAAACTTTAAGGGGGAAAAAAGGGGCTGGATTGAAGTGATCTGCGGGAGCATGTTCAGCGGAAAAACAGAGGAACTGATCAGAAGGCTGAAAAGGGTGAGGATTGCAAACCTGAAAGCAGAAATTTTCAAGCCTGCGGTAGATAACCGTTACGACGTGAATAAAATCGTAAGTCACGATACCAATGCCATTCCCTCAACCCCGGTTGAACATTCTTCAGCCATCCTTTTGATGGCTCAGGATGTAGATGTGGTGGGTATCGATGAAGCACAGTTCTTCGATTCCTCCATCACTTTGGTTTGCGAACAACTTGCCCTGAAAGGTATTCGGGTGATTGTTGCCGGACTGGATATGGATTATACCGGTAAGCCCTTCGGACAAATGCCCAATTTATTAGCCATTGCCGATTACATCACCAAGCTGCATGCGATTTGTGTGAAATGCGGACAAATCGCCAATATCAGTTACCGGAAAATTGCTGATGAAAAACAAGTGCTTTTAGGCGCTACTGATGTTTACGAACCCAGGTGCAGGAATTGTGCTCAGTTGTAATATTTCGGATAAATTTTTTGAATGATAGAAAAAAAGAGGCGGCCTATAATTCAGACTGCCTCTTTGTAATAGGTATTTAAAGCAATGGATGAAACTTTATTGCTTGATGAATTTTTCTGTGATCACTGTTGTTCCATTATTGTATTGAATCGAATAAAATCCGGGAGCTAATTTTGACACATCGATAGGTTGTGGATTTCTGAAAATCCTTTGCTGCATCACAACTACTCCTTTGGCATCTATCACTTTTAAAGTACTATTGAGGGAAGATGTTCCTTTTATATCTACCTGCAGCAAACTCAACGCCGGATTAGGAAAAACATGCAATACCGGCTTGCTGTTCGTTAATAAGAGGTCTTCTTGTTTAGTAGCAGTTCCCAATTGCACTCTAAGGGTATAACAAGCTGT
The DNA here is from genome assembly GCA_026391525.1 of Sphingobacteriales bacterium. Lineage (GTDB taxonomy): Bacteria > Bacteroidota > Bacteroidia > Chitinophagales > Chitinophagaceae > Ferruginibacter. Next base: position 19,472 of record JAPLEF010000057.1, read on the forward strand.
TGCATTATTGGCATTGTTATATCCGAAAACTTGTGCATAATAAATACCGGCTGCGGCTGTGTAAGTGATGGTTTCTGCAGTGGTACTGCTATTTGCTGAACTGGCCACCTGTGTACCTGCACTGTTCAGTAGTTTAAGGTCGTAATCAGCAGGCAAATTGGTTAGAGTGATGGTAATGGTTCCGGCTGTTGTGATGGTGAATTTGTAATGGTCAATGTCTGCACTCGGATTGATCAACCCGGTTACATTGGTATTAAAAGGAATTACCGCTGCACCTGGTCTAGTGCCATTTGTGCCTGCATCCAATGCACTTTGACAACTAGCAGACACCGCTGTAGCAGTAGCTTTAATAGTATAACAGGTTGCACTGCTGGCGCCATTGAAACTAAATATCCTGATAAAATAAGTGCCGGCAACCTGATTATTTAGAGTGACGGTTTCTGTTGAGGTTGCTCCTGCTCCTGCACCAATTTGTGTTCCGGCACTGTTGAAAATCGTCATGTCGTAATCAACACCCGAAGGCCCCACAAGATTGTAAACTATATTGCTGGTTGCCGTAGTTGTAATTTTGTAATAGTCATTATCAGTAGCGGTTGTTATGGCTGCTGAATTGGTTACCCCCGAAACAATTGCAGCTGCTGAAGCTTGTGTTTCATTAGGTTCAAATGCCGTACCGCAAACCGATGCAACTAATGTAGTGAATTGAGCTGTTGCAAAACCACTGTTTCCATTTGCACCGCAATTGGTTTGAACACGATAATTGTATAACGTTCCCCCGGTTAATCCGGAAATAGAAACTGAAGTGGTGGTTACTGCAGCTCCGGCACTCGTCCAGGCAGTTGCACTATTCAATTTATAAGAAACGGCATAACTGGCAGCCCCGGTAACGGCAGACCAGCTCAAGGTTGCACTTGTTGCTGTGATAGCAGATGCTGCCAATCCCGTTGCAGCATTACAAACAAATGGTGCTGTGGTAGTAAACTGAGCTGATGAATAAGTACCCGATCCGGATGCACAATTTGCCCTTACCCTCCAATCGTATAAAGAACCTTGTGTAAGCCCGGTCAAGTTAGTCGTTGTAGTGGTTTGCGAGGTTGCAAAATTCGTCCATGTAGCTGAACTGTTCAGTTTGTAATCTACCGTATAATTATTAGCGCCACTCACAGCATTCCAACCGAGTGTAGCTGTGTTGTTTCCGATAGCGGAACTGGTTAATCCGGCCGGACTTCCACATGCCACAGCAGCACCGATGGTGAAGTTGCTGTTGCTGATATCGAAAAAGATATTTCCTACCGCTTCAATTTTGATCCTTGCAGTTGTAGTGGCAGTTGCAGGAATCACAATAGATTCTGTTCCATCATTTGGAGTGCTGGCAGCAAGTACGGTTGGGAAGGTTTGTCCGCCATCCGTACTTAAAGTTATTTTCACATTGGCACAAGATACCGGAGCAGCAGTTGTACTGGCTACCGACCAGGTTACGTTTTGAGCCGAACCCCCAGCCCAGGTAACTGCTGTGTTAGGTGCGGTAACCGCAAAAGGACCAGAAGCGGAACTTACCGTAACTACCATATCAGTGAATTGAGTCTGACCCACTTTAATAGGAGCCGTTGAACTATAAGGAGCATTATCCCTAACCGTTAGTCGGAAATTGAGTGTACGTGCAACAGAACTCAATGCCTCTGTATTGGCACCTGCATCTCCGCCTGTAAGCGGACCGCTGATAAGGCCTCCGGCAAGTATGGTTGAAAGTTTAGGAAACAATCTGGTTGGAGAAGCAGATGGGCTATACGAAATCCAATTTGGCCCTGAAGCCTTGGTGGCACTGGCTACACTACTGGCTCCGGTTTGGGTGGATGAGGCATTATCATTCTGTTCCCATGAATAAGTGAGTATATCTCCTGCATTAGCATCTGTTGCAGATCCGGTAAGGGCAAAAGGAGTGCTTTTGGGAATGGTAAAGTTGCTTACCGCAGCAACCACAGGAGTAGCATTATTAGCTGAAATTACGATTGTTACCGGACAAGTTTTGGTTGCCAGATTGGCTTGTATCTGTGCTATTGAGGCTTGATGGTACACATCAATTGAATGTGGAGCAACATCCTGGCTGGTAATGCCAGCATAACCCATTATCGTGATACCTGAACCTACTTCCTTATTAACACCCGAGCCTTCATTACTGCTCGAAAAGGTATGGTTAGCACCCAATTGATGGCCGATTTCATGAACCACATAATCGATATCAAAATTATCGCCCTGAGGGATGCCATCTGCCGGTGAAGTGTAGCCGCTTCCTTTTGATCCGTTTGTACAAATGCACCCAATACAACCTGCATTTCCGCCACCACCGGAAGCACCAAATAAGTGGCCAATATCATAATTGGCCTCTCCTATTACTGAAGTTAAGGTAGATTGTAACTGACTGTTCCATGCTCCGGAAGCTCCCGAACTGGCTGCAGCATATGGATCTGTAGCAGCGTTGTAATAAATAACATTAGTAGATGCAGCTACCAGATTCAAATGCAAGGCAAGGTCTTTTTCATAAACACCGTTACAGCGGGTAAGCGTAGCGTTGATGGCTGCAAGCACCAGGCCAACTTGCGATGCACTTGTTGCACCGAAATAATTGGAATATTCAGCAGTTACCGATTGCGCCAGACGCATGGTTTTTAAATCACCGCCGGATCTTCCGGTTAATGATATTCCATTTACCTGCTGCCCTAAACTATTGGCCAGGTTTTGCTCCGGGGTAGAACAAGCCCATGGTAATTGGCCTGGAGTACGTTGTGAAGTAAATACGGCATATACTCTGCTGTCTGCCGAATAGGCTTCAATGAATTCATTCGCCCTGTCTGTTCTGAATACCATCGCCTGTATACCCTCCGGAGAAACACTTATTTTCAATGTTGCATACTTATCAGAAATCCCCTTGCCGGAAAATGCACGGATACCAGGAAACTGGTCTTGCAATGCAGGTTCAAAATTAGAAGCCTCTACCACTTCAAAAGTTTCGAGATTACCATCTGCCGCAGGCAAAGTAATAGTAGTTGAAGGGGAAACTGCATTTCTGCCTGTGATACTATATAGCGCTTGTTGCAGCGGAGCCGGGTCTAAATCAAATAATTGAAAGGATTTGGGATAAGAAAGGCGGTCTGCAGCTTTTCCTTTGATAATAGCACCGGCGCTCAAATGATAACTCCAGTAATTATTCTGAGCATTTACACTCCAGGCAGAAATGATAAAGCATACTAAAAAGCAAAATTTTCTCATAGTATATTTTTTAGATTTATTTTATTGAAGTTTGAAATTAATGCTTTTTTTTCAAAACACATTTGCAATAGGCCTAATATTAATTCAGTGTAACTGAACAATTATTTATTCTTTCGATAAAAAAAAGTCTTATTCATAGCTCATACCAATAAGTATTTACTTTGCAGTTACCATGACCCGAAAAGTATTGGCATTATTACATAAAGATATTTTGCTGGAATTGCGGCAGAAGCACACTTTCTATGGCATATTGCTCTATATCGCCTCCACAGTTTTTGTACTTTATCTCAGTATGCCTGAAAGCCCGGATGCACAGGTTTGGAACAGTCTGTTTTGGGTGATTCAACTTTTTGTTTGCGTTAATACAGTGGCCAAGAGCTTTTTACAGGAGAGCCGTGGCCGGATGCTCTATTTTTATTCTATTACTTCCCCAAGGGCATTCATCATCGGCAAAATGATCTATAATATGCTACTGATGCTTTTGATGAGTCTGGTAAGCCTGATCTTTTTCTTCGTATTTCTGGAAAACCCTGTTTCAGATAGTTTACTATTTGTGGGCATTGTAATGCTCGGAGGTTTAGGGTTGAGCCTGGTATTCACACTTATGAGTGCAATTGCCGCAAAAGCCCAGCAGAATGCGGCATTGATTGCCATATTGGGTTTCCCGGTAATCTTACCGCAACTGCTATTGTTGATGCGTCTTAGCAAAGCTGCATTTGGGGAAGTATTCCGGGATGGAGCGGTTTGGCAACTGGCAGGTTTGGTTGGCCTGTTTGATCTGCTTGTTCTGGTTTTAGCTGTGGTGCTTTTCCCCTATTTATGGAAAGATTGAACCCAGCAAATCGAAAGAAAATTTTCAAGTGGTGACCTCAATTACCATAACTTTGCGCCACTCAAATTAATACCCCGCATTGGTGCAAAAAAGCTGGTGGAAAATATTGTCCTTTGTTTTATTGGTGTACACCATTGTTGCCGGCTTTTTGTTAGAAGTTCCCCGCCTTTTTATTTTAAATGAAACCATCCGAAACCTCTACTTCCATGTGTGCATGTGGTTTGCTATGATGATCCTTTTTGGAGTAAGTTTTTTTTACAGCATCAAATACCTCCGTGGTTTCCATTATCGAAACGATGTATTTGCAAGTTCCTTTGCTGCAGTGGGTTCTTTGTTTGGTGTATTGGGCTATCTCACCGGTGTGCTTTGGGTTTCGGTTACCTGGGTTACAGATCAGGGGCAATCATTGGCAAGTGTTCTTAAAGAACCCAAGTTGATTGGGGCAGCTATCGCATTGCTGATTTATGGCGCCTATTTCGTACTGAGAGGTTCATTTACAGATATCGATAAACGCGCAAGAATCAGTGCGGTATATAATATATTTGCCTTCGCCATGTTGTTTCCAAGTATCTGGATCATACCCCGTTTGGTAGGGAGCTTGCACCCGGGAGCTCCGGGTAGTGATAGTGGAAATCCGGCGCTGGACCGAAATGATATGGATGCCGGAATGAGGATGGTTTTTTATCCGGCGGTAATTGGGTGGACTTTAATAGGCATTTGGATAGCAACGCTGAAAATAAGAGTGGCTTTATTGAAAGATAAAATTTTGATGCATGTTTAAATTTTGGCAGAAAGCAATGGCGTTAATGGTTGGGCTCGCAACCTCATTACCACTGTTTGCACAGGAAAAAGCAGCGATGGCCGACCTGATGCGCAGCAATGGTAAAATATATATCGTAGTTGCGGTTTGCTTAACGATACTGATCGGGTTGTTTTTATATGTAACCAGTATCGATCGAAAAATCAGCCGGCTCGAAAAAGAAAACAAAAATCAATCCTAACAATAAAAAAATAAAAAAACCTACATATGTCATCTAACCAGCAGTACAGCTTTTTTCAGAGTGTTGAGAAAAGCTTTGACAAAGCCGCCAAATTCACCAAATGGGATTTGGGCATCCTTGAACAGATCAAGGCCTGTAATAGTGTTTATCAGATGCGCTTTCCGGTAAAACGCGATGATGGAAGCATTGAAGTGATTGAAGCCTATCGTGTTCAACACAGCCAGCACAAATCGCCATGTAAAGGCGGTATCCGTTTCAGTGATGAAGTGAATCAGGATGAAGTGATGGCGCTTGCCTCCTTGATGACGTATAAATGTGCCATTGTAAACGTACCATTCGGTGGCGGTAAAGGTGGCATCAAAATAAACCCTCGTAATTATTCTACTTACGAACTCGAAAAAATCACCAGGCGTTATACGGCAGAACTGGTAAAGAAAAATTTTATCGGCCCCGGCATTGATGTTCCCGCTCCTGATTATGGTACCGGCCCGCGTGAAATGGCCTGGATCGTAGATACGTATGCTTCTTTGAAACCCGGCGAAATTGATGCAGCAGGTTGTGTAACCGGAAAGCCCATAACACAAGGTGGTGTTCGGGGAAGAACTGAAGCTACCGGCCTGGGCGTTTTCTTTGGTATCCGTGAGGTATGTAATATGGAAGATGTGATGAAAAAACTGGGTTTATCTACAGGTATTCAGGGCAAAACCGTTGTGGTTCAGGGCATTGGAAATGTGGGCTACCATTCTGCAAAATTCTTCCGCGAAAACGGCGCAAAAGTGATTTGTATTTCTGAACATGATGGCGCAGTTTACAATGTCAACGGACTTCATGAAGATGAACTGATTGCTTTCCGCAAACAAACCGGTTCTATCATCAACGCACCGGGCACTACCCTACTTGCCAAAAAAGAAGATGCACTCGAATTAGAATGTGATATTTTAATACCAGCTGCTTTAGAGAATGTAATCAATGGCGAAAATGCTCCGCGTATAAAAGCTAAAATCATCGGTGAAGCAGCAAACGGGCCTTGTACACCTGAAGCGGATGAAATATTTAATCAAAGAGGAATTCTTTGTGTACCGGATATGTACCTCAATGCAGGTGGCGTAACCGTTAGTTACTTCGAGTGGTTGAAAAATCTGAGCCACGTACGTTATGGCCGTATGGAAAAACGTTTTACTGAAAACCTGAATACGCATATCCTCGGACAAATTGAAGGCCTTACCGGTAAGCGTGTAAACGACCAGGAACGTGCCTTTATCATGCATGGCCCGGATGAGCAGGATCTGGTACATAGCGGTCTGGAAGAAACCATGATCACTGCCACCCGCGAAATCATGGAAATCTGGAAAGAAAATCCTGCTATACCTGATATGCGCACGGCTGCTTACGTAAATGCAATCAATAAAGTTGCCACCAGCTATGCTGAATTAGGCATCTTCCCATAAAATAATTACAAGATGATATTAAATCCCGTTCTTTGGAGCGGGATTTTTTTTAATAAAGATTGTGTTTTGAATTTAAAATCATCAGTATTTCGTGAAGCTTAATAGCCTGTTAGAAAAAGAGCGCAATAAATGGAAAGATGTTAGCTGCAATATGATACTGCCACTTTTTATTGGAACGGCGGTATATGTGCTGAAAAAAATCATTTCATTGCCCCCTATCATCGTAAACTATCTTCCGGATGGATTATGGGCTTACTCCCTTCAATCGTGCCTACTGATTATCTGGAACAGGAAAATAAATGTACTATGGACAGCAGCCTTATTGATGTTTTGCGCAGGATTTGAAATGCTTCAAAAAACACAGTTATTATCCGGGACAGGAGATTTTTACGATTTCATCGTCTATTCAATATTTATTACAACGGCACTATTATTTAATAATATCTTTAGCTTTTACTTTTATAAAACAAAACCTCATGCACCAAACACTTAAAAACCTGTACTCGGGTTTTGCTATTCTTTTGTTCTTGTTTCTGGCCATCGCTTCTAATCCATCCAAGAAAACCTTCTCGAATGGCGAAAAATGGATCCCAAAAGATTTTGATCCTACAAAA
>JAPLEF010000154.1 GCA_026391525.1 Sphingobacteriales bacterium
GTATCATCCACGCAACCATTCAGGTTGGTAACGGTTAGGGTTACATCATAATTGCCGGTATTACTATAATTGTGCGGCGGACTCGCTAATGTTGAAGTATTGTTTGCTCCTGAAGCCGGATCATCAAAGTTCCAGGAATAGATTTGTCCTGCTGATACCGAACCATTGTAGGTAAACTGCACCAATCCTGTGGTAGGCAAACAAGCCACGCTCGGGAAGGTAAAGCTGGCATTTGGTTTGGCATTCACCACAATGGTTTGTGTACGAACTGCCACACAGTTTCCGGTAGAAGTAAAGGTATAAGTAATGGTATGTGTTCCGGCGCCGGCAACTGCAGGATTAAACAGACCGGCCGCATTCACACCGGGACCACTGTAAACACCGGTTCCGCTTACACCATTGGTAACCGTTGCAGTGGCAACTGATAAAGGTGCCGCACTTTGGCAAATAGCCGCTAATGCCGGATAAGCCAATGCAGGTGTAACACTGAATGTTGCATTCACCACCGTATCATCCACACAACCATTGAGATTGGTAACGGTTAGGGTTACATCATAATTGCCTGTATTGGTATAGTTATGCGGCGGACTTGCCAATGTTGAAGTATTGTTGGCACCTGAAGCCGGATCATCAAAGTTCCAGGAATAAGTTTGTCCTGCCGATACCGAACCATTGTAGGTAAACTGTACCAATCCTGTGGTAGGCAAACATGCCACACTAGGGAAAGTAAAGCTGGCGTTTGGTTTAGGATATACCAAAATCGTTTGAGTGATGGTTGATACACAGTTTCCGGTTCCGGTAAAGGTATAGGTGATGACATGACTGCCTGCACCGGCGATTGATGGACTGAAGAGCCCTGCAGGTGTTACGCCAGGGCCGCTGTATACACCGGTACCGGTAGCGCCGTTGGTAACAGTAGCTGTAGCAACAGAAACAGTGCCTGTTAAACTCTGGCAAACCGGAGCTAAAGCCGGATAAGCAAGCGCCGGAGTAACATTGAACGTATTATTGACAATAGAATCTTTGGTACAACCATTAGCCGTTACCGATAGCGTGATGGTATACGGACCTGTGGTATAATTATGAGAAGGATTAGCAAGGGTTGAACTGTTCAATGCACCACTGGCCGGGTCGCCGAAATTCCAGAGATAGGTTTGTCCGGGTAAGGCAGTGCCGCTATAAGAGAAACTCACATTTCCGGATGGAGGCAAACAGGCTGCAACCGGAATCGTGAAGGCTGCATCCGGGGTAGGCTTCACCGTGATGGTTTGGGAAACAGAATCCCTGCAATTGGCGGTTGTAGTATACACATACCATATCGTATGTAAACCTGCTCCGGCAATGGAAGGACTAAACTGACCTGCAGTAGTAGTACCCGGACCATGATAAACCCCTGTTCCCGGAACCGCATTGGTAACAGAAGCTGTAGCTACTGAAACCGTACCTGCTAAGTTTTGGCAAACCGAAGGCAATGCAGGATAATTGAACAGCGGTGCAAGGTTAAGCGTGGCATTTACCGTAGTGTCGTTCGAACATCCGTTGACGGTAGTTGCCTGATAAGTGATGGTATAATTACCGAATCCCGGATAAGTATGAGTTGGGTTTGCTAAAGTTGAGGTATTGGCAGCACCTGAAGCCGGATCGCCAAAGTTCCAGAGGTGGCCATTTACGGCCTGGCCATCCGGCGTGTAAGCGGTACTGTTAAACTGAACGATGCCGTTGGCTGGTAAGCATCCCGTTGGATAAGTAAATGTGGTATAAGGCGGATAGTACACAGTGACTACCTGTGGTACCGTATCGCCTACGCATGCGCCCCCTAAACCTGCCACATGATTCACCGTATAGCTGCCCGGACTCGTGTACGTGTGCGTAACCGGGTTGCCATTATTGATGATGGTTCCATCGCCGAAATCCCAGTACGAAACACTGATGGGTGTTGAGCCGGTATAAGTGCTGTTATCCGTAAACGTTACTGAAGAGCCTACACATAGTGCCGTAGGGCTAGTAGTGAAGGCTACTACAGGTGCTGCAGAAACGCCCACATTGATGGTGGTATCTGAGATGCAACCTTCGGCGGTTACCAAACTCAAATTTACCGGCACATTACCCGTTGTGGTGAATAACTGATTGGTATTTTGCGTGCTTGCCGTTACGCTACCCGGGAAGGTCCAGAGCCATTGATTGATGTTGTATCCATTTGCAGATGCGGAAGGCCCGGTAAAACGCACGGTATCCAATACACAGCCGGTATGGGTGAAAGTAAAGTTTGGAGTTGGACGGCGACGCACTTCAATAATATAGTATAACTCTTCTGTATTGTTACAATTCTCAATACTAGGGTGGGTTGCTAAAATTGGAACTCTGTAATATCCAGTATCCGCAAAGGTATATGCTCCAATCAAGTTGTATTTCAAATATGAAATGCCATTTACAATCTGTGTTCCTGCTGGTGTAGGTGTATTATCTACTACATCAACATTTGGACTAATTCCTCCTCCTACCTGACTTATTCTCCAAACCAACCTTGATGGTGCTGTAGGATACCCTAACAATACAGATAATTTCAAAGGAGAACTGGTACAAGCGAAAGGATGTGTAATAGTAGTTGTACTAGAATCACTTATGTTAAAAATTGCACCTACCGCACTTAGATTATTAATTAAAGTACCTGCATTGTAACCATAACTCTCTACATTCCCCAAGCCATAGGTGATGGCTGTGAAGGCTGAATCACTTTGAGCTCTGCCCTGAGCCTGAGCTGAAGTCCAGCGTTTTATCACAACAGTAAATCCAGGCAAATTAGGATGAGCGTAGGTATGATTGAAAGTAGAAGACCCATCAATCGTTAAGGAGCTTACACCAGCTGTTGGAATGATTAGTGTGAGGTAATTTACAGTAATGCTTTCCTGAGTATTTCTGAAAAAACCAACATTTTTAATACCCTGTTCTATAGGACTTAAATACATCATTTCAGGATCCCCTACGCCGCCACCACCTAAGCAACCTCCACCACCGGTCATGAACTGTGCAACCATCACGGGTTTGTCTGATTGAATATAATCAGCTGTACTACTTTCATAAGTATAATAAGAGTTATTAATTAAGTTAGCCAGTGGTATAATAACACCGTTTCTTTTAACAACAGTAGTAGGATCCTTAACAGCAATCTTATAAGTATTAGTCATGAATGTAGAAGGCGTAACAGAATTTGAAGTTGGTGCGGTTAGATATCTTTTACCCCACGCCTGAAAAGGGAAACACTGCTGATTGTCATTATCACCACCTTGACTGCCGCAAGCAGCAGGATTGATGGTACGGCTACTTCCTGCAAAAACCGCAATTTGATTACAAGCTCCTGCTGAGTTAGCTATAGATTTGACTGTTGTGCCAGACAAATCAGGCTTTGCCCCGCTACCCTCGGGCCCAGCCATGAGCTGGTAAATTTGTCCGCGATTAAGCGTAACCGTGAAAGGCACATTTGCTGGTTTAAATGACCGGGTGACTGCTGTAGGAGTTATTTCAACTACAGTATTATCCTCCTTTGCAACCACATATACCCAGGAAAAACATCCTGCACCACCATACGACTGTTTACTGTTCAGTGTAACATAAGAATAGCCCCAGGTTTCAACAGGCATGAGCATGGTAGCTCCTGATGATGCACTGCCATATATATGTGCGTAGGCAACAACAGGTACATTACTGGTGATATGTATCCCTTTATTGGAAAATATGCCTTCACCACCGCAAGGAGTACCTGCAGGAACAAAAGAACAGGGTAAGGATATCAAACGGGCATCCGCACTGCCAGATTTTGGAATGAGATCAGAAACTATAACAGAATTGGCATTTACCAGATAATTGCGAACCCAGGATGTACCTTCTACTTTGATCGTGACATTGGCTTGCTGCTCTGCACTGATATAAATCACCATTTCCTGACTATTGCCTTGGCCAAGTTCCATGAACTGGTGATGCCCATAACCAACCCAGAAATCTACACCCCTGTTGGATAAATTTTGGGAAATACCTTTCATTCCAAAGAACAGAAAAGTAATCACCAGTAATCTATTGATATGGTTCTTTATAATCATGCTTATTAAAGAGTATTACCTCACCAAATTAATCGACCCTTTCCGTACTTCCTTCTTACCATCATTCAAAATCAATTCGCACACATACATATACACACCGCTAGGTTGTGGCTTGCCTTTGTATTTACCATCCCATCCGGTTGCCTGGTTATTGCTTTCAAAAATCTTTTCTCCCCACTGGTTAAAAATCAGGAAGCGCATTTCCTTGATGGTATAACCATATACTAGCAAGAAATCGTTGAGCCCATCAGCATTGGGTGAGAAAGCATTAGGGATATAGATCTGACCCGGTAATGTTTTGGCTTCTACTGCTGCGGATACCGACTGCTGGCAACTCACGGCACCGGTTGCACGAACAATCAGGGATACGGTTTGCAATGGATTCAAACCGGTAACTGTATGGGTTAATCCGGTTGGTCCCGATGAAGGGATGATCCAATTAGTGCCGGCATCGGTAGATACTTCATAAGTAAGTGCTCCCGGAACAGCCAGCCAGCTGAATTTGATCCGGTCTACACCAATGGAATCAACCACCGCTACCGGTATAGGTAAGTTAGGCAGGATATTCGCCACCACCCTTTTCCTTTCACTGATACAGCCTGCTGCATTGGTAGCGCCCACAAAATAATCCACAAAGCCGGTAACATTCGGTACGGTAAATGATGGTCCTGTAAATACCGGTGTACCACCTGTTAACGTAGTATACCAATCATAAGTGCTGGTAGCATCCGGATTGAGCACCTCAAAAGTAACCGGGTTATTGACGCAAACCTCAATCGAATCGGAAACCACATCTACCGGAGGTAGCGCATTCACCACGATCGGTTTTGTGGTATCGGCCAGGCAACCATCGAGTGCAACCAGAGTTAAGGTAACATTATAGGTACCCGGCGTATTGTAGGTTACGGTGGTATTCTGTCCCGTTGCTGTAGTGGTATTTCCAAAATCCCAGTTCCAGGTATTGATACCCACGCCATTGGAGGTAGTGCCAATACCGTTCAGGATTACCGGCGAGCCGATACATCCACTGAACACCGCACTAAAGTCGGCAACCGGCGCATCAATAACGGTAACGGATAGGGTAACTTCCAGTTTGTTTTCACAACCTTCAATCGCTACCGTGTCCTTTACAATAATCGGCACAATGAACTGCCCTGCTTGTGAGAAGGTATAATCGACCGGTACGTTATATCTGTAATACCAGCGCCCATTGATAAATGAGGAGTCGAGTGGAACCGGGTTTATTTGTGTAACATCGGCATTCGGATTTAAGGTAGCGATACTGCTAAACTGCCAGGTAAGCTCCTGAGGTTTGGCAGTGATGAGGATACTGAACCGGAATGGTGCACCTACGCAAGTATATTCTGAAGTGCCACCGGAACCCAACGTATTGGTAATATTCGGAAGGGCGTTGAGGTTCTTAACCAAAGTACCTGCATTGTAGCCATAACTCTCCACACTTCCTAATCCATAAGTGATGGCTGTGAACGCAGAGTCGCTTAGTACAATATGCTGACCAGCCGCACCGCCAAAATTCTGACGCACACAGGAATAACCGGGTAAGCTAGGGTGAACAAACACATCTGTGAATGTGGTGCTGCCATCGATGGTGAGTGAAGTTAAGCCGGTAGTTGGAATGATCACACTCACATAGTTTTGAGAAATAGAGCTTTCGGTAGTATTATAGAAAACCGCTTCCTTGATTCCTTGTTCAATCGGACTGATATAGATCATTTCAGGATCGCCCAAACCTGATGCCGAAACTCCCGGGCATTGGTTAGCAGAAGTGGATACCATGAATTGAGCCACCAAAACCGGTTTGTTGGCTTCAATGTACAGAGAACCATTTGGCCCATTACCTGCAGTAGTAGATACTTCATAAAAATTACCAGGCAAACTCAAGGTAGTTTGTACTACACCATTAACCGTAACCACCGTGGTTGGGTCTTTCACCATGATACGGAAAATGTTAGAATTGTATTGGGTATTACTTGTAGAACTTGCTGTGGCAAAAGCCAGGTATTTTTTACCCCATGCCTGTGAGGGGAATACCTGCTGAATCAGGTTATCACCATTACTGTTGAAACAGATGGCTGTTCTGCTACTTCCTGAGAATACGGCAATCGGATAACACTTACCTGAAGCATTAGCGATAGATTTGATGGTACTGCCCGATAAGTCGGAACCCGCGCCTGTTCCATCAATGGTGCCCATCACATTGTACACCTGACCTTTCATCAAGTATTGCGTAAACGGCACACCTGCAGGGCGTCCGCCTTTAGTAACAACAGTTGGAGTAATTTCCACAAGCGTACTATCCCGATCGGAGATAACCGCAAACCAGGAATAAGAACCTGCTCCACCAACAGGATAGAATTGTTTAGAGTTTAAAGAAAGGTATTCATATCCGTAAACGCCCACCGGTAATAACAGGGAAGCACCTGAAGTGGCACCATCGTAAATATGCGCATAGGCAACAATCGGCACATCGGAAGTGATGCTGATACCTCTGTCGAATAAACCTTCATCAGTGATACGAGCATCCACCAAACCGAATTTAGGCATGATATCACTCACCCTAACGGTGTTTGCAGCAATCGCATAATCTCTGCGCCAGTTGGTGCCGTTAACCCTTACCGTTACATTGGCAGAATCCTGGGCACTTAAATACAACCACATGTCTTGCCCATTGGTATTGAAACTGTAATGATGGCCATAAGGTACCCAGAAACGGGTTCCACGGTTTGAGGTATCAAGTACTGTAACATAAGGAGGCAACGGATTGACAGCAGGGTCGCCAGCTATACCCGTGTAACGATCGATATGTACCAACCCGGTATCGGTGATTACATTATCATCTACATTCAGTGTACTAACGGTACTTACTTCCCAAACATTGGCAACATTGGTTCTTCCCATCCTGATTTCAGGTTCGGTTGGGATAAAGCCTCTCCATGGATCGATATACGTTTGTTCTAACTTATACTTATAGGCTCCTTGTGCAGGTACTTCCAGTTGAGTATAAAAATACATGGACAATTGTCCGGCGCTCAAACCTGTTGGCAATACGCCGGAATAACGGCGCAATCCAATCGAAGCCGGAACAGGAGCCGTTGCATCGTAAGTGATTTTAGCTACTACATCAGTACCATAAGTAAAGGTTTGAGTAATACCCGGTGCGGGTGCTGCAGGATTTGCTACAAGTAAAGTAGGCAATGAAGTAGGTAAGAATTCATACGCACCCATATCAGGCACACCGGTTGTGAAAGTGGTTGGCCTTGGGTTGTTATTGAAATCGTAATCGTTACCTGCGATTTGTGTTCCCCTGCCATGAATAGCCCAAACTTCGGGACTAGCCAGGTTCGGTTCCAGATTGGTTACACTGGTGAATTCTGGTTTGATGGAGATGGAATTTAAATCCCAGTTGCTGGTATTGATCCAATCTTGCAGGGTGGCATAATTAACCGTTCCAAACTGCATCAACGCAGTGCCGGTAGTGTATAAAGTATTGTAATTGCTGAAAATGAAATTCAGATTGGTGGCCTGCATGGCCCTTCCACCAGCTTCATGAGAGAAGATATTGTTCTGAATCTTTACAGAAGGTAAGGTACCACTGCTTTGCGCAAAATAAGCCGCTGCATTATTGATAAGCGCCGGTGAAGTATTCAGCACCGAATTATTTTGGAAACGCACGCCACCACCGCCGGTGAGATAGGTACCATAACTATTATTGGCACCGGAAGCGGCATTCACACTAATTACATTATTAACGGTATTGTTAAAAGTGCTTGCTGTTTGATACAAACCATAAAGGCTTCCATTGATACCATTGATGCCTATTACGGTATTTCCGGCAATGCGGCCACGATCAGCATCCCTTGCATCACATCCTGTAAAAAAGATGCCATAGGTATTCGTAGCCGTCACTCCATTTATGTTTACTTTATTACCGGTGTATTGGTAAGCAGAATCACTGCTGGTGCTATAAATACCATAGTTGTTTGCTGCGCGTGGGCCGGTTATTGTTACTTCATTTTTTGAAACGGCAATCCTTCCATTGTTACCTACAAAAATTCCATATTGGAAAGATTGGGTTACCACATTGCTATCAATCACATGGTTGTAAGTAAGGTTGGTTGTTCCGGTACCTGCCCAGTAGATACCTGCTGCACCACCAGTGATTCGGTTATTTTTAATCACGTTGTTGCTACCTCTTAATGAATTAGCATACACACCGGCTAATACATTGGTTGTAATTGTAGAAAGCGGTGCATTGATATTACAATTGAGTATACTATCGAAAGAAGCCAGGCTGGCCAGCTCGATAGCACGACCGTTATCGCTATTAATGGCAGTGATGGTCATGTCTTTGTAAGTGATGTACCTGGCACTGTCTAGTTTCAATACATAATTATCCGCTGCTACAGTTGCATCGTAAGTGAGGGTAACTGAAGCCGGATTGCCGTTTGCACTTCTAAAAGTAACCCGGCTGTTGGGCCCCGTACCTGCTACATTACGCATGCGTACCTGTTCGGTGTAAGTACCCGGTGCTACATCAAAAGTTACAAACCCGGTGATACCGCAATCGAGTGCAGCAACTGCTGAAACAAAATTCTGGAAGTTGGGTAATGTTGCGGGTAATGCAGGATTGATGGTGTAAAAGCCGGATAAGAAAGCAGGGTTTACATTAACCAATGCTGGAGTTGAAGGAGTGCTGTTTCCGCTACAAGTTACCAAACAACGATAATAGAAAGTAGTGCTGGCAAATATGGTAGTATCCGGGAATAAACGAACACCTCCTAAAGGAGACCATGGCCCGGCAAGTGTGGTTGCAAACTCCCATTGATAGGTTTGTCCGCCACCAAAAGTATAATTTGTTAGCGTAAGATTGATTTGAGTACCTAAACAAATTCCGGAATTTGGATTGGCAACTGCGTCTCCACCTGCTGGCGGAGCAGTGCATGGAGGTACTTCAAATTCATAAGCGCCTAAATCCGGTGTGGTTGCACTGCGTACTATATTCAGGATATCATTAGTTACCCCAACCGGTGTACCCAGGTTATCGATAGCCGGGTAGAGCGGGCGGAAATTGCCGGTAGCCGGACTGGCATATATAGGATCGGCGTTTACAGAGTTGGCATCCTGAGAAGTGGCAGCCTGCCAGTTGGCTAAAGTAGCCTGATTGTTGCCGTTAAAACCAACAAATGCATTGGTTCCGGTTACTAATATATCGTTGTTATTGGAAGTAAACGTAGTAAGTGCAGTGACCAGATTAATTCCAAATTTATTTCCTGTACCCGCACGGCTGATGGTGATGATGTTATTCTTGAAATCGATGGATTCGGCTTGTAAGGTTTGGAAGAAACCATAAGTTGCCGTTGTACCTGTTTGGCCATTATCCTGTAAAGAAATGGTGTTGTGATAATATTTTACAAAATCTGAGCTGCTATTATACAAACCGTATTGAATACCTTCTCCATTGAAATCATAAACCAGATTATTAGAAACGATATTTTCTGCTCCCAGGGTTGCGTCGCATCCGGTGAAGTAAACCCCTGCTGCCTGACTGGTACTTGTTGGGTTTCCTCCAAATGGATTGCTGATCCTGTTTGCGTTGATGGTAGATTTGGTATTCAGTCCTGTAACAAAAATGGCAAAGCAATTGGCTACTGTATTTCGTGTTGGGCGGCGGAGGTTGTTCGCTTGAATCAGTGCATTCTGATTACCGGCCATGTACACTCCATTACTGTAAAAATCCAGGATTGTATTTCCGGTAACCTGGTTATCGAATATGGGAGTCCCTGTTGCAGCACCACCGGTTAATGCAACGCCATAAAAACCTCCGGTTATGGTATTATTACGGAAGGCATTGCCATCACAAAATGTATTACCTGTAGTAGTTGCTGAAGATGCAGAAGAACTGATCACAAGCCCGGCATAGTTGGTGCTTGTTGAAGTAGTTGGAATAAGAACAGTACAGTTGCGAACAATATTGCTATCGGCATTATTGATCAGATGTACACCAAAACCGAATGTTCCTGCTCCATTGGCATCAATCACCAAACTATCAAAGATGATATGATCGGTACCACGCAATTTTATCACTGCACGTTCGATATTGTCATTCGAACTGAAAGCGATCGTGTTGGCATTACCGTTAAAGGTGATGGTATTTATGGCTGAGGTTCCCGGTACAGAATCTAAAATAAATTGTTCGTTGTAAGGGCCGGTTCCGGGCACTACATTAAATACAATCGGGCCTGCGATACCACAACTGAGTGCCGCTTTTACTGCAGCAAAATTGTTATAGTTACCGCCACCGGTGGGTAAGGTTTGATTAACCGTATATGTTCCTCCGGGTAGAGCCGGGTTCACGTTGAGTAATGCAGGAGTTGAGAATACGGTGCTTGCGCCACAAGTAACGGCGACCCGATAAAATAAAGTAGTAGTAGAAATGATGGAGGTATCCGGGTTGGTAAGCACATTACCCAGATTGGTATAGGGTCCACCGCTGGTTGGTGAAGTTTGCCACTGATACGTTTGGCTCAAACCTACGGAGTTACCACTTAGCTGTAAACTTACCGAACTGTTTTCGCAAACGGTGGTTGGGTTTACCAGTGCAACGCCGGGTGTGGCAGGCGCTGTACATGGTGCCGGAGTGAATTCATAAGCACCCAAATCAGGCGTAGTTGCACTGCGGGCTGCACCTGTAATATCGATGAGAATACCCAAAGGAATACCACGGTTATCAATAGACGCATTTGTTGGACGAAGGTTTCCAGTAATCACATCTGTAAATACAGGATTGGTAGAAACTGAAGTAAGGTCATCGCCTGAAGCTGCCTGCCAGTTGGCCAGGGTAAGTTGTGCAATTGCATTATAAAACCCAATGAACTGATTTCCTGTTGCTGAATTGAGGAATAAATCGTTGTTTTCAGAAACGATATCAGATGCTAAGGTGTTATGAAAAACCGCATATTTAGCCCCTGAACTGGAACGCGTAATCGAAACAATATTATTTTCAAAACGCACACCTGCAGCTAAAACGGTTTGATAGAAACCTCTAGTGATACCTGTTCCGGTGCTGCCATCCATCAGGATGGTATTGTGCTGGATCCAAACATTATCTGATCCGTTGATTTGCACACCGTTTTGTTCACCATCGCCATTCAAGCCAAAAATCTTATTGTTGATAACCTTGTTTTCCAGTCCGCCCAAGGCATCCACCCCAGTGATAAATATGCCATTGAAAGTGGAAGTGCTGTTAGGAATACCACCGAATGGATTAGAAATACTGTTACGGATAATATTTACAAAAACATTCAAAGCCGTTACAAAAATGCCATTACAAACACCGTTTACAATATTTCTTGTTGGCCTTGAAATGGAGTTAGAATCTACCAGAGTATTGAAGTTTCCTGAAATATAAATACCGTAAAAATGAAAATCGGTAATGTTGTTCCTGGAAATAACATTATCACGGTTGGCATCTGTGTTGCTTCCCACACAAGTGATTCCAAAATGGCCGCCGCTGATGCTATTGCCGGAAAGGATATTGCCATCACATAAAGTAGCCCCCGTTCCGATAGCATTAGTAGCAGAAGCACTTAAAACGATACCTGCGTAATTAGTAGAAGTGGATGTTGTATTGATATTGATTGAGCAGTTGGTAATAGCATTGCTATCGGCATTATTGATCAGTTGAACACCGAATCCAAATTCAGTAGTAGACTGACCCAGTGCATTGATCACCAGGTTATCGAACTTGATATGATCGGCACCATTCAGTTTAATCACTGCCCTTTCTGTGTTCACAGTAGCGAGGAAATTTAGCGACCTGCCATTACCGTTAAAGGTTACGGTGTTTACTGCAGAAGCACCAGGCACTGCACTCATGATCAGTTGTTCGGTATATGGTCCACTGGTTCCGTTCACATTAAAAATAACCGGGCCATTGATGCCGCATTTGATATAATCATAGGCATCATTAAAGGTTTGGAAATTGGTACCACCTGTAGGTAAAGCGCTATTGATGGTAAAAGTTCCTGAAACGGCTGCAGCTGTTGTGATGAGCTGACTGTTTGTATTTACGGAAACACCACAAGTAACTATGCAGCGGTAATAGGTTGAAACGGTTTGAGATGTTGTTAAAGTAGGGTTTATTGCACCTGTAATATCTGTCCATACAATATTATCAGGTGAACTCTGCCATTGATAGGTTTGTCCTGTTCCACCTGTGCTACCGGTTAGGCTTAGGGTAAATGGAATACCCAAACAGGCATTCGTTGCCGTAGTACTAACGGTACCGGCTGTGGGCGGATTGGTACATGGGCCTGCTGGCTGGAATTTCACTTCGCCGGTAAACCAACGTGGGTTGTTTATTCCACCATAGCCTACATTCTGACCTGCTATTTGAACATCGCCTAGCTTCAAGTTACATCCACCCCCGGTGAACGTGCTTGGCGTAACCGTTCCTGCTCCGGTTCCGCTATAATGGCTTCCGATAGAAACATACCAAACGGCAAAACGGTATTGGGTACCCGGTGGGATAGTAAAGTTGAGGTTATTCCACACCGGTGTAATACCATTTACTGCAGGAGCAGGAAAGTTAGTTACCTGTGCAATTTGAGTCCAGGCAGGTGTGGCAACGGTAGCGGGCCCTGAAAGTGAAGTGGCGCTGTACCACAACTGCAGTGTACTGTTGGCATCTGTTGTATTTAACCAGGTAGACACATCAGTAAGCAAAATGGGAAAAGGGTTGGTATTTTCCAATACGAATGTAATGGAGGTATTTGCCCCGGCACCATTCGTAGCATTAAATGGTGGATTGGGTAAAGTGGTGAGGGTAGTTTGTGCTTTGGTAACTGATGAAAGTAAAATCATCGCCATCATCGTAGAAAACAAACCGGCTTTAAAAATAGACGTGTAGCCTTTTCTCATTTTTTCAATTTTAATGATAAACAGAAGAAAAATATATGATTAGTCAATGTTGACTAATGCTTTAAAAATAGATTGAGGGACTTTAAAAACGGATTCTGGTTAGTTTTATACAGGGGCGGATTGAACTCATACTGAAATGTAAAAAGGACGTTCGTACTTTTTGGACAAATAGGTATTAAAGATACAATTTAAAACAGTTAATTTTCAAAAATCAATCTATAATTCAAGAAAAATAAGGCCTAATGGATATCATTTTATAATAAATACAAATATGAATTTCGTATTAACTGCCAAGTTCTTTTATTTTTGTACCATTTTGAAAGACCCTCCTGAACAAATTAATGATGCTTTGAAATAGAAATATGTCTTCAACCCGATAAAAATTTCTAAAAGAATGGTTGTTGCTTCAATCCGGCTAATTATTTACTCTTTGGTATTATGAAAAATGTACCATTCAAATTACTTATGTTTTTATAAATGGATGATTGGTGATGAAAAGCACAACATTTTTTAAAAAATTAGTCTTCAATACGGTTTCATATCGCATCATTTTGTAAAATTGCGCAAAATTACCAAACGCACCATGTATGTAAAAGTAATGCTGTATTAAATAGACTAATTGTATCAATAAAGCTGAAAAAGGCTTAATTATGCATGAATTTTGTTCTCAACCTTAAAACTCATCAAAATGAAAGTAAACAAAAACACTATTTTATTAGGCTTAGTATTATTTATGGCCTCCTGCGCACCAAGCCTCAAAGTATCTTACGATTACGATAAATCAATCGATTTTAAAACGTATAAAACTTATAGTTTTTACAATTTGCAAACCTCAGGCAGTGTAAGCCAGCTTAATGCCGACAGGATTGTGAATGCCATTAGGGCTGAAATGAGCAAGAAGGGTTTTACGGAAACCAGTACCAACCCCGATTTGATGGTGAATGCAGTAACCATTTTAAAAGATAAACAGTCTACCACTGCCTCTACCAATTACTATGGATATGGTAGTATGTATCGGCCTTATGGTTACTATGGAGGCATGGGTGCTACAGGATATACCACCGTAAGCACATATGAATACAAAGACGGATCCTTGATTATTGATGTGGTAGATGCTAAAACCGACAAGATGATTTGGCAAGGGTCCGGGAATAAGGATATCGATAAAGCCCCAAAAAACCCTGAAGAAGTGATCAATGCAGCTGTAGCTCAAATTATGGCCAATTTTCCTCCCGGAACTAAGTAAAAAACTGGTACATTATTCCCAATAAAAATTTTCTTTCTAAATAAAAAAGGGTGTCTCCTATTAAGGAGACAGCCTTTTTTATTAACATCATGTGTCAGTTCAAATGTGATGTGCTGAACTTTTAAACCAGGATTACATTTTTATACCGATTGGACAAACAATATAGTCCAATATCGGCTATCGCCTCATTGTACTATTTGTTTGATACCATCGGCATTTAAGATTTATAAAATATTGGCATATTACATAAATCACATTGGTATTAGTTGTGCTTTCAATTTTTTAGTATTGGTATAGGTGAAATTTGCTGCAATCCGCCACATGGTGGAAGTAGCATCTGTTTTACCGCCAGAAACAATACCTCCATAATCAGCATATGCACCTAAAAATGGGGTGAACTGATATCCTACACCAGCACCTAAACCAAGAATATTTTGTTCGTTCTCGTTTTTAGTGCCGTCAGTGGTGGTTTGTCCGCCAAACCTGTACAATAAATTGGCAAAGGCCCAGAACTTAGGATTAAAATTATGAGAGATATGGTTTTCAAAACTGAACAAGGCACCCTGTTCAATTTTTTTAGCACGTGTTCCTCTTGCCGGATCATTATTATTTGAAAAGAGCATAACGGAAGGTGCAATTTCGAGCCAGGTTGCTTTTTTCATGTTTTTATTCAGAGGAATGGCCATGGGGAAACCAATATGATAAGTGCCCCTGTTGGTTCCAAGGTTCAGTGCCTTACTGGCATCATAAGTGCCCGAATACCAGTAGCGAAGGTCGGCAAAAAGTGAAAATTGCATTGGTGTTTTCATATAACTCATCACATCTAATGCCGGCGCGCCAACCAATCCCGCTTTAAAGGCAACGAAACCGTCTGAAAAACCGTTGGCACTGATGGTATTTGTTGGGAGCGGAATTACCGGTGGCACACTAAGTGCAGAAGCCGAAATGCTACCTGGATTGAACATGAATGAAAGCTGTGCAAAACGTCCACCTAGAGAAAAAGTATGGTATAATGTGATTGGAAAAACATTGATTTTCACTTCAGCTTTAGGAACAAGAATGGTACTGGTTGCATTCATGTTTTGATTCAAACCAATCCACCGAGCATTGATAGCCCATAGTCCTTTTGGAAGCAATATGAACGAGCGTGGCCCGTCTCCTTGCGCCATTACAGATAGTGTAGAAAATAAACATACAGCAATCAGTAATTTGAATTTCACATGATTTCTTTTCATTTTTTAAGGTTTATTGATTTTTTTAAGTACGAATTTGGTTTTAAACTAAATCGATTTGTTTATTTTTTATTACTGTTCAGGAATGCAGATCATTTAACAACTTTAACCGGTGGAATTTTCCAGCTTCCATTTAAAAAATCATCCTTTGGCCAGTACAGTCGCATGGTTAAGCTGAAGCCTTCTTTTCCTGAAGGAAGCCAATTGGATTCTTTGTCTTTTTCTGGTCGCTCATTTTGAATGTATAGGTCTAAAGAACCATCAACATTGAACTTGAGTTTATCTCTGTCACCGATAGCAAAACGGTTGATGGGGTTGGCCACCAACAATTCATCTGGTCCATACATCGTAATCGACCAAAATGCGTTGACCGGAGGAATCTGTCCTTTTTCAAAATGGATGATATACTTTTGGGAACCAACCAGTTTCTGACCTGCTTCGTCTACCTGACAATTAGGATAACAGGCATCAGCATTCAAATTGGCACCAAGGCCTATCAAAGCTATTAAGGCTCGTTTCATATAATTGGTTCCATAGCTCCCCATTCCTTCCCTCATGACGTTCCACCCATTTTCGAGTGTGCCAACTTTACCTGCGGCTTCCCTTAATTTCTGGTGAATGTTTGCAGGTATGGCTTTGAGCTTCTTTTGGGTTGCTTCATCGTACGCAGACAAACTGAATTTTTTTCCCGCCCCGATACCAACTGCACCGATTTTCTGTAAAATCGCCGAATCCATAGCCGGCGGTGGATTGACCGACATCATTTGGTTCAAACGACTCATAAATTCTTCAATGCCCATATTCTCAACAAGCACAGGAGGTGGTGTTTTTGCAATACTGGAATCAACTTTATTCAGCGTGGGAGTATAAGTTGTTCCCCATTTGCTCAATGGTTTCAGTTGGTATCCATCTTGAATAGCTTTCACAATAGTAGCCCCATCCTGCTGGCTATTGGTTTGTGTACGGCCCAAAATCCACACCATATTTGTAGGTGCTTTGATCTGACTCATCCCTTCCGGGACGATACCTGAAAATCCGGGACCGGTAATGAGGAAGTTACCAGCCTGAGTTCCGGTAGTGCGCTTACCAGGTGAAGCAAAAATATTCGTATATGCATCCAGCATGGGCAACAGGTAATATCTGTCGTTGGTGTTTGGAACAGAAAGAACCAGGGCGTCTGATGAGAGGTCGAGCCAGGCAATAGAATAATACGTATCGCAGTTGGGCTTTACGATTTCTTTGAAATTAGCATCAGGAAAGGTACGGAAATGCCCGAATTGGTTAACCGGCGCTATGGGCTTATTTGGAATAGGAGCAGGCACATTCGTACTCGCCTTTTTGGTTGCATCCATCATCATCATCGGATAACCATAAACGTAAGCTTGTTGTATGAGAGCTACAACTGAGTCGGGTGACAAAATCTCATCTGAAGCGGAAACCTTTTTAGAGGAAGGTTGATTACAGCCCAATACAAGAACTCCAAAAAAGATTACCCACTTTGTGGCAGCATTTATTTTTTTCATCATTAATAATTTTATCTGATAAAAAATTCCGGCTTATGAAGCAGAATAAAGGTCTGTAAATTCTTTATGGAAAATTAGAACCTTAATTGATCCAAGTTTTTAACAGCTTTCCATTCTTTAGTTTTAATGAACTTACCCTTAAGTGCAAAATCTCCAATCGTTAATTCTGCTTCCTGGCCCTTAGAAGGTTTGGCACGTTGAAAAACCGGAACTTCAGCGGTACTGCTTTTGAAATTTTTTGATGGAAGCATATGCCGGAGAATCAGCACCAGCCTGTCTTGATAAAGCCATGGCATAAAATTGATGCCCAGATTAGCGGCGGTTGATTTCAATTCTTCCGATTCGGGTGCTACCAAAACATATACGAACCCATCCGCAGAAATTTTCAATTGTTCATCATGCATAGTGAGAGAAGTGTTGGTATATTCATTTCCCTGGCTGAGCGAATAATACCGAACATCGGAGGTATTATCGCCTAATTTCAAACCATGGCTGGGAGCTTTGAAACGTACCAGCAAGACGCTTTTTTTCTGCTGCAAAACGGGCATGACGATATAATGATTGTCTTTATTCGGATAATTTCCATCCGACATGAAGTTATAGGCACTGATCGTATCAGGGTTGGAGAAATGCCTAAATATCGGCATCGTGAGCAACTTACTGATAAGTGGCTCTTTTTCAGAAACGGTATATTTGTTGGAAGCCAACTTCTTCTTCTCTGCATTAGTAAGGAATTTCGGCTGAGCAGCAACCAGATTTCTAAGATTGGCTATGTCTGCTGTGCTCATCGAAGGCATAGGAATACTGGCTGCTGTAGCAATATTTACCCCATTAACAACCATCTGAATGGTAGGAAGGGGCACATTTGCAAAAGGATCGATCCGGGCAAGGTAGTATCTTAAGAACAAGGAAAGCAGCCGAACACTATCTGGAACTATGATTGTGTTGCGCTTACTTTCCATGCTTGAGTTTTGAGTAATATGGATGGTATAAGTTGATGGATCAGCTTCATCAGGCAGTATTTGTACATCGGAGAGCGCTTTAATGCTGCTTTTGTGATAATCATCGTAAATATTGAAGCTAAAATATCTTGCCTCTGGCATTTTCCCTTTCACAATAATGTGGAGCCCCGGCTTGTTCTCCCAGGCATAACGGAAGTAATTGGCATTTTGATCAGGATAATATAGTAAGTTTACATCATTCCCTATATAAGGTTTCCCCCACACATTTTGATTCTGGGCCTGAATAGTAAAAGCCTGCAAAAAAGTACAGGTAAGTACAAAGAACAAAATCTTATTTCTGTAGATAAAATAAAGATTGGGTTTGTTGATTGCTTTTATTATTTCATTCATGGTTAAATATATTATTGTTCAGTAATGATATTATTCAAAGTTGCTATAAAAAGTTGTAGGCTCAAATTAATTATTATAAAGAATTGATGCCGGAACACAACCAGATTTAATGAATTATCAGGGAGTTGAATGCGAATTAAAGGCAACAGAATGAGGGAATTGAAAAAATTATACCGAATGGACAAACAATATAGTTCAATATCGGCTATTGCCTCATTGTACTATTTGTTAGATACCATCGGCATTTATACCGATTGGACAAACAA
>JAPLEF010000016.1:0-37313 GCA_026391525.1 Sphingobacteriales bacterium
TACCGATTGGACAAACAATATAGTCCAATATCGGCTATCGCCTCATTGTACTATTTGTTTGATACCATCGGCATATACTCCCGAAAGCATTCGGGATAAGATTTATAAAATATTGGCATATTATATAAATCACATTGGTATAACTTGTATTCTAATGGCTATCAGCAGTGATGCAGATTTTAGTCATGATCGGCCCGGCTCACAAGATTTACTTTTGAATATACAAAACAAGATAAAAATCTGCAAAAATGAAAAAAATACTCATCGCATTCGAGAATAACCATTTTCCTGAAGGGGCTTTTGAATGGCTTAAAAATTTACACCGCAAAGAGCCCTTCTTATTGGTAGGGGTGTTTTTGCCACAAAACCAGCAATCAGGCTTATGGAGTTATACCGATGCCATCGGTTTGCCATTGGTAGCAGAGCCAAGGCCTGTAGTAATAGATCATACAGATGAACAGATCCGACGATTTGAAGAGCGCTGTTTACTTTATGGCATCAATTACAAAGTACATGCCGAATTTTACGATTTTACCCTGAAAGAATTAATCAGAGAAAGTATGTTTGCCGATCTTTTGGTATTGGGCTCTGAAAATTTTTACAACGAAAATCTTTCGCTGAAATCCGGTTTGCATCTGCATGATGCCCTGCACGATGTAAAATGCCCGGTGTTGTTGGTTCCAGACGGAAGCGCTTTTCCTGAAAATATCATCCTTGCTTATGATGGATCGGAAGATGCGATCAGGGCGATAAGGCAATTTGGACTCTTGTTTCCTGAATTGGCTACCGTTGCCACGCATTTGGTTTATGCAGATGAACATCGGGACAAGGAAATCCCTTATCAAAATCTAATTGAAGAGATGGCTGTTCGGCATTTCAAGCAGTTAACGATAACCCGTTTATTGATGGATACGCATGGGGAATTCGATCAGTGGCTGAAAGCCCAACAATCGCCCTTATTGGTTTGCGGCGCATTCGGGCGCTCAGGGGTTTCATTATTGTTCAAAAGAAGTTTCGTGAAAGAGATCATCGACGGTAATCAGGTGCCGGTATTTATTGCTCATCATTAAAGGAATAATTTTCTGGCGAACGATCTTCATTATCTATAAGTTAATCTGTTGCAGAAAGGTTTACGGAAACTTTTTTATCGTAACTTTTACTCTTAAATAGTAAACTATGAATAAAATCATTGCCGCATTCGACGGGTTGAAATATGCCGCAGCAACCCGCGATTACAGTATTGCACTTGTCAAAAGATCGAACGCACACCTGTTCGGAGTTTTTCTGGATGACCCTACCTACACCAGTTATAAGATTTATGAACTCGTTGCTGATGAAGGCGTATCAGAAGAAAAAATGAACCAGCTTGATGCCAAAGACAAAACCACGCGTGCTGATGCTGCAAAAGATTTTGAGCAGCATTGCCAGAAAGCAGCTATTGAATACAGTATTCACCACGACCATCAGGTGGCCATACAGGATCTTAAGCATGAAAGCGTTTATGCCGACCTGTTATTGATTGGCGCTTCCGAAACGGTAACGCACTATGAAGAAAAACTGCCAACCAGGTTCATTCGTGATTTGCTGGCCGATGCCCAATGTCCGGTGTTGCTATTGCCAGATCAGTTTACTCCGATTGAAAAAGTAGTGCTTTTGTATGATGGTGAACCCTCATCGGTTCATGCCATCAAGATGTTCAGTTACCTTTTACGCGGATTGGGTGATGTAGATACCAGTCTTGTTTCAGTGAATCCTCCTGAAAGCAACTTGCACCTGAAAGACAGCAA
The DNA here is from genome assembly GCA_026391525.1 of Sphingobacteriales bacterium. Classification (GTDB taxonomy): domain Bacteria; phylum Bacteroidota; class Bacteroidia; order Chitinophagales; family Chitinophagaceae; genus Ferruginibacter. The sequence goes on from JAPLEF010000016.1 coordinate 1,788, forward strand.
GCTGATGAAAGAGTATATGAAACAGCATTTTCCTGATGTTCAAACCTCAGTTTTTAAAGGGCTTCCGGAAATTGAAATTGTAGAATACCTCAAAACACAGCCTGCCTCAACACTGGTTGTTCTGGGAGCTTATCGCCGTGGAGCGGTTAGCCGCTGGTTTCATGAGAGCCTCGCTGATACCATCATGAAAGAAGTTCATCTTCCATTGTTCATCGCCCATAATAAAAGTTAGGTAACCTGAACTCAGCCTATCAGATCAAATCAGCTCATGTATAAGAAATCAATTGAAGAATTACTGGATACAGAAAACCATCAGCTGCAACGCTTGAATAAGATTGTTCAGGAGGCCCTTGCGGAAGAAAAGTTATTGTCGGAAAAACTGATTGCTTTTGAAGACAATAATCCCAGTTTCGTGAGTAAGTTGGCAGATAAAGTGGCAAACTTCGGCGGCAGCTGGAAATTCATCCTGAGTTTTTTATTTTTTATGCTGATTTGGATTGGAGTAAATGCCTGGTTGCTTTCGCCACCGTTTGATCCTTTCCCATTTATTTTGTTGAACCTGTTGCTGTCTACCATCGCAGCCTTGCAGGCGCCAATTATCATGATGAGCCAGAATAGGAAAGAAGAAAAAGACCGGCAACGGGCGGTTAATGATTACCTGATTAACCTCAAATCGGAAATTGAAGTGCGCAACCTGCATGGAAAATTAGACTTGCTCATGACCGAGCAAATGAAAACCCTGTTTGATATCCAGCAAACACAAGTAGCGCTTATGGAAGAAATCAAAGACCTGTTGGGTAGCCAGCAGAAAACTACTTAGACAACACTTAGAAAATGGACTCCATAACCCATCTTGCTTTAGGCGCCTGTATGGGCGAGGCATTTGCCGGGAAAGAACTCGGGAAAAAGGCAATGCTTTGGGGAGCACTTGCACAGAGCATCCCTGATATCGACTTCGTTTCTTCCTTCTGGATGGATACCACTTCTGCCTTACTGGCTCACAGAGGATTTACGCATTCCTTTTTGTTTTGTGTGCTCATCGCACCAGTGATGGCATTGGTTGCAGAAAGATGGCATCGCCCCCATAATATCCGCTTTAATAAATGGCTGCTTTTTTTTCTAGCTGTGATATTCATTCATTTGTTCATAGATGCTTTTAATAATTATGGAGTGGGCTGGTTTGAACCCTTCAGTCATGAAAGGATTTCTTTCAATGCCATTTATGTAGCCGATCCCTTTTTTTCCATAGCGCCAGGGATAGCCTGTTTGGCTTTATTGCTATTGCCCCGATGGCACAAGAGGAGGAAAGCTTATTGGCGTTTATGCCTTGGAGTTAGTTTACTGTACCTTTGCCTTTGTATCTGGCATAAATATGATGTTGATCGTAAAGTACGGCTTTCATTGCAACGCCAACAACTTCCTTATGCCCGTTATTTTTCTACACCGGCACCCCTTCAGAATTTTTTGTGGTACGTGGTTGCCGGAAATGACAGTGGTTTTTACGCAGGATTTTATTCCACTTTCGATAAGAAGCAGGATATTGCTTTCACCTATTTCCCAAAGCGGGTAAACCTGCTTGAGCCTTACTTAAAGAAGGCTGATGTGCAGCAACTCATTCGTTTTTCAAAAGGGTTTTATACCATCGATCAATGGCAGGATACTCTTGTGTTCAATGATTTGCGGTTTGGACAAGTTATCGGCTGGCAGCATCCGAAGGGCCGTTTTGTATTTCATTATTTTCTGAAAGATCCTGATGCAAACAGTCTTGTTGTACAACGTGGCAGGTTCGAAGGCTGGAATGCATCAAGTATAGCTGCATTAATCAGGCGGATTGGTGGAGAATGACCTGGTGAGCACTGTCAAATGTTTTAATGACCTCTGTCATCCAGATCAACAGCTGTTAGTGTTAACTTGAAAGTAAGTTAGAGTACGATGTTGCACTCAAATCATAAATTTTAAAACGTTCATCATGAAAACAATTATTGTACCAATTGATTTTTCAACTGCGGCCTTAAATGCTGCTTTGTATGCCGCAGAACTGGCACGTATGGTTGATGCAGAGTTGATTATTCTTCACAGTTTACAGGTTCCGGTACTTTATAGTGAGGTTCCTGTTGCCGCCAATACCGATGCTATGGAAGTAAAGGCCAATGGGGAATTGGATGCAATCAAAAAGCACTTATTGCAAACCAAGGGGAAGGCATTGATCATCAAGACGGAATTGAAAATGGGTAGTTTCTATTCAGCGTTGTTACAATGCTGTAACCTCACAAAACCTTACATGGTGATTATCGGAAGCCAGGGCACTACAGCAACAGAACGTTTTCTTTTTGGCGGTCATGCAGTGCATGCGATGAAACATCTGCCATGGCCATTGATGGCTGTTCCGATAGGAGCAACCTTTCATCCGATCAGGAACGTTGCATTGTCATGCGATTTCCATCAGGTGGTGGAAAACACACCTGTAAGTACAATCAGGAATCTGGTTATCGGTTTAGGGGCTCATCTGAAAATCATTCACACCGGGAAGAATCAAACCTTCGATCCGGAAATTATTTTTGAATCGGGTATGATGCAGGAGTTATTTAACGGGCTTGAGCCTGATTATCATTTTATTGAAGCGAATGATGTAAATGAAGGATTGATTGATTTCGTGAGGCATCATGAAGTTGACGTGTTATTGGTACTTCCGAAACATCATTACCTGATCGATTTCCTCATACATAAAAGTAATACCAAGCAACTGGTTTTGCATTGTCCGGTACCGGTAATAGCACTGCATTTGGAAGAAACCTCCTCATAGTTCAAAACAGATTTAAAATGGTAATACCTTTTTGATTGTACTAAATTGCATACATGAAACCATCTCCAATAGTAACGCTCACTTTCAGTCCATGTATCGATAAAAGCACTTCCATAGATACCCTGCTTCCCGAAAAGAAATTACGTTGTAAAGCGCCTGTTCTTGAACCGGGAGGCGGTGGTATCAATGTGGCACGGGCTATCAGTCATTTAGGTGCTGATGTGCTGGCAGTTTATCCTGCCGGAGGATATACAGGGCAGTATTTCAATCACCTGCTTGCGAAAGAAAACATAAACGTTCAGATTATCGAAACGGCGTCTGAAACCCGTGAAAATATTATCGTTCTTGATGAAGCTGCTAATCTTCAATATCGATTTGGCATGCCGGGTACGCCTTTGCTGGAAGCGGAATGGAAACGATGTTTAGAAGTGATCGATGCTTTGGATGGAGTGCAATATATCGTAGCGAGTGGCAGTTTACCTCCTGGAGTACCCACAAATGTTTACGCATTGCTGGCACAGGTGGCAAAAAGGAAAAAAGCCCGGTTGATCGTAGATACATCCGGGGATGCGCTTAAACAAGCTGCAGATGAGGGGGTTTACCTGCTTAAGCCGAATCTTGGAGAGCTGGCATCACTATCAGGCATAGACGAAATACCGGAAGATCAGGCTGCTACAATCGCAAGAAAAATCATTCAATCGGGGAAAACCGAACTCATCCTGCTTTCAATGGGTGCATCAGGTGCATTGATTGTTTCTGCCGGTGAAACCTACCGGATTTTTGCTCCTGTGGTTGACAAAAAAAGTACTGTTGGTGCGGGCGATAGTATGGTGGGCGGTTTATTATTCGCCTTGTGGAGGGGTGATGCTCTTGTGGATGCAGCAAGATATGCAGTGGCAGCTGGTACCGCTGCAACGTTGAATCCGGGCACGGCGCTTTGTAGAAAGAATGATGTGGACCGTTTATTTCCTCAAACCAAAGCTGCATTGATACCGATTGGACAAACAATATAGTCCAATATCGGCTATCGCCTCATTGTACTATTTGTTTGATACCATCGGCATTTACTCCCGAAAGCATTCGGGATAAGATTTATAAAATATTGGCATATTATATAAATCACATTGGTCATCTTATCAAACAAACCTAATCCCAACTGCAACATTACTTTTCATCATTCATTATCCATTATCCATTATCCATTGTCCATTATCCATTGTCCATTATCCATTATTCAACATTCCTTGTTCAACATTCATCATTCATTATTCCTCCTCTGTTTGTAAAAAAAAGTAAGCAGATAAAATGATATCCTAATAAACTGATAAGAAGCCCATCGCATCAGTTGAATGAAGGGATGTTTTGCTTTCCAGTGTTCTTCAAGCGTAATTTTTTTACAATCATGGGCAATGATATTTTCTACCCGTTCAACACAGGAGGACGCAAATTGCCCGTCTAGTATATCAAGGTTAAGTTCAATACTTGCATAAGTGCTGATATTATTGATATTATACGATCCTACGGTAACCAGCTTTTCGTCGCATATGGCCATTTTGGCATGCAATACAGTGGGTTGATATTCGTATAAAGTTATCTGATGGCGCAGCAACCAGTCGTACAACCAGCGTTCTGCATGTTTGGCAATCATCACATCTGAAGGGCCCGCTATTACAACGCTTATACGTACACCTCTTTTTGATGCATTGCTTAAAAGCCTGCGGATGATTTTTCCGGGAAGGAAGTAACTGCAAACGATACGGATATCTTTTTTAGCATGACGAAAAAGTTCAATATAGGTTGAAGAGATTTCATTTTTTCTGCTGATCCAATCGTTGCGGCGCATCCTGATCAAAGGATAAATATCACTTTGATTATTGGGTTCATTTACTACTTTATTTTTTAAAACTTTTGCTGTAATAGGAAAAAAATCATTCCATGCCTTTTCACAATAGTTTGACAGTTCTTCTGCAACAGTCCCTCTGCAATAAACCGCAAAATCAAGCCAGGCGGGTATGTCGGGAGAATCATTATACCGGTCTGCAAAATTGATGCCGCCAACCAAAGCCGTATTGCTATCGGCAACCACCACCTTATGATGCAAGCGCCTTCCAAAATAATAATTCTTGCTTTTGAAAAACGGCTCAAAATAACGGAAATGAATACCTGCAGATTCCAAATTATCAATGAAAGATTTATCCAGATTTTGTGAGGCGTAACCATCTGCCAGAACGAATATTTCAATGCCTCTGCCTGCAGCAGCAATCAACGCACCGGCAACCATGGTACCTGTTGCATCGTTGTTAAAAATATAGGTTTGTACGTGCAGGGTTTTGTTTGCTCCGGAGATGATTTCAAGCAAGGTTGAGAAATAATCGCTTCCACCTTTTATCAGGATTACAGGGTTGCCCGCGCTGAAGCCTTTCATATTTGGCCATTCCGAATGCATGATTAAAGATACAATCCTGAAGGGAAAGGCCGTTTCAAAATATATTATCTAACCTGAAAAAAATATGCTATCGCAGAATCATAATTTCAGTGTATTTTACTATTCGTAGCTAATAATAAGATCCTTAATTTTACTTAAGCATTGAATTATGGTATGGTATGAAACGATAGTGCCGGAAAATCTTAATCATGGGAAACTGGATGCTTATTTGGAAAGAGGCTGGTACCGTATCGGTCAGTCTCTCATCACTACAAACTGGAGTATTTTAGGAGAGAAATTCTTTTCTGTTTTTTGGATGCGGTATAACCTTTCTCTTTTCCATCCAAGCGGATCAGCAAACCGGATAGCGAAAACAGGACGTTCATTCCGTAAGGAAGTAAAACAACTTCATTTTACAGCCGAACTGGAAGACTTGTTTCAGGCATACCGTGCGAAGCTTGCTTTTGATACCGCTCCAACGCTTGAACAGCATCTGATGGGCGGCAGCAAAGAAAACTTATTTTCAAGTAAGCAATTGGAATTGCGTGATGGGAAAAAATTAATAGCTGTTGGTTTTTTTGATGAAGGCATTACAGCTATGGCCGGCATTCTGAATATTTATGATCCGGCTTATCAAAAATATAGTCCGGGTAAATTACTGATGCTACATAAAATTAGGCAGGCTCAAATGATGGGGATGCAGTTTTTTTACCCGGGATATGTAAGTTACTGTGTGCCTCATTTTGATTACAAATTTTTTGCAGATCCTTCGGCTACTGAAATATTTGTACGTAGTAAAGGAAGTTGGGTAACTTATCAGGGTTTAAACCTTTCCATTGTGTACCAGGAGATGCTTAAGTGCGATCTGCAACTGCTGAACGATACGGTAGGTAAGGCAGATATTGAAAATCAGATATTATGAATCTGAATCATACTTGAGTTTTCTTTTGTAGAATTCTACAAATCCGCATAGAATGTAGTCAATCCTGAACTTATGCTGTGCGAATGGATAAATCACTTATTTTAGTAACTTTATATTTTTATCATCTGAAAGCATACGTTTTTTGATAGCTGCTTTCAACGAATTTTTAAAACACATCATCATGAAACATTACAAATTACTGCTGAAAGTTTTTTCCTTTATGTTGTTCATCTTCACCACGCTAACCACTAACTATTCAGTAGCACAGCCGGGTAAGAATGCCGGTGGGGCTGCAAAATCAAGGCCTGCACCAAGTGCCAGTAAACCTGCAATGAGTAAACCTGCATCAACCCCATCCATGAGCAAGCAGGCAACTTCATCGGCTGTTAATAAACCCGCTGCTTCTTCAAGATCAACCACAAGCAATAAATTGGATGGCGACCGAAACACTTCGATAAATAAAGGAGGCGATAGAACCAACAATATTAATAGCAATAGCGGCAACAGAACCACCAATAACGTAAGTGGTAATAAAGTAACCAGTGGCAATAATGTGAATGTAGATAAAAGCAGGGGCGATGTAAATATCAATATTGATAATAGCAAAGATATCCGGGTGAACAATCAGGTAAATACTACGGTTCGTCATAATAATATCAATTCTTATAACAGGCCGCCATACCGTTACGGAGGATACAATTATTATTGTTATCATCCGTATGTATACCACCCTTATCAACCTTTTTATTGGGGACCAACCTGGCATCCATGGGGTTTCTTTGTGGCAACTTTAGCCACAACTGCTATTATTGTTAGTGTGAATAATGCCCAGTATCATTACGATCAGGGTGTTTGGTATCAGCCTACTACAGGAGGATATACGGCAACTTCAGCTCCTATTGGCGGTACTGTTAGCAGCATTCCTACTACCAGCGAAACCACGGTTGTGAATAATGTCACTAATTATTATTATGGTGGAACTTATTATGAAAAAGACGGACAGACTTACAAAGTGGTTGCTCCTCCTGCAGGGGCTACTGTTCAGAGTTTGCCTGAAGGTGGTGAAGAAGTGAAAATCGGTGATCAAACCTATGTGAAAGTTGGGGAAACCTACTACCAGCCTGTTCAGGTTGACGGTAAAAACAAATATGAAGTTACCCAGGTAATGGGTAGCAATTAAGATTGAATTTCTACTATAAATTTGAATTATATTTTAATAGAAAAAGCGCCTCTTTATTGGGGCGCTTTACTTTTTAGCTTTAAACTCATCATCAGCTTATACCAACGATCTTGTTGTTTACCACATCGATAAAATTAGCTTGTGGTATTTTTGGCAAGCCAGGCATGCGCATGATTTCACCACAAACGGCAACAATGAATCCTGCTCCCCTGTTGATTACCAGATCTTCCACATCTATGCTGAACTGCCCATCCAGTCCACTCTCTGCCGGATCATCGGTAAATGAGTATTGGGTTTTAGCCATACAAACAGGTAAGTGTTCTAAACCCAGTTTCTTGATGCGCTTGATACCTTCCTGTGCTTTTTTATTAAGCATAACATTGTTACCTCCGTAAATCTTTTGTACTATTTTCCGCATCTTGGTTTCAATGTCGTCACTTAAATCATAGGTGAATGGCAAAGTTTCCCGCGATGAATCGGTTAATGCAACCACAGCTTTAGCCATCTCTTCTGCACCTTTCCCTCCCTGGGTGAAACCGTTATTTACGGCAAAAGAAGCGCCTTTTTCTTTACACCAGTTGCGCATGAATTCAATTTCATCATTCGTATCGAAATGGTAACGGTTGAGTACCACTAAAACCTTTTGGTTGAAGGATTGAAGGATACCGATATGTTTTTCCATTGCCTTGAGCCCATTGGTCAGCGCCTGCAAATCCGGCAGCATCATTTTAGTTTCATCTGCACCTCCACTCAATTTCAAAGCTTGCGAAGTAGCCACCAGTACACTCATGGCCGGTTGCAATCCGGCTTTCCGGCATTTGATGTTAAAGAATTTTTCCGCACCGAGGTCGCTGGCGAATCCCGCTTCTGTAACCACATAATCGCCGAATTGCAACGCTGTTTTGGTAGCCATCAACGAATTACATCCATGAGCGATGTTGGCGAATGGTCCGCCATGAATGAATGCAGGGCAGCCTTCCAGCGTTTGCACGAGGTTGGGTAGAAGCGCATCTTTAAGCAATGCGGTGATGGCGCCGGTAACCCCAAGGTTCTTAGTGCAAAATGGTTCACCTGAAAATGTATAGCCTAACAACATCGCGTCTATTCGTTCACGTAATTCATCTAAACTTTCAGAAAGGCAGAGTACTGCCATCAGCTCACTGGCTGGTGTGATTACGAATCCGGTTTCAGAAGGTATGCCGTTATTGGGTCCGTCTAACGCAGTTACGATCTTACGCAATACGCGGTCGTTTACATCAAGGCAACGTTTCAACAGTACAGATTTGATGCCTTCCGGTTTACCGCGATTAAAGAAGCGGTAGTTATCCAGCAAGGCTGATAGCGTGTTGTTTGCAGAAGTGATCGCATGAAAATCGCCATTGAAATGGAGGTTGATATCTTCCATCGGTACTACCTGCGAGTAACCGCCTCCGGTAGCTCCGCCTTTCATTCCGAAACAGGGGCCCAGAGAGGGTTCGCGAAGCGCTAATACCGCTTTTTTGCCGATAGACCGTAACCCATCTGCCAGCGCAACAGAAGTAGTGGTTTTACCTATGCCTGCTTTTGTAGGGGTAATGGCGGTAACCAGGATAAGTTTGGATTGGGCGATTTTTTCTTCATCAAAACTACTGATGTTGATTTTGGCTTTGTAATGCCCGTAGGGTATCAGCATCTCTTCTGAAATCCCTAACTCATCAGCAATAATGTTTATTTTTTTTAAGGGTGTATCCTGTGCAATTTCATAATCCGATTTCATAACGGGGAAGGTTAATTCATTATGAATGTATCCATTTATTTTGATACATCAACAAGCTGTTGCAGCAAATATGGGTTTAGGTTTCGATCGATTTGGTCTGTAAGAGATAGGCTTGTTCATCATTGCCGATCAGCAATAAGCTGATGGTAACTTCAACTGTTCCGGAACGATACAGTTCTGCTAATCTACTATGATCAATAATCACTTGATGTAAATGTTTGTATCGGGAAGCTAGTGCAACAGCTTCCTCACGTTGGCTAAGTGACAATTGAGTATCGATTCGGGTAAAAAATGCAGAAATGCCATTGAGTTGGTGCACAATTTTTTCGGCTGAGGCTTCCTGTAATTTTAGGATTGCAGTTGGCAGGTCCATCTTTCCCAAACCGGTTACTACAAAAGGAAATTCCGATTCGCTGTAATAAGGTAAACCATGGATGGCTTCCTGCAGTTCAGTGAACAGATCCTTTTGTTTCATTTTTGTTTCCAATTTGGTTGCTGGTCAATTAAGATTTGGGCAACAAATTACCCTCAGCGGGGAATACTATGCTGGGAACGAATTTTTTTGCTTCTTCAAAATCTATAGTAGCATAGGAAATGATGATTACTACATCGCCTTCACAACCCAATCGTGCAGCAGGGCCATTCAAACAACATACTCCGGTACCTCTGCCGCCTTTGATCACATAAGTTTCAAGCCTACTTCCGTTATTGACATTTACCACCTGCACTTTTTCATTTTCAATGAGGTTGGATGCGTCCATCAAATCTTCGTCAATAGTTATACTACCTACATAATTAAGGTTCGCTTCCGTTATTACGGCACGGTGGATTTTAGATTTTAATATTTCTATCATCATAAAAGTACAATTAGGGCTGCAAGGTAAAACAAAGAACTTAATTTATTTGTGCCTATAGGTTTTGGCGCTTCAAGTTAAAAGCAGGCTGTTCAGTGATTTTATTTATTTTTATCGACCAAAAGCTTTTCCAATGCCATATCCTTATCAGATTAGTTCTTTTGCCGATTACGAATTTCAATACAGCAGAAGTATACAGGATCCTTCAGCATTCTGGAGCGAAATAGCTGCTCATTTCACCTGGTGTAAACATTGGGATGAAGTTTGTAACTGGAATTTTACCGAACCAAAAGTGGAATGGTTCAAGGGCGCTAAACTCAATATCACCGAAAATTGTATAGATCGTCATCTTGCTGAAAAAGGAGAACAGCCTGCTATCATTTGGGAACCCAATAACCCGGAAGAGCGTACCCGTATTGTAACGTATAACCGTTTACACAAAAGAGTTTGTCAGGTAGCCCAAATGCTTAAAAACAATGGAGTGAAGAAGGGTGATCGGGTTTGTATATACATGGGCATGGTTCCGGAATTGGCTTATGCTGTACTGGGTTGTGCCAGAATAGGCGCTATTCACAGTGTGATATTCGGGGGCTTCAGTGCACAAAGTATTGCCGATCGTTTAGATGATGCGCAGGCTACTTTCATCATCACCTGCGATGGGGCCTATCGGGGCAATAAAGATATCCCCCTGAAATCGGTAATCGACGATGCTTTAATTGGCAATAAAACCGTTAAACATGTGGTGGTATTCACGCGTACCCGAACGCCTGTTTCTATGTTAAAGCATCGCGACCTCTGGTGGGAAGATGAAATGGATCATGCCGAAACTCAAATTGAAAGAGACGGCGTGGTATCATTCCCTGCTGAAGAAATGGATGCTGAGGACCCCTTGTTCATTCTTTATACATCCGGCTCTACCGGCAAACCAAAGGGAGTAGTACACAGTATTGCCGGTTATATGTTATGGACCACCTACACTTTTGTAAATGTATTTCAGTACACACCCGGGGAAGTACATTTTTGCACGGCAGATATCGGCTGGATCACCGGCCATAGTTATATCGTGTATGGGCCATTATGTGCCGGAGCAACTTCACTGATGTTTGAAGGAATTCCCACCTGGCCTGATGCCGGCAGATTTTGGGATATCGTAGATAAACACAAAGTGAATATTTTATATACAGCCCCAACCGCCATCCGGAGTTTAATGGGTTTTGGTGAAGAACCTCTCCAGGGAAAAGATTTATCTTCTCTTCGTATACTCGGAACCGTTGGCGAGCCCATTAATGAGGAAGCCTGGCATTGGTATAACGAAAAGATCGGAAAAAATAATTGTCCGATCGTTGATACCTGGTGGCAAACAGAAACCGGCGGTGTACTCATCTCGAATATGGCAGGTATCACACCCTCAAAACCGGGATGGGCCACTTTGCCTTTGCCTGGCGTACAACCCTTACTGGTAGATGAAAGCGGAAATGAAGTGATGCAGAAAGATGAACAAGGATTTTTCAAGGGAAATCTTTGCATCAAAGCGCCCTGGCCTTCAACGATTCGCACTACCTACGGCGATCATGAACGTTGCCGGACTAATTATTTTGCTACTTATCCCAATCTGTATTTCACAGGGGATGGTGCTTTGAAAGATGAACAAGGTAACTACCGCATAACCGGAAGAGTAGACGATGTACTGAATGTAAGCGGCCACAGGATTGGCACTGCCGAAGTGGAAAATGCCATCAACATGCATGCAGGTGTAATTGAAAGTGCTGTGGTGGGCTATCCACATGATATCAAGGGACAAGGGATTTATGCTTATATCATTTACAACCATCTCCATCTGGATGAAAATCTCACGCGATTGGATATTCTTCAAACCGTAACCCGGATTATCGGTGCCATCGCCAAACCTGATAAGATTCAGTTTGTACCTGGTTTACCTAAAACACGAAGCGGTAAAATCATGCGACGAATTTTGCGCAAAATTGCAGAAGGCGATTTATCTGGCCTTGGTGATACCAGTACCCTGCTCGATCCTGCTGTGGTGGAAGAAATCAGCAAAGGGAAGTTATAAGGTTTTTGAAGACACGCATTTATTAATTACAATGTATCTTGCACACTAAATTTCTAAATATTTAATTTATCAATATGAAATCAATTTTTTTAGCATTTTTATTTTCTATCACATTGATAACGTCGGATGCACAAGAACCGGTTTATACCTGGAGTGCAGCCAATACCAAGCCGGCCATGAATGTGGATGTTCAGATCATGGGCTATACACCGGAAGGGTATTTTGTAGTAAGCAAGAAACCGGCATCAGGAATGGAATTTTCGCCTACCATCACGGTTGAATATTTTAACGATAAACAGGAAAGGATTTTCGTGAAAAATGTTACGCCAACCAAGCAGGAAGATTATGTGAACATCTTGTATTATAATAAATCACTTTGTTTGTTTAGTGCCTTGTATACTAAGGAGTCTGGGAAAAACAGCTTGACTGCTACCCGTATCAATACTGATGGCACTCTTGGTAAACCAGTGGAAATGGGCAGTTTGCTAGCAGAGAAATTATCCGATCGCGGCTTGTTTAATGTATCGGTTTCTCCAGATGGATCTAAGGCATTGGTACTTTCGCAACCCGATTACGTGAAAGGGGAGAATGAAAAAATCACCATTAGCTTATTTGGTGATCAGTTTACAAAGATCTGGTCGGTAGAGAAAACTTACCCTTACGGATGGACGAAAGCTGTTGAAAACCGCCCGGCGGTAAACAACCAGGGTACAGTTTTTATCCTGAAGAAAACCGACATGAAATCAGATGGCAATGCTTACAGCATATTTTCATTTGATGGAAAAGAACTGAAGGAATATAAGATTGCAATGGATGGCAATAAGAAAGTGGCCAGTGTTGTTCAGGCTTTTGCGCCTAATGGAGATTTTACGGTTGGCGGTTATTACAACGAAGATGGAAAAGTACGTGCCGGAATGGGTACGGCATTACATGGCACTTTCTTAAGCCGTATCGATCAATCGGGCAATGCAGCAAAATTTGCCGTGATAACCCCTTTTGAAAAAAGGAAAGACATCATCGCCAAATCGATTTTGTTCCACGATAATACCAGCATACTGCTTGGCGAACGTTATTATATTTCTTCGCAAGCTCCTAAAACAGATCCTACAAAACCTCCGGGTTCTACTGATATGTTTGCAAGAGATTATACCTACTATGGCGAGGACATTATTATCGACGGCTTCGATGCAGCCGGAAAATCTTTGTATTATACCAGCGTTGAAAAGGAAAACCGTTCTAATAACGATAACGGTACTTCCGTATCTTATTTTGCTGATATCATCAAAGGTAAATTGGTGCTGATCTTTATGAATGATAAAGATGATTTTGATGAAAAGAAAAAAGTGGTTGTATTTGGCGGAACGCCTAAAGTGATTGCTCATGTAGGCGTGGATCCTGTTACCGGTAAGGCTACTGCCATGAAACCCATCCTTAATACCGGCGATGTTGGTGGAAAAGGAGGCGATATGTATCTGCGCCCAGATGTTTATTTGCGAACCGGAGAAACTTCTTATATTATTCGTGCAGAAAATACCAGTATTTACCGAATGGGGAAATTGAGTTTTTAATACAGAAATTCAGCTTGCGCTTGAAAAAAATAAAATGCCCTTTCAGTGAATGTAATCTGAAAGGGCATTTTTATATGATGTAGATTGTTTATCTCTTTTTTGCCCACCAGGCATTGTATTCATCAACGATATCGTAAATCTTCATCAGTCCGTATCCTTTTTCTTTGGCCTCTACTTTTGCAGCCAGTTCTGGGTAATCATCAACCAGTTTACTCATCCGTTTAGCAAAGCCCAATGCAAAATCCTGTTGCTGAATCGGCTTCTCATCTAATTTTTGCCAAACAATTTCATCGGTATGGATGCGTTCATCATATTGAGCCTGCGTTTCATTTTTACCCATCATTTCACTTATGCCTTCTTTTTTGCTGTAATAGGCATACTGGCAGATTCTTCCGTCTTTTGTAAGTAAAACAAAACTAACCGGTTTACTCATCAATCCGCCACTGAATGCAATCGTACGGTAATGCTTATCCGCTACTCCATATCCTTTGATATCTGCAGGCTTGTATTTTTTCCGTTCTTTTTTAGAAGCATCGGTAAAAAATGTACAGCCTTTTTGATTAGAGGTTCGGTTGCCGTGTTCTACGTATCCTCGAGTAGTATCTCCCGATTCTGTTACGATGTAGCCCGGGTAGATTTCATAGTAAGCGTAGGTGTTTCCGCTCCAGTCCTGAGCTTTTAGCGAATGTTGAGCTGTGATTGCCATGCCGAGCAGAAAGACAGGTAAAAATAATTTCATATCCTTTTTAATAGATTAGCGATAAAAATATAGTATTTCCTTCAAATCGGGCACCGGAAGTTGTGATAGAAAAAGTTAATTTGCAGTAAGCACATTATTTTATGGCCTCCATCACCATTTCAACCATACAATCTTCTATTTTTTGGGAAGATAAAGCTGCCAATCTGCAGATGTTTCAGGAAAAACTAAAAAGCCTTCCCAATGAAACGGAGATTGCCATTCTCCCGGAAATGTTTACCACAGGTTTCAGCATGGATGCCGAAAGGCTGGCAGAAACCATGGATGGCCCTACGGTTCAATGGATGAGAGACCTAAGCCGTAGTTTACAAATGATCATCACAGGAAGTATCATCGTAAAATCGCACGACCGTTATTATAACCGTTTGATCTGGATGATGCCAAACGGAAACCTCGGTTATTACGACAAAAGGCATCTTTTTGCTTTCTCAGGAGAAGATCAGTATTACACTGCTGGCAACAAAAGGCTGATTGCATCAGTAAAGGGTTGGAAAATCAATGTACAGATATGCTACGATCTTCGGTTTCCGGTATGGGCACGCCAATCTTTTTCAACCGATGAGCAATCGCCTGAATATGATATTCTTATTTATGTTGCCAATTGGCCTGAGCGAAGGATACCGGCATGGAAAGCCCTGCTCAGTGCTCGTGCTATCGAAAATCAAGCGTATGTTTTTGGGGTGAACCGTGTTGGAACAGATGGCCATGATGTGCCATATAGTGGTGATAGCCTTATTGTTGATCCTCTTGGGGAATGGCTTTATCATCAAACCGGAACCGAAGATAATTTCACCATCACACTCGAACGTGATTTTTTAGATGGGGCAAGAAAAAAATTCCCTTTTTTAAAAGACGGCGATGGGTTTCAATTGCTTACCTGATAGCGCCTTGCCACTGCATCAGTTGCATAGCTACACGTTGTTTCTGGTCGTACCCTTTTAACAAGGCCTCGTAACTGGTTCCGATATAAATGTCGGGAATAATGCCCATTCCGTTTTTTGGCACATGCTCATATTGCACCAAACGGTACAAGGGCAGGCGGACCCTCATTTTAGTTAGCGGGAGGATGATATCGGGTATCATGATACCATTATTACCGTGCCAGCCACCACCTGTTTCTTCACCCAGTAAAACTATTTTTACCTGGCCTTTGAGTGTATTGGCTACCAACGTGGTTGCGGAAAATGAAGGCCCACTTACCAGCAGGTAAAGGTTACCGTTATAATGATTTTTTTTCTTTGGAGAATAAGTTTTCCTTTCCAGATGCCTGATGTGATAATTACCGTCTTTTTGCCTGCTGCTGATGAGCATCATTTCCAGATTATTTAAAAACCGGCCTTTGATATACTTGGTGTAAGGATGTAAACTTTGAGTTTTAGCATACAGGCTGTCTGCAACTTTAAAAGGTTTACGGGATAAGTAACGGGTAAGTAAGGTAGACAAACCAACCCTTCCGCCGCCATTATTTCGGATATCTATCGCCAGTTCAGTGATATTTTTCTTTCTAAGCGTACGAAATGAACGTCGAAAGAATTTTCGGAGATGCCCATTTGAAAAAGTATTCAGCGTTAGATAAGCCGCTTTTTGAGCGGAATCTATTTTTAACGAACGGTAAGCTTCGAGCTTATCTGACCGTTTCATTTTCGGTTGCCGTGTTGCTTTACGCAAACTGTCTGCATTTAATTTTCTTTTGGAGGTATCGGGAACGAATAGTGGCAGTATTGCGGTTCTTTCCCTGCCATCAGAAGAATCATAAGTAACCGTGTATTGTTTGCTGATACCGAAGATATTTCTGTGATAATTTCTGAAATTACTTCCCACACGCATATAATTGATATTATCTGCATAGCCGTCTCTGGGCAGATATTCCATCATAGTTCGTATCAATTCAGTTGATGGGATTCCGTTCACAGAACGGATGATGGTTCCTCTTCTGATCACCGTATCTTTCCTGTTGAGGTTTCCAACTACGGCCATCGTGTCGTTCCATACTTTCATCGAGAGCGGGAAAGAAGGTATTATCTTTCCTTCCGCCCATTTCTCATAACTTTTACTCAAACTGACACTGGTATGCCCGCAGCGGATTTTAGCCGTAAGCGGAACCAGTACTTTCCAGGCAAAACTGCGTTCGGTCATGCTGTCGGTAATGGCTGCCTCATATTTTTCAAAGAAATAATCCATACTGTCTTTGGGCGTATACCAGTATAGAGAAGGATGTTTTTGTTCAAGAATTTTCCGCAGCAGCCGGTAATCTTCCAACAGCGAATTTTTGGGAAATTTTTTATCCGGTGAATAGGAAATTTTACTGCTGCTACAGCCAAAGAGAAGGATCAGGCCAATAAAAAGGGTGACGGTTAATAATTTATGCATCATTACTTTACCAAAGCTTCTGCATTGGTAAAGTTAAGCAAACTTCTTATCATCCTGAACAATAGCCGACATTGTAAGCAATACATGCTGCATCATCGATTGCAACTGTTCATCCTTTCGCTGCATATTGGCAAACAAAGTGGTGAGTAATTCCTTATCCAGTAAAAACTGTTTCTTTCCGGGTGGTATTTCAATACCATGATAACTCACCTGAAGTGATTCCTGCGGATCACAAAAGAGATGTTCTACCGGTATATCCAATGTGAGTGAGATGTCTTCTAGCTGGCTGAGCGTAACATCCGTTATGTTATTTTCGATATTACTGATGGCGGCTTCCGATAAACAAAGCGATGCGGCTAAATCTTTTTGTTTGATCTCCCTGATATTTCTCCACTTTCTGATATTGGCTCCGATTTTTAAACGGTTGTAAGGCTGGGTCAATCTCTTTTTCATAATTTTATTTTAGATACAAACTTATTTACTAGCATAAATAAATAAAAGGATTTTGTAACAAAATCTGGGAAGAAAAAAGCTTCAATTTTCGGTGGTTTTTCTCATTTATAAACCGCTGAATAAAGTTTGTTTTGACAGATGATTCTTAAGCAGGAAAAATTGTTTTGGTTGCCACTCATTTGCAGTTTTACATCCACATCGGCCGGTGTACGGGTAAGCTGAAAACCGTGAACAGAGTAAGCATTCAACTCAAAATAATAAACATGAAAAAGCTTTTAGTAATGATCTTCCTTTTGTCGGCATTTCAGGGAATAGCCCAACGATCAGTTGCAACCCAATTAGAAAGCCCGACTTTTCCATTCGATTGCCCTCCCGGTGATTGCCCGGTGAGTTATATTTATGTTGAAGTATTTAACTTTCATAAGCCCAGAACAAACTGTGAATCAGGTTTTGGCCTTTGTTTCAGGATCGCTGCCGGAATTGCATGCAAACCTTGTTATTTTAAATCATCCATTACAGGAACTAAAGTGAATGCTTGGGCTAAAATTACAGGAGGCAACGCAGAACTACACATCCCTGCAGCACTCAAAAAACAAAAGGGTTTTGAGAAAACCGATTTTTCAGTATTTGAAATTGAAGCCGGAACCGTATCTTTTGTTACTGAATCGGGAAAGGAATACTTTGCCAAAGCAGGTAAATACCCTGTGACAGTTGTGGGAGATGAAATGCTGGTTAACCTGAAGCTGTAAACAACATAGTAAGGCAATGGCTGTAGTTGTTGCCTTACTTTTTTCTAATGATATAAAACAACGTATATGAGAACATGGCTTACAATCAGTATGTTTTTCTCTTTTTTTTGCGCCTGTACCAATAAAATGGTGGCCAAAAAATATGGCATCGGTACCAATAACCAAATCACAGAGCGGGAAGCTTATATCGATTTTATCAAACAAAAAAAGTTTTTTCCGGTGGAGCAGATGCTTTACACGAGCCGAAAAGGTTATATCCCTTTTCATCTTAACGTCATGCAAAGAGACAGTTCTGTTGTTTACATGGGTACCTATATCAATGATAGCTTACGTATTTTGAAACCTGAATTTCTGCAAGACAATCAATCTTGTTCCGGAAGGTTACAAACAGAAATAGAGCGTATACTTCAGGCTAACCCGGCTGTTGCATTCAAAACTGAAAACACTGAGCCACTTGCCATTTATGATTTGCATTATCTTATCAATAAGGAACCTTTCCTCCTTTCAAAGAGCGGCAATAAACAGCACATTTTCCTGATTTTTTCACAGGGATATGGAACCTACTACAATCAATTTTATAAAGATGTAGAAAAGTTTTACCAGCAGTATGCTTCAAAAGCCAATCTGTATGTAATTACCCTGGATCCTGTTTACCAGTTCAAGTAATTTGATGTTTAAAGCGTTGTGTTCTTTTATAAAATGAAGTATAGTTTATGAAGCGTAGAGATTGCATGAACATTATTATGATCTGTTTTTTATTGCTGATCGGAAAAATAGCGCTGTCACAAGCTTATACTAAGGGAAGCCAGGTGATTGTCAATCCTGCTCAGGTATTGCCTTATCATTATCAGCTGATTCCTTTGCAAGAGCATGGTGCACCTTTATCCGGGTTGAATCAGTTTGATAATAGTAATCTCTATACCTACCTGCAGTTGATTTTCGATAAAGCCGGCACTGTTTATCATGTATTGTACCAGACTAATTTCACAGGAAAAATTCTTTATCTCGCTTATAGCAATGAATTAGTTCAGGTATTTGAAAAGAAGCAAAGATTGTCGCCGGCATTCCGCAACTGTATCAGCATGTTGAATAATTATTGGATGGCTTCTCAGAATGCTGAAGCGGCAATCAACTGTATTCTCAACCGGCTTAATGAAGGGTTTGAATAAAATTATTTGAGGTGATTCCATCCCTGAGCCACCAGTGCGTGGGTATTTCCTCCACGGGTGATGAGGTTGCAGCCTGCATCAGTTTCCGTCATATAGCCGATGATGCTGATGGCGGGATTTGCTTTTATCTTTTCATAATCCGTTTGAGCAACAGTAAATAACAATTCGTAATCTTCTCCTCCACTTAAGGCACAGGCGGTGGGGTCTAACTTTAATTTATAAGCAAATTCGCGGGCTTCTTCATTAAAAGGGATTTTATCTTCATACAACACACAACCGGTACTGCTTTGTTTGCATAAGTGAAGCAGATCGCTACTGAGCCCGTCGCTTACATCAATCATACTGCTAGGCATGATTCCGGATTCGGCAAAATAAGCGATGATATCTTTTCGGGCTTCAGGTTTAAGCAGTCGGCCAACAATAAGTGCCTGGCCTTCCAGATCAGGCTGAGTGCCCGTTGTTTCAAAAATTTTCTTTTCTCTTTCTAATAAGGTCAATCCAAGAAAAGCTGCCCCGAGTTCGCCACTCACACAAATAAGGTCGTTAACTCCGGCACCATTTCTCCTTACATAACTGTCGGGCGCAACTTCACCGATTGCGGTTACACTGATGATGAATCCTTTTCCGGAACTGCTGGTATCGCCACCTACCAGGTCTACCTCATAGGCATCGCAGGCGGCTCTTACGCCGGCATAAAATTCTTCCAAAGCCTCTAAGCTGAACCGGTTGCTGAAGCCGATATTTAGCAGGATCTGAGTTGGTGTAGCATTCATGGCATAAATATCGCTGAGGTTTACTACCACCGACTTATAACCCAAATGTTTTAGGGGCGTATAAGCCAAATCAAAATGAATACCTTCCAGCAATAAATCGCTTGAAAGCACCGTCTGGCGCCCAAAATGATCAATCACTGCGCCATCATCGCCCACACCAACAAGCGTAGAACTGTTAACTATTTCAATGTCTTTCGTGAGCTGTTCAATGAGCCCAAACTCACCAAGGTTTGCTATTTCTGTGCGTTGTTCCATACCATGCAGTTGAAGTAACGGAATGTTTAATCCAAATAAAATGGAATGCTCCGGTGCTTTAATGATTACTTTTTGCCTTGTACAACATCCAGCAATTCCTGATGGATCTTTCCATTAGTTGCAAGGATATGAGGTTGATACGGCGAATAAGGATTTCCATCAAAATCAGTGATAGTTCCTCCGGCTTCGGCTACCATCAAAAAACCTGCGGCACTATCCCAGGCCTGAAGCTTATGTTCATAAAACCCATCAAACCTGCCTGCTGCCACCCAGCATAAATCAATGGCAGCACTGCCCAATCGCCGAACAGGAATACCCTGACGGATCAGTTTTTCAAAAACCTGTAAGGGCCCATTCGGACTATCCAAATAAGTATAAGGAAATCCGGTAACGAGACAACTTTTGATAACCTTATCTTTAGAACTGACAGTGATTTTTTTGTCGTTCAGATAGGCACCTGAACCTTTTTGAGCGAAAAAAAGTTCATTTATAAAGGGGTTGTAAACAGCGCCAAGGATCATTTCTCCATCTTTCTCCAATGCAATACTCACACAACAAATCGGAATACCATTGGCAAAATTTACTGTACCGTCTATGGGGTCGATGATCCATTTATAGGGGCTATCGGTTTTGATTTCTCCCGTTTCTTCACTGAGGATGAAATGATCAGGGAAATGGAGTTGAATTACATCGATAATTGCTTTTTCAGCTGCATGGTCGGCTTCTGTAACCAGATTATTGATACCCTCTTTATTGGAAACTTTAAACGAACCGTTGAAATAATGTTGAAGCTGAGCAGCACCAGCCTGTATGGCATTAAGAAGGGTATTTTTATACATATCACAAAGATAACAAGCCCTAAGGGAATCAAATAGCTAAGTTTTTTTGCCGAAAAATTAACTTTGTTTAATTATTCTTGCATCTGAGGCAGCAAAATCTATAATAGCGGTATCTTTCGGATTCAGGATAACTTAATGATCCTTTCAACCAAAAAACCAATTATCATGATACTATTAAAATTCAACCGTTTGGCCATATTGGCTATCAGCCTCACGATACTGCTTTTTGGCTGTTCTAAAAACATCGATACAACAGAACCCATACCCTTTCCTCCAGGGGATGGATTTGGTATTCCTGCACCTAGTCCTTTGAGAGGTGATGTGAGCGGACAAGTTCTCAATGAAAACAACATACCCGTTGCGGGGGCTGAGGTTTTATTGGGTGGCAGCGTTTATCAAACCAATGCGGAAGGTTTTTTTGCCATGACGAATGTGAATCTGGATAAATATGTTTCTACAATCACTGTAAATAAAGCCGGATATTTTAAGGCCTTGCGTTCTTTTTCTGCAACAACCGGCCGTAATTATCTTAACATCAAGTTGATTCCTAAAACAGTAAGCGGAACCATTGATGCGTCTTCAGGAGGAAATGTAGCTTTAAGTAACGGAACCCAGATCAGTTTTCAGGGCAATGGTATGATTGTAAAAGCTACCGGTGCCGCCTATACGGGAACGGTTAGGGTTTCTTCTGCCTATATTGATCCAACACGAGATGATATCGCTTCCATAGTTCCGGGAAGTTTTATGGCACAGGATGCCACTAACATGTATGTTTTGCAATCTGCGGGAATGATTGCGGTAGATTTGGAATCTACTTCAGGAGAGCCTTTGCAACTGGCTTCCGGAAAACCGGCTACTATGCGGTTACCGATACCTGCTTCATTGCAAGCTTCGGCCCCATCACAAATTGATACCTGGAGTTTAGATGATCGTGGTATCTGGAAAAAAGAAGGTACCGCAACTAGGGTGGGTAATAATTATGAATTACAGGCCAGTCATTTTTCTTTCTGGAATGTAGATGTGCCTTGCAATGCCATTTATCTTACTTTGAATGTAACTAACCAGAATGCACAGCCGCTTATCAATACATTGGTTCGTTTGCGCATCCCTAATAATAACACCTGGTGGTCTACTACTACGGGATTAACCAATTCTCAGGGCGTAGTATCGGGCCTGGTTCCTGCTAGCATTGGTTTAGAGTTGAGTATCCACAATGGACCTTTTCAATGTGGCAATGCGTTTTTTACCCAAAATATTGGTCCGTTCAGTAACGACACTACTTTGAATATAACTGCAACAGTGCCTGCAAGTCAGGCATTGAATATCACCGGAACTGCAAATGCCTGCAATAACCAGCCGCTCAATAATGGCATGGCTGTGATTCAGGCACCACCATATGGCATTCAGTATGTTCCCATCGTGAATGGCAGTTATACTTCTGTTTTAACGGTTTGTCAGAACATCAGCAATATCAATGTGACCGTGATGGATTCTACCGGCCAAACATTAGCCAGTTCAGGAACTATTGCAGTAAGCGGGAATTCGGTTACTGTTCCGTTGATCACCTTGTGCGGCACCAGCCAACAGGCTGTGTTTACTATAGGAGGTTGTCAGGCTGGGGGTTCATACACGGTTAATACCGCGCTTGATTCTACGAACCAGATTTTTGTAAACGTATCAGTTACTTCGCCTGGTACTTATACCTTGTCTACTACAGCAGTAAACGGTATGACTTTCTCAGCATCGGGTAATTTTGTCAGTCCGGGTAGTTACACTGTTTTATTAGAAGGCCAGGGTACCCCTACCACCACCGGTACTTTCAATGTGGTGGTTAATGGTGGATCGGGAACGGGTTGTACTTCTGTAATTAATGTGAATAATGGCTCACCTACGGGGCAAGCCATCTATACACTTGCTTGTAATCCTCAGGTAACAGGTACTTATTTCATTGGTTTACCATTAACGCCAAATAATTCCGGCATTATTTTTACTGCTAATGTTACAACGCCCGGTAATTACAGTATCACAACAACAAATCCTGTTAATGGTATGCAGTTCTCCAATGCAGGTGTTTTCCAAACGGCAGGTGTTCAAACGGTGGTTTTAGTAGGATCAGGTGTACCCATTAATGCGGGAGCTTATGTATTCACTTTACAAAATTCCGGAGCAGCTTGTTCTTTCACGGTTTTGGTGAATAGTTCGGGTAACGCCGCATTTACATTTGTTGGCGCCCCTGCAAATTGTCAGCAGCCCTTGATTATGGGATCTTATTCAGCATCTATACCCATGGATTCTACCACAAACTATGTAAGGTTGATGGTAGATGTAGCCACTACAGGAAGTTATTCCGCGGCAACCACTACGATTAACGGTATTCAATTTGTTGGAGGCGGAAATTTTAGCACTACAGGTGTACAAATGATGACCCTGAATGCTATCGGAACACCAATTCAGGCCGGTCAATATAGTTATACGCCATCAAGCAATCAGGCCGTCGGGCAGGGTTGTGTATTCCTTATCAACACGAATTAGCTTCATAATAAGGTTTTGAATAATGGTGCCGGCTCATTTGGGCCGGCATTTTTTTGGTGGTTATTTTGTTGCATCTCTGGTATAACTGTAAAACCTTTTTTTAATCTTATTTTTACTGCTGTTAAATGCTCAGCTTGCAACTATCGGTAGTTATTGTAAATTATAAGGTGAAGTACTTTCTTGAACAGAGCCTGTATGCGGTATTACGGGCAACTGAGGGAATAGATGCGGAGGTTTTTGTAGTTGATAACGCATCAAACGACGGTAGCGCAACATTTTTTAAAGATCGTTTTCCGGCTGTTCGATTTTTGTGGAATAAGAAAAATGCCGGTTTTGCGAAAGCAAACAATCAGGTGTTGCATTTACTAACGGGGAAGATTACCCTCTTTTTGAATCCTGATACCATCGTTGGGGAAGATAGTTTTATCCGCTGCCTCGAATTTTTTGAAAGTCATTCCGATTGCGGGGCACTGGGGGTTAAGATGATTGATGGTTCGGGCAACTTCCTCAAGGAAAGCAAACGTGGCGATCCAACGCCTGCCAGCTCTTTTTACAAGATATCCGGTTTAACAGCCATTTTCCCTACATCCCCTGTTTTTGCTGCTTATTATGCAGCCCATCTGGAGGAGAATGCAACATCAGCAGTAGAGGTATTGCCCGGCGCATACTTCATGGTACGTACTGCAATTCTTAAACAAACAGGGGGTTTTGATGAGCGTTTTTTCATGTATGCAGAAGATATCGACCTTAGTTTGCAGATAAGGCAGGCAGGCTATAGGAATTATTATTTTCCTGAAGTTGAAATCATACATTTCAAAGGAGAAAGTACTCAGAAAAAAAGCAGGCATTACCACCAACAGTTTTATGGAGCTATGCGATTGTTTGCTCAGAAACATTATGCTACTAAACCTCTTTCCGTTTTTTTGATGAGCCTGGCTATCCGTGGCGCACAATTTTTGAATTATTTCGGAAATCTGTTCAGTTCAGTGCCGATCATCGATAAAAAAAAATCACCACTGCAAACAATCATTATCGGGAATTCCCATGTATTTAATGAAGTGCTACAACTGATCAAATTGGCAGCTCAACCATTTCAGGTAATGGGAAGGGTTTCTATAAATACTGATGAAGATGATCCGGCTATTGTGGATTTGGAAAATCTTATACCATGGTTAGCAGGCAAACCTGTTAATTGTATCGTTTTTTGTTTGGGCGATTTGAGTTATCGAGCCGCCATATCCATCATGAAATATGCAGGTACTCATTACAGTTATTTTTTTCATGCTGCGGGCAGCCATTCCATTGTGGGTAGTGCAGATAAAGGAGTTAACGGGATGCAGGTTGCAAAGCAAGAGGTAAACCTTTAACCCATTCCTCAATCATCATTTCATTCATCACCATTTTTGGAGGTTTGCCATACTTAAATGCCGTTGCTTGGGTTAATGCAGTTTCCAGTGAAAAATTTTTCTGCAAGCAACTAAAAGCATATCCAGCGTTTGCGAGATGACGGGCCAGGTATTGCTGCTCTGTTTGTCCCGGTGTAGGCACAAAAATACATTTCGAACCCATACTCAATAAATCCATGATACTCGAATATCCTGAGCGGGCGAGTACATATTCGGAGCCGGCTACTATTTTCTGTAAGTCTTCTGATCGCAGATGGTTAAACTGAATGATATTTTCGGGCAATCCGTTTAATAGGGTATCGGAACCCGGAAGTCCACGAATGAGCATAACGGAAAAGCTTACCCGCTTCAACTGTTCTATTAACTGTTCTTCAAAAATGGTCCGTTGCGGTTCAGGTCCGGAAAGCAAAATGCAAAGCCGGTATTTCGAAAAGTTTTCTTTTTTTGAAAAACGGGTTAATGGTCCAAGATAACTTACCGGTATTCCGGGCATTTGAACGGGGTGAGAAAGTTTGCCGGCCAATGATGGTTCCTTTGGTAAATCAGGCACCCAGCAGGATGTAAATTTGTTGATCAGCCGGTAATGGAATTTCTGTAAAAGATAATTTGAAAAACTCCACCCGGTTTGGATACACAACTGATGCGTAATGATTATCGAAGGAATAGAAGTGTCATAAAACCCATAACGGTTATCTGAAATGATCGCATCGAAATTTTCCTTTTGAAGAAAATTGGAGAGCCACTTTTTTTCTTGCTTGATAGTTGATTTGATTCTGGGAATCTGTTGCAGTAACTTCCAGGTAAACCAGCCTTTTCGTCCCTGATAACGGATTTGATATCCTTCTAAATACAAAATTTTCAATCCAGGAAATGCTTCCTGCAAAAGGAAGGCGGAAGGCCCTGATGCAGCAATAGTTACGGAAACATTCATACTTAAAAGCTTATTTATCAGTGGTATGCACCTACTGGCATGCCCAAGTCCCCAGTCTAGCGGAGCAATCAGTACTTTTAAAGATGTTGTTTCCAATGTTAATATTTTCAAGAATTTGCGATCTTGTGCAATTTTAATCCGTGAAAATAGTTTAAATTGTAACCTGATTCATGATGCAAAAATCCATAAAACTGATATCTATTGCCTTAATTGCTATTGCATTGATGGCAAGCGGTTGCTCTTCTTCCAAGAAAGCATTCTGCGGTTGCCCCAATCAGCAAGGTATGGTAGGATATAAATAAGCAGATAGAAATGAATAAATCTAACCGTGATTTATTAGTACTGTTTAAGCAGGATCTTATGACGCCACAAGCTATCGAGCATGAGGTAGGATGGCTGCATGAATTATTATTTACAGTGGAACGTCTTGATAATTTCGCAACTGCACATGAGCTAATCGATTTGAATAAATACAAGGTTACCAACAATACTGTTGAAATCAAGAAGCTGGTTAGAAGAAAAAAGGAACAGCCTTTCGTTTTCCTCTCTAATAAAAATTAATAGCTTCACGATAATTGCTTCAATGCATTCCTGAGATTTCCTATTACAGTTTCGATATCTTCCTTACGGCAACAACCAACACTGAGCCGGTACCAGTTGCTTTCTTTTCCTGCGCCAAAAAATCCAAAGGGCACCATCGCTAACTTGGCTTCACTTAAAATATATTCCGTAACTGCAGACTGATCATTAAGTATATCACCAGAAGCCGTTTTCTTTCCTACCTGATTTATCTGTACGGTGAGATATATAGCAGCTTGTGGCGAAATGGCATCCACATCCAATCCTTCTTCTTTAAGTTTTCTAAATCCATCTGCAAGATGATTAAGCCGATAGGCCACTTCCGATTTGAAATGGATAAAATATTCATCAACAGCAGCATCATTCTTCAGAAAATGAGCTACAGCTTTTTGTTCCGCCATCGGCGCCCAGGAACCGATATGGCTATTTAGCGACCGCATTTTTATGATGAGTTCCTGTGGACCCATTGCCCAGCCAACACGAACACCGGTGGCTGCAAACGACTTACTGATACCATCTACAAAAACAGTATAGGCTTTCATTTCCGGCCGAAGAGAAACCGGATTATAGTGATGCGTATCGCCGTAAGTTAGTGTCCAGTAAATCTGGTCGTACATCATATAAAGCATCTTTGATCCTTCCGGGCGGCTGGCATTTTCTTCGATCACCAGATCGCAGATGGCTTCCAGTTCTGCCTTGTTGAAAACAGTACCTGTTGGATTAAGCGGCGAACATAATGCCAGCAAACTCGCTCCTTTGATATGAGGTTTTATCTGTTCGGCTGTTGGCATGAAATTGTTTTCACGTGTGGCTTCTATCATCACATGTTCCCCATCAGTAAAATGGGTATAATGATTGTTATTCCAGCTGGGTACCGGATAAATCACTTTATCTCCTTTATCTACAATACTTCTAAATATGGCATAAATCAATGGCCGCCCGCCGTTGGAAACCAGTATTTCCTGTGGAGTATAATGAAGCCCTTCTCTTTTTTCGAGAAAATGAGAAATGGCCTGACGCAATTCCAACTCTCCTTCGGCGATTGGGTAAGTAGTAAAACCATCCCGGTAAGCCTGCACGATTTCATCTTCCAGTTGTTTTGGAATAGGAAATTGGGTTGAATCAAAATCGCCGATAGTATAATTGTATATATGATTACCGGTTTTTATTTTTTCTTTAATGCTGGCACCCAAACGAACAATTTCTGAAGCGATCAAGGTTTCTGCAAGCTGACTGAATGTAGTTTTACCCATAAAATGGATTTGAGATTGGAAGGCAAAAATAGCTTTTCAGAGGGGTTTTACAAAATGGAAGGTATTTCGAAAACCTTGATTAATTGCAGATCTCATTAATGATCAATAGCACTATCAAAATACAGCTCAATAGTTAGGTGAAATTACAGGGTTCAGCTTTTCATTTACGCGTTTTATGTACCTATTTGAAGGTCAATATTTATAAATCTTGTTATCCTATTTTCAACTCTATAAGTAATGCTTTACCTTTGAATAGTGAAAATTGTTCATTTCCTATTCAGCTTTTATTTTTTTCTGCTTCCTTTTTTTCCTTGCTCAGATGCATATGAGTGTAAGGAAGCAACTGCGATATCAGCAACGATCAATCCTTCAACAGATCATGAACATCATCACGAAAAAGAATCCTGCAGTCCATTTTGTTTTTGTAGTTGTTGTGGTCAGGTTATTGTAACCGGATTCGAACTTTTTAAATCTGTTTGTACCCGTCACGCAATAGCTCACAAACAATCTTTCCGAATCGATCATCATAGTATTGTTTCAGGATTCCATGACAACGTTTGGCAGCCGCCAAAGACCTGTTGATCCGTCTTCAAAGTTTACCCTTCATCGCTATGCTTTAATAGTAGTGTTCCATCGTTCAACAGTTTAAATACTTACAATGCAAAAAATACTTGCGTTGCTTGCCGTTATGCTATTCATAGGTAACGTTGCAGCACAAAATAAAGTAAGTTTCACCGTAAAAGATAATGCCAGTAAATTGCCTTTGAGTGGAGTAAATATTCAATGTAAAAACATATTCACAAACACAAACGACAACGGGTCTGCGGTGTTTGATGATCTTTCAGATGGCTGGCAGGTTTTTACATTCACTATGAAAGGTTATGTAACTATTACGGATAGTTTTACTTTACCACTTTTTCCCGTGGACAGTATTGAGGTGCTAATGGAAATAGAAACTGATGACTTAGATGAAGTGATCATTCAATCAACCAGAACGAGCCGCACGATAAATAATACGCCTACAAGGGTTGAAACCATCGACGGTGAAGAATTGGATGAAAAAAACAATATGCGCCCTGCCAATGTTTCTATGCTGCTTCACGAAAGTACCGGTTTGCAAGTGCAACAAACTTCTGCTACAAGTGGCAATGCAAGTATCAGGGTTCAGGGATTAGATGGCAGATATACCCAATTGCTGAAAAACGGGTATCCTAACTTCGGCAATTTTGCCAGTGGATTGAGTATCCTGGAAATACCGCCATTAGACTTGAAACAAGTTGAAGTGATCAAAGGTCCTGCCTCAACATTATACGGTGGTGGCGCCATTGCCGGTGTTGTGAATTTCATCAGTAAATATCCAAAGAAAAAATTTGAAGCCGATTTTATACTTAACCAATCGAATATCGGACAAACAAATATTGGTGGGTATGTGTCTGGCAAGAAAGGAAAAGTTGGCTATTCTTTTTTAGGACTCATCAACTTCCAAAAAGCATTTGATGTAGACAAGGATAATTTTTCTGAAATACCAAAAAGCAAGAATTTTACATTCGACCCCAGAGTTTTTTTTGAAATCAATCCATCAACTACCCTTATGCTGGGAAATAGTTTTACCAAAAATACCAATATTGGTGGTGATATGGAAGTGATCAATAACCAACCTGATGCTACGCATGTTTATTTTGAAAAGAACAACAGCACAAGAAACACAACTACTTTAGAACTCAACAAAAAATTCAATAATGATGACAACCTCACGTTGAAACAAAGCATCGCTACTTATGAAAGGGAAATCAGTATTCCCAACTATAGCTTCTCTGGTTATAATGTGAATAGCTTTACTGAATTGGCAGTTGTAATTAACAAGAATAAGCACACTTTTAATGCAGGGTTGAATCTGGTATTTGATAAATTTAAACAAAGGCAAACGAATATTCAGAACACACAATCCTTTACGGGCGGGGGTTATTTTCAGGATACCTGGGACGTTTCAGATCAATTAAAAATTGAATCAGGGTTAAGAATGGATCAGGCGATTTATCAAAACAACAACTACAATAAATATCAAATCTTCGTGCTACCAAGGATTTATGGATTATATAAATTTTCAAACAAACTAAGTTCCAGAATCGGAGGCGGTTTAGGATATAAAATCCCGACCATTTTTACAGAACAGGCAGAGCGTTTGCAGTATCAGGATATTTTACCCTTATCGGATGTTACTGCAGAAAGAAGTATTGGTGGAACAGCTGACCTCAACTATAAGACGAATATTTTTAATGGACTAAGTTTCACGATCAATCAAATGTTCTTCTATACCAGCATCAACAACTCTCTTGTGTTAGAAGAAAACAGCTCCGGCGGAAATTATTTTTACAATGCAAACTCACCTGTAATCAGTAAAGGTTTTGAAACAAATCTGAAATTCATTTATCATGAAGATCTCAAATTTTTTATTGGATATACCTTCACGGATGCAAGGGCAACCTATCTTAAAGGAAATCAGTTTTTGCCCCTCTTACCAAAAAACAAATTGAATCTTACCTTAATGTATGAAAAGGAAGACAACTTCAAATTGGGCCTTGAGGGATATTTTACTGATAAGCAGTATTTATTCAATGGAATCCAAACACCTCATTTTTGGGAATTCGGGTTTATGGCGCAAAAAACATTCAATAAGATTTCCGTATTCATCAATTTTGAAAACTTTACCGATCAGCGGCAAAGCAACTATAAAGCTGTGGTTAACCCGCCATTTACTAATCCTACTTTCGATGATATCTGGAACCATACTGAAGGCTTTGTAATTAATGGTGGTATCAAACTGAAATTTTAGTCATCGGCAAAAAATCAGCAAAGGATCAAGGGTTTCAGAGATAACCTTTTTAAGGAATTGCGGATACCAATGACTTTTGATTTCATCGATTAAATAATTTCTAATAATGACGCTGAATTCAAGAAAAATTATCAGGATTAATACTTTTTTCAACGAAAACTCTTCAAATTCACGCCTGAATATTATATTTACCTTTATATTACTGTAAGCAGGGGAGATCTCTTACCATTGGAAGGTATCTTTTTCTTTAAAAAGGACTATCTTTCATTCAAACCATCGTTTAGTTGTTGATATGTTCAATTTAATACTCTTTGGCCCCCCGGGCAGTGGAAAAGGTACACAAAGCGAAAAGCTGATTGACCGTTATGGGTTAAAGCACCTGAGTACGGGCGATTTGTTGCGTTCTGAAATTGCAAGGCAATCTGCGTTGGGTCTTGAAGCTAAGAAAGTGATGGATAAGGGCCAGTTGGTGCCCGATGAAGTGGTTATTGGGATGATCAGCTCTGCACTCGATCAAAATCCGGATGTAAATGGTTTTTTATTCGACGGATTTCCCCGAACTTCTGCACAGGCGGAAGCTTTGGATAAATTACTGGAACACCGTCAAGCTCCAATTTCGGTA
The DNA here is from genome assembly GCA_026391525.1 of Sphingobacteriales bacterium. Classification (GTDB taxonomy): domain Bacteria; phylum Bacteroidota; class Bacteroidia; order Chitinophagales; family Chitinophagaceae; genus Ferruginibacter. The sequence continues at coordinate 32,888 of JAPLEF010000016.1, forward strand.
ATGATTGCCCTCGACGTTAGTGAAGAGGAACTGGTAAAACGTCTCATGAAAAGAGGCGAAACCAGCGGCCGCAGCGATGATACCAATGAGCAGGTAATCCGTTCAAGAATAACGGAGTATCATAATAAAACCGCTGCTGTTGCCGATCATTATCAAAAATTTGATAAAGTGAAAATGATAGCAGGGGAAGGAAGCATCGAAGAAATTTTTGCATGCATCTGTATAGAGATAGATTTGCGTAAACTTCAGCAAACCTGATTTGAAGATGGAGCCGCAAGTAAACAACACAGTCTTCATTCGCCAAACCCTCTTCGATCTACTGGGAAACTTGCAACCTCAACGTATGAATCTATGGGGCAAAATGAATGCTCAACAAATGGTTGAACATCTAACGCTTTTTTTTGATGTTTCTTCAGGTAAAATCGTTTACCCACTACTTACCGACCCTGAAAATCTTCCCAAATACAGAGCCTTCCTTTATAGTGATAAGGCATTTCGTGAAAACACAAGGGCCCCCGAAACCCTCTTGCCTGATGAACCGATACCTGTTCATACTGAAAACCTGAATGCCGCAATAGGCTTATTAAAACAATCTGTTGAAGATTTCTTTCTTTACTTTAAAGCGGATATTACAAAAACAACAACACACCCTGTTTTCGGTGCACTGAATTATGAGGAATGGATGATGCTCCATACCAAACATGTTCAGCACCATCTCCGCCAGTTCGGAATAAGTTAAAACTTACTATAAATTCCTGATCCCCTGATTTAGAATTTCTTGATATTCTTTTATTGAAGGTTTTCTGCACACAAGAATAAATTTGTATAAATTGGCGGTATGAATCAGTTAGGTAATTTTATTTCCGGTAAATGGATTACCGGAGAGGGCGATGGACAGGTTTTGTACGATGCGATTGACGGCACACCTGTTGCCACAGCAAGCACCAAAGGCATCGATTTTGCATCCGTATTGAACTATGCCAGAGCAAAGGGCAATCCGGCTTTAAGAAAAATGACCTTTCAGGAAAGAGGCAGGATGTTACGAGCATTGGCGCTTTACTTGCTTGAACATAAGGAAGAGTTTTATCGTATCAGCCAACGTACTGGTGCAACCCGCGTAGATAGCTGGATTGATATTGAAGGAGGTATCGGAAATCTTTTTTCCAATGCTTCCCTCAGAAGAAAATTACCGGATCAGCCTTTTTGTCTGGACGGAGATGCTATCCCGCTTGGCAAAGCACAAACCTTCATGGGGCATCATCTACTGGTGCCGAAAGAAGGGGTTGCCATACATATCAATGCGTATAATTTCCCGGTTTGGGGGATGTTGGAAAAAATCGCTGTTAACTTACTGGCAGGGGTACCCGCAGTTGTGAAACCGGCTACCGTCACCTCATTTCTCACTGAGGCTGTTGTTAGAAGGATTGACGCTTCCGGAATCCTGCCTGATGGGGCGCTCCAGTTGCTTTGCGGTAGTGCCGGCAACCTGCTCGATCATGTTCAATCGCAGGATGTGGTTACTTTTACCGGTTCGGCAAGTACGGGTTTGATGCTTAAATCACATCCAGTTATACTTGCCAACAGTGTACCGTTCAATATGGAAGCCGATTCGCTCAATTGCATGGTATTGGGTACTGATGTAGAACCCGGAAACCCCGAATGGGATCTCTTCATCAAAGAAGTGAGAAAAGAGATGACGGTTAAGGCCGGCCAGAAATGTACCGCCGTACGCCGCATCTTCGTACCAGAAAACAGGATGGAAGCCATATGGGTAGCGCTTACTACTGAACTGTCGAAAACAGTGATCGGTAACCCTGCGAATGAAAAAGTTCGTATGGGCGCATTAGCGGGTAATGGTCAACGTGAGGAAGTAAGGGCTCAGGTTCAAAAATTATTGGCCAGCTCTGAAATCATCTATGGTTCGCTCGATAGCGTAGCAGTTGTAGATGCCAATGCGGTTACCGGAGCATTCCTAAGCCCATTGCTGCTGGCGAATCACCATCCGTTTAGTTCTGATGAACCCCACAATATTGAAGCTTTTGGTCCGGTGAGTACTTTGATGCCTTATCAACATAACGATGATGTGATCGCCCTGAGCAAACTGGGAAAAGGCAGTTTATGTTCAACCATTGTTACCAACGATCCTGTTCAGGCAAGGGATTATGTATTGGGTGCAGCAACCTATCATGGCCGTATATTGGTATTGAACAACGATTGTGCAAAGGAAAGTACAGGTCATGGATCACCGTTACCTTTGTTGGTTCATGGTGGCCCTGGCCGCGCAGGAGGAGGTGAGGAAATGGGCGGTTTAAGAGGAGTGAAGCATTACCTGCAACGTACAGCCATTCAGGGTTCACCTACGATGATTACCGCTATCAGTGCAGTGCATCAGCCTAATGCAAAAGGGTTTACCGATGATGTGCATCCGTTTACAAAATATTTTGAAGACCTGAAAATCTCTGAACAGCTTATAACAGAAAAAAGACTCATTACTTCAGAAGATATCAATCGTTTTGCCGATTTGAGTGGAGATCATTTTTATGCACACCTCATACAAACCGATTTTAACGGAACCATGTTTGAGCAACAGGTAGCCCACGGATATTTTCTCATGAGTGCTGCTGCAGGATTATTTGTGGACAGCTATGAAAAAAATCCGGTACTCCTTAATTATGGTATTGATGAATTGCGATTTACCAAACCGGTTTATCCTGGTATGTCTATTTATATACGGTTTACCTGTAAAGAAAAAACAGCACAGGAATTGAAGGAACCTAATCCAGACATAGTGATGCCAAAAGGGGCAGATATTCCAAAAGGAATCGTAAAATGGTTGGTTGAAATTTTTGACGACAGCGATGAAATTGTAGGCATCGCCACCATATTGACGATGGTACAAATGAAAAAATAAGTTTATGATAACAACGATTCAGGAAGGATATGTAAAAGCTGAGATCCATCAAGGTATAAGCACTATTGAGTTTTTTCACCCGCAGAGCAATTCCCTACCCGGAAAAATATTGTCTGAACTGGCCAAAGAAATTCATTTTGCCGGCACACATGATGAAACAAAAGTGATTGTGTTGCGCAGTGCCGGGGAAAAATCTTTTTGTGCCGGTGCTTCCTTTGATGAACTCATGCTGATTAGTTCGGAAGCAGAAGGCTTGAAATTTTTCAGTGGGTTTGCAGAAGTGATCAATGCCATCAGGCGTTGCCCCAAATTTGTTATCGCCCGCATACAGGGAAAATGTGTTGGCGGCGGAGTTGGCCTTGCCGCTGCAGCAGACTATGCCATTGCGGTAGAAGCTGCAGATATCAAATTGAGCGAACTGGCAATAGGAATCGGGCCATTTGTGGTAGGCCCTGCAGTAGAAAGGAAAATAGGCTTATCGGCGTTCAGTGCATTGGCAATAGATGCGGGTATGTGGCGCAACAGCGAATGGGCAAAGAAGAAAGGGTTATTTGCAGAAGTGCATCCGAACATTGCAAACATGGATGAATCGGTACACCGCTTATCGAATAGCCTTGCTCATAGCAGTCTCGCCGCTATGGCAGAATTGAAAAAAATCGCCTGGCATGGTACAGATCATTGGGATCATTTGTTGCAGGAACGTGCAGCTATCAGCGGACGATTGATTCTCTCAGAATTTTCTAAACAGGCTATTGCGAAGTTCAAGGCAAAATAGCCGTATATATTTGTGTTGAACGTCTCCGGAAAAGATTTCATTAGAAGAGACTAAGGCTGATCTTCCTTTTTCTTGAAGAGATTATTATAGATTGCTGCGCTATAGGCTTTTAATTTTCCTATGGCTTTGCCATTTTGTGCAGGCTTGTTTAGTGAATTACCAATAAGTTGGCCAATGATCGGAGCAGCGGTTTTCAACAACATATTTTTTGATAACAAGCTTATTCCGACACCGGTTACTGTTTTAACCAATCCCGGTGAAGACATCGCCTGCTGTATCCCGTCTTTAATGAGGTTGGTTGGCCGCAAATGGTTTAAGGTATGCAGATAGTATTCCTGCAGTTCTTGTTTCTGCTGCTTTTCTTTAAGTTCAAGATTTTTAATGGCTACTTGTAAGGAAGCCTTATCATTGATTTTCATCTTTGCTGAGTATCTTTTGAATGATCATATTGCTTATGGGTTCTTTAAACCATTTGTTGCGCATACTGTAAAACAGCAGGCCCAACAAGAGATAGAATCCGGCAACAATAAAAAAACCATAAAACATTTTACCCAATATTGCCCCAAGCCATATTGCAATACCCAGATTGAGGAAAACAAAAAAGACGAGGGCAAAAGAAAAAATCACCACAGAAGCAAGGATGGTAGATATAATATCAGCCGTTTTACCGGTAGCTGATAATTTAATCAGATCAACCCTTGTTTCCAGGTAATCCCCTGCTTTTCCAAGCAATATTTCTA
>JAPLEF010000016.1:37370-60097 GCA_026391525.1 Sphingobacteriales bacterium
TTCAATAATGGGATGTTTCATATAGTAGTATTGAATACAGGCTTGATGTTACGACATGTTCCTTGTAATGTCTTCTTTGAAAGTCTTCGCTTTTTCTTTACTTTTTCCCATCAGATCATTTGCTTCCGAACGGATGTTATCGTACTTTTCAGCGATTGTTTCTTCTAATTCAGAGAAACGGTCTTTTACATTGTCTGCCAGATCTTTTCCTTTTTTGGCAATTTTTTTCCGGGTTTCCGATCCTTTATCAGGAGCAAATAACACACCCAGAACTGCACCGGCTGCTGCACCCAGCAACAATCCGGCAACTACTTTTTTTGTACTCATGTTTTCTGTTTTTAAAATTGAACAATCATTTTCATTGATAAAAAAAGGAGGTTGCAGTTACAACAAAAGAGAAGTGGCAACCATCTGATTTATACCAGAAAGTTACATCATTATTTGTATAAACCGGGGGTTTATGATAGGTGTCAGCAATCAGGATGAAACCCGTCATACTAACAATCTGATTGCCAGTATTTCACAACTAAACCATAAATTGACCGCATTGATGCCTCCTGCTTCTTTAACAGTATCTTTAGTTATGAATTACCTGGCCCATGCTTTTTTATCGTTTGAACAACCCGATGTGCTTGCAGGGAATATGACCAGTGATTTTATCAAAGGGAAAGTACAGTATGATTATACAGGGAATTATTTTAGTGGGATAAGATTACATCGGTTCATTGATGCGTTTACAGATGCACATCCCATCAACCAGGAAGTTAAATCTATTTTCAAAACTCATTATGGTTTATATGCAGGTGCTTTTTTAGATATTGCATATGACTATTTTGTGGCGAACGATACTGATAATTTTCAGGATCAGGAAGCTTTGGCTCTTTTTGTTCAGGAAACTTACAATAGGCTCAATCAACAAACCCAACCCTTCCCGGAAGCGTTTCAACCTGTTTTCAGCTATATGCAAGCCCAAAACTGGTTATTGAATTACCGTGAAAAACGGGGCATCGAAAAAAGTTTTGCAGGATTGGCAAGGCGGGCAAAATACATCACTGAATCGGCTACTGCTTATCAATTATTCAATGATCATCAGGAGGAATTAGGAGAAGCATACGCCTCTTTTTTCCCTCAATTAAAAATTGCAGCATTTCAGGCTTACACTCAGTTAATCCATAACGATTGATTTATCTTTGAGAAAAAAACATGATCAGGACCATACTCTTCTTTTTTTGCTGCTTATTTCATTTTGGTTTACAAGCGCAGGATAAAACAATCATCCTTGATAAATCAACTCTTGATATCAGTTATTTTCCAGCCAATTTCCCATTGTTAAAAGTTCAGGAAAAAACTACGGCACCACTACAGGCGAGGCTTATCTACAGCCGGCCTGCAATGAATGGAAGGGTAATTTTTGGAGACCTGATCGCTTACGACAAGATATGGCGGCTTGGTGCTAATGAAGCAACAGAGATAGAATTTTATCAGGACGTTAGCATTGCAAATTCACGCCTTAAAAAAGGCAGGTATACTTTATATGCCATTCCTCAAGCTACAAAATGGACCCTTCTCATCAATAAAGAAACAGATACCTGGGGTTCTTTCCGATACAATATAAACAAAGAGGTTCTCAAAACAGATTTGCCGGTTGAAAAAATTACAGAAGAGGTAGAATATTTCACCATGTATTTTGAAGCAACTGAAAAGGGAATGCAATTACTGATGCTTTGGGAAAATGCTAAAGTGGTATTACCTATAGAAACTTCAATTAAATCAAAGTAATTTCAAAAGCTATGCTTCGAATAAGTATCCTTTTCATTTTCTTATCAGCTATCATGTCTTGCAAGCGTCAGGAAGCGCAAGATATCAGCCAGAGGGATATTGATACGACGTTAAAATTCGGTCAGGTAAATGCATTGGTTACCATTGATCAATCTCCGATGGATATAAGTTATTACCCTTCGGATTATCCTATCTTAAAAATGAATGAAACGGGTAAAGAAGCTCCCATAGCGAGGGTCATTTATAGCCGACCACACAAAAAAGGAAGAAAGGTATTTGGTACATCTTCCAACAGCATTTGTGTATATGGCAAAGAATGGCGCCTTGGAGCAAATGAGGCAACAGAGATTGAATTTTTCAGAGACCTCAGTATAGCAGGAAAACCCATCAAAGCAGGAAGGTATGTTATTTACTGCATTCCTTTTGCCGACAGATGGTCGATCATCCTTAATACTAATTTGTACACCTGGGGTTTACATATGGATTCCACAAAAGATGTTTTTAAAATTGATCTTCCGGTTGCAGAACAAAAACCCGCACTTGAAGATTTTACCATGGTATTCAACGGAAAAGGAGATTCGGTGAACTTACAGATAGCATGGGATCAACTTACTGTTTCGCTTCCGATGGTATTTCAGCAACAGTAGTATTTCAAAAGCCATAAATGATTTCCTATGTGCGGAATAGCAGGTATTCTTTCCACTAACCCTCAACACATTCAAACCCATGTGTTGCATGCCATGTGCGAAAGCCTTGCTCATCGGGGCCCAGATGGGAGGGGAACATGGATAGGCCCTGGGAGAAATATCGGTTTCGGGCACCGTCGCCTGGCAGTTATCGATCTGAGCGATGATGCTGCCCAGCCCATGCATTATCTACAGCGTTACAGCATTGTTTACAACGGAGAGATTTACAATTATCTTGAGCTCAGAAAGGAATTGAAAAAAGCGGGCTATTATTTCTACAACAACAGTGATACCGAAGTAATTCTGGCTGCGTATGATTGTTACCGAGAAAAATGTGTTCAATATTTTGATGGCATGTTTGCATTTGCCATATGGGATGAACACGAACAAAGCCTTTTTGCTGCGAGAGACCGCTTTGGCGAAAAACCATTTTTTTATCATACCAATAAGCAGCAGTTTGTTTTTGGCAGCGAAATGAAAGCCTTATGGGCAGCAGGTATCCATAAAACAGTGGAGGAAAAAATGCTCCTGAATTACCTTACCCTTGGCTATGTGCAAAATCCTGCTAACAAGGCACAAACATTTTACAAGGATATCTTCTCATTGCCTCCTTCCCATTATCTCATTTATAGAAGAAAGCAATTGCGCATCACAGCTTACTTTAACATCGATAAACAGGCGCTGATAAAAATTTCGGATGAGGATGCGATGAAAAAAATGGATTTGCTTTTTTCCGGATCAGTAACGCAAAGGCTTCGAAGTGATGTTCCTGTTGGATGCAGTTTAAGCGGCGGACTGGATAGTTCTTCCATACTTTATTATATGATGCAACAAAGCGGATCGGATTCTGGGATGAAAACTTTCTCTGCTTTTTTCCCGGGTTTTGAAAAAGATGAATCTGCTCATGTTCAGAAAGTCACCAAGGCTTTGCGGGTTTCCAATTTTCCGGTTGTACCCGATGTTTCTAATATGATTGATTCGTTTGAGAAATTGTTATACCACCAGGAAGAACCTTTTCCTTCATCAAGTATCTATACCCAGTATAAAGTATATGAAACTGCTGCCTTACATGGTGTAAAAGTATTGTTAGACGGACAAGGAGCAGATGAAATTCTGGCCGGTTACCATCGTTACCTACATTGGTATCTTCAGGAGATGGTAAGCAGGTATAAGTTTTCAGGGGCAAAATATGAACGCCAGCTCATGCGGCAGCACAAAGCCGGTTTCAGTTGGAATGTGAAAAATTTAGTAGCAGCTTTTTTGCCGTCTCACGCATCGATAGCACTTGAGAAGAAGGAATTTAAAAAAATCATTCATCATCCCGATATCAGCAAACATATGCGCTCTTTTGTGAAAGGAAGGGAGTGGGAAGGTATCCATAAACCCGTTGTAACCAAACTTAACGACATGCTGTATTTCAATACCATGCAAAACGGATTGGAAGAGCTGTTGCGTTTCAGCGACCGAAATTCCATGGCACATGGTGTAGAAGTACGGCTTCCTTATTTACAGGCAGATTTGGTGCAGTTCATCTTTTCACTGCCTTCTTCATTCAAGATCAGGGAGGGATATAATAAATACATCTGGCGAAAATTGATGGATAAGCGTTTACCCGACAGCGTGGTATGGCGTACCGATAAAGTAGGTTTTGAACCACCACAGCAGGAATGGATGGAAGATTCCCGGATGGTGGATTATCTTTTTGAAGCACGTAAGAAACTGGTAGGTTTGGATATTCTCCGGCCACAGATTTTGCAGAAAAAACACAAGCCGGTTCATGCTTATGATGCCCGGAATTACGACTGGCGCTATCTTTGCGCTGCAGCACTTCATGAGAAATAATCATTTTCCTTGCAATAATTATAAGTAGTTTTGCGCAGTAAATCAAAGTAATATGAATCAAAGCGAACAACTCCGCAATAAGAAACAAGCCACCCGTTTCATCCATGCAGGTGCCGAACCCGACCCAAGTACAGGCGCAATCATGACTCCGATCTACCAGACTTCCACCTATGTACAAACTTCACCCGGCCAGCATCAGGGCTATGAATATGCCCGATCTCAAAATCCAACCCGAACCGCTTTGGAAACCGCTTTGGCAGTGATTGAAGAAGGTAATTATGGATTAGCATTCAGTAGCGGAGTTGCAGCAACAGATGCCGTGATCAAATTGCTTGCACCTGGCGATGAAGTGATTGCAGCTAACGATATGTACGGTGGCACCTACCGCCTGTTTACCAAAGTATTTCAAAAATTCGGGATCAAGTTTAATTATGTAGATACAACTATTGCCGACAATATCACTGCAGCACTAAATAGCAAAACCAAACTGGTTTGGATTGAAACACCAACCAATCCACTGATGAACATCACGGATATAGCAGCTGTTGCGTCAATCACTAAAAAAGCAGGCGCCATACTTTGTGTAGACAATACCTTTGCATCACCCTATCTTCAAAATCCGCTGAATTTAGGTGCGGATATCGTAATGCATTCAGCAACCAAATATCTCGGAGGACATAGTGATGTGATCCAGGGAGCACTCATCATGAACGATAAAGCCCTAAGAGATGAATTGTATTTTATCCAGAAAAGTTGTGGCGCTGTTCCCGGACCAATGGATTGTTTCCTGGTGTTGCGTGGTATCAAAACGCTTCATGTAAGGATGCGCCAGCATTGTGAAAACGGAAGATTGATTGCTCATTATCTGCGTAAGCATCCTAAAGTGGAAAAAGTATATTGGTGCGGATTTGAAGATCATCCTAATCATGATATTGCCAAAATACAAATGAAAGATTTTGGAGGCATGATGAGTTTCACTTTGAAAGATAATAGTACTGAAGCTGCAATGAAAGTGCTCAGCAGTACAAAACTTTTTTCTCTTGCCGAAAGTCTGGGTGGTGTAGAATCGCTGATCAATCACCCTGCCAGCATGACTCATGCCAGCATACCGAAAGAAGAACGCATCAAGAACGGATTGACAGATGGCCTCATAAGGTTGAGTATCGGTATTGAAGACGCACATGACCTGATTGATGACCTCAATCAGGCAATCGGATAATTTCGTGTATACGGAACAGTTATATGATTTTCTGGAAAAGAAAGCAAAGGAATACAATCAGGCCGCTTTCATTAAAGATGACCCTATTGCCGTACCTCACCTTTTTTCTGCTAAAGCCGATATTGAAATAGCGGGATTCTTTGCAGCAATATTTTCATGGGGACAAAGACCCGTTATCATCAGTAAAACAAAAGAACTGATGCAAAGAATGGACAACCGCCCGTATGATTTCTGTTTGAATCATTCTGATCAGGATCTGAAAAATCTGCTTTCTTTCAAACATCGAACATTCAATACTACAGACTTACTCTATTTTATTTCTTTTTTCAAGCATCATTACCAAACCCATTCATCACTTGAAGCAGCCTTTTCAAAGGGTATGAAAAACGGTGATGCAGATACAGGAAATGGCATCAATGCATTCTGCGATTATTTTTTTTCTCTCCCGGATTATCCCAGTCGTACTTGTAAACATATCGCCAGTCCGGCTAAACATTCCTGTTGCAAGCGTATCAATATGTTTCTCCGATGGATGGTTCGGAAAGACAGGAAAGGGGTGGATTTTGGAATTTGGAAAACGATTAAACCCTCACAACTGGTGATTCCGGTTGATCTTCATGTAGCCCGTGTAGCCCGGAAATTTGATTTGCTCAGGCGTGAACAAACCGATTGGCTGGCAGCAATGGAACTCACTTCAGCCCTTAAGGAAATGGATCCGGAAGATCCTGTGAAATACGATTTTGCCTTATTCGCCTTAGGAATAATTGAAAAATATTAAGTTGGGAACAACTGAATTCATGTTGTGCATTTCTTCAACTTATACCAATGTGATTTATATAATATGCCAATATTTTATAAATCTTATATGCCGATGGTATCAAACAAATAGTACAATGAGGCGATAGCCGATATTGGACTATATTGTTTGTCCAATCGGTATTAATTTAAACCAACTTAAAAAAATTGTCGCGTAACTTTATAACCAGAAGCTGGTCTTATTGCACTGAGGAATATTAATATCGTTAACTAAAAATATTTCAATCATGGAAGCAAATATCTCACCGGTAATCAATCTGCATTTTGATCTTGGGCTACAACCCGAAACGAATGCTGACATCGTTTTAAAAGTGCTTGCTGAAAAAATCAACTGGCTAATTTTAAACGATTTTGGCCATTTGGTGCAACTGCTTTACCGGCTTGATATTTCTGAACAAAAATTGAAATTGCTTTTGCAACAAAATCCCGGCCTTCCTGCGGGCCAACTGATTGCAGAAATGATTGTTGAACGTATGGAGAAGGCTACGAAATCGCGACAGGAATTCAGTCACGAAGAGGATATTGCCGAAGAAGACCGATGGTGAATTTATTTGAACATAAGATCTTTCACTTTCTCTTTGTCTTCCTTTTCTTTTTTCAAATTGAACATCGTGCCGAAAACATGATCCCATAAAGTACTGCTTACACCAAAGCCCAAATCTGAATGTTTGTAGTGGTGCAGATGGTGGTTTCTCCACAAACCCTTCATCCATTTGAAAGGAGGATTCCATGCATGAATGGCATAATGCATACTACCATAAATCAGATAACCCAGCATAAATCCCGGAAAGAAAGGGAATGCATGCCTACCTAGTACTAAATAAAATACAGAGAAGAACGCAGAAGCCAGTATAAGGCTTGGAACTGCCGGCATAAACAACCTTTCCTTATCCCTCGGGTACTCATGATGGTTACCATGCAGGATATAGTTTATTTTCTTTCCTTTTTCGGTATTCGGGTGATGATGAAACGCAAATCGGTGCAGGATATACTCGGTGAACGTCCAGAAGAAAACACCTGAAAGGAATAGCAGAGCTGTTTTCAATCCACTCAATTGTAACACTTCAACGGAATAATAGGGAAGTAAGAAAAGTACGGGTGTGTACATGCCCCATATCACCAAAGGATGTGTTTTGGTAAGGTATTCAAGGTACTGGCTCCTGAACAATTGAGCTTGTCCTTTATTATAAATTTTTTCAAATTGCATTTGAACGGATTTTTTATCTATGCAAATATACTAAATCCTTTTTTTTAGGTGTAAGGGTAATGCTAAATTTGTGCGCACTTAATATCAATTATGAAGCTAGTTACTTATCTCAAAGGTGAACACGACCAATTGGCCATTCTTGTTAACGGTCTATTATACGACACAGATGTGTTGCATCCGGATTTGCCCATCAGTATGGCCATGTTCCTTAACTTCTGGGATGACGTGATGCCACTGGCCATGGCTGCTGAACGGCGCATTAAGGAAGGCCTCGCCCGAAGCGTACTGGCAACCCCTTATGAAAACGCTTTCCTGCTGGCTCCGGTGCCACATCCAACGAGTTGCAGGGATGGTTATGCCTTTCGCCAGCATGTAGCTGCCGCCCGGCGCAATCGAAAAGTGGATATGATACCTGAATTCGACCAGTACCCGATTTTCTATTTCACCAACCATAACAGCATTCAGGGCCCCGGGGAAATTGTTTGTATGCCCGACCATTTCGAAAAACTGGATTTTGAACTGGAAGCTTCAATAGTAATTTGCAGGCCTGGACGAAATATCAGAGCCGCTGATGCTGATGAATATATCGGTGGACTTATGATCATGAACGATATGAGTGCCCGAAGATTACAGATGGAAGAAATGTTGTTGAACCTAGGACCTGCAAAAGGAAAAGATTTTTCAACGGTTATTGGCCCAATGCTCGTAACCTTAGATGAACTGGAACCTTATGAAATACCTTGTAAAAACGGACACACAGGTAAAAACTGGAACCTGGGTATGATTTGCCGGGTGAATGGCATAGAGGTGAGTAAAGGAAATTTGGGCGATATGGACTGGACATTCGCCGAAATCGTTGAACGTTGCAGCTATGGTGTAAACCTTTTCCCGGGCGACGTGATTGGAAGCGGCACAGTAGGAACAGGTTGTTTCCTGGAGTTGAATGGAACCGGTAAATTTAATGATCCCAATTACAAGGAGCAATGGCTTCAGCCGGGTGATACGGTGGAAATGGAAATAGATGCGTTAGGAAAGCTCCATAATACCATCGTAAAAGATGAATCGGATTTTTCTATCCTCGCGTTGAAAAAGTAAAAAAGCTTATGCTCACTATTGATGTTAAGGAACTGAAGCCTGCAGATTTGCAGAATTATTTGCAACATTCCATTGCGCCACGGCCGATATGTTTTGCTTCAACCATTGATAAGGAAGGACAGATAAACCTGAGCCCTTTCAGTTTTTTCAATTTATTCTCATCTAACCCTCCTATTGTAGTTTTTTCACCGGCAAGAAGGGTACGTGATAATACCACCAAACACACTTTGGAAAATGTGCTGGAAGTACCTGAAGTGGTCATCAATATGGTTGACTACCCGATGTTGCAACAAACCAGTTTGGCCAGTTGCGAATATCCCAAAGGAACGAATGAATTTATCAAAGCCGGATTTACCATGCAAGCTGCCAATATAGTGAAGCCCCCGATGGTACTGGAAAGTAAAATCAAACTGGAATGTAAAGTGAATCAGGTGATTCCGCTGGGAAGCGAAGGAGGTGCAGGAAACCTGGTGCTGGCAGAAGTATTGATGATGCATTTTGATGAACAGATTTTAGATCAGGAAGGGAAGATTGATCAGCGTAAACTGGATCTGGTGGCCCGGCTGGGAGGCCACTGGTATACCAGGGCAAACGCATCAACCATTTTTGAAGTGGAAAAACCTAATATGAAATTAGGTATAGGCGTTGATGCTTTACCGGCATCTATCCGTTACAGTAAGTGGCTTAGCGGTAACGACCTCGGGCAATTGGCGAATGTACATGAACTTCCCGATTTAGATCCTGCCTTCGACGATGAGCAATACAAACAGATCATCCAGTATTTTTCTATCAACCCCACAGAACTGGAAGAAGAATTGCATCGTTATGCACAAAAATTACTGAATACAGGGAAAGTAAACCAAGCCTGGCAGGTTTTACTCGGATAACAATTACAACCTTTACCTTTATTGTTTCAAAACCGATCATTGAAGAATTATGAGCACACCGCATTTATCTGAACAAGAAATCATACGCAGGGAAAAAAGATTAGAACTGGGTCAGATGGGTATCGATCCCTATCCGGCTTCACTTTATCCGGTTAATACTACATCGGCTCATATTCGTGCACATTATAAAGGAGAAGAGGATAAGGATAAATTTACAGCTGTTTGTATGGCAGGCCGTATTATGAGTGTGCGCGATATGGGTAAAGCCAACTTTGCGGTATTGCAGGACGGTACAGGTAAGATGCAGTTTTATATAAGGCAGGATGACATCTGCCCCGGGGAGGATAAATCCCTTTACCAAACCGTTTGGAAAAAATTGGTTGATATCGGCGATTTCGTGGGTATTACCGGATATGTTTTCACCACCAAAACCGGTGAAACTTCTGTACATGTAAAAACGTTCACCATTTTAAGTAAGTCGCTCAGGCCGCTGCCCATCGTTAAGGAAAAAGATGGGGAAGCATTCGATGAAGTTACCGATCCTGAATTCAGGTACCGCCAACGTTATGCAGATTTGATTGTGAATCCTGCCGTTAAGGAAGTTTTTGTAAAACGTACCCGATTGGTGAATGCCATTAGAGATTTTTTAAATGCTCAAGGCGCACTTGAAGTAGATACACCTGTTTTGCAAAGTATACCTGGTGGTGCAGCGGCAAGGCCGTTTACAACTCATCACAATGCACTGGATGTGCCTATGTATATGCGTATCGCCAATGAACTTTACTTGAAAAGATTGATCGTTGGGGGCTTTGAATGGGTATATGAATTCAGCCGGAATTTCAGGAATGAGGGGATGGACCGTACTCACAACCCCGAATTCACGGTATTGGAGTTTTATGTAGCCTACAAAGATTATGAATGGATGATGGATTGCACGGAGCAATTGCTTGAAAAAGCCGCAATAGCAGTGAATGGTAGTGCTGATGTTTCGGTTGAAGATAAAATGATCAGTTTCAAAGCGCCATACAGGCGTATCAGCATGTTTGAAGCTATTCAAGAACATACAGGTTTTGATATCTCCGGGATGGATGAAGAAGCCATCCGGAACGTTTGCCAACAGTTAGGCATACACGCAGATGCCAAATGGGGGAAAGGAAAATTGATTGATGAAATATTTGGCGGAAAGTGCGAAAAGCATTTCGTTCAGCCCACTTTCATTACCGATTACCCGGTTGAGATGAGTCCGTTAACAAAAAAGCACCGTAGCAAGCCCGGTTTGGTGGAACGGTTCGAACTCATCGTCAATGGCAAGGAAATCGCAAATGCCTATAGCGAGCTTAATGATCCTGTAGAACAGAGAGAACGATTCGAAGAACAAGCGAAACTGATGGAAAGAGGCGATGATGAAGCGATGTTCATCGACCATGATTTTTTACGGGCATTAGAATATGGGATGCCTCCAACCAGCGGAATCGGTTTCGGTATCGACAGGCTTTGCATGCTGCTTTGTAACCAGCACAGTATCCAGGATGTATTGTTGTTTCCAATGATGAGGCCGGAGCGAAATGATGGATAGTATCAATACATTGATCTTTCAAGTCTTATACCAATGTGATTTATATAATATGCCAATATTTTATAAATCTTAAATGCCGATGGTATCAAACAAATAGTACAATGAGGCGATAGCCGATATTGGACTATTTGTTTGTCCAATCGGTATAAAGCATGTTTGAAAAGGAAACAAATGCAGTCGCAATCAGAATTTAAAAAAATGCTATCTCCCCTCTTTCACAAAAAACCCGTAACTCTTGGTTATGGAAATGAGTAGCTTTCTCTTATAGGAATAAATCATTAAACAACTGTGCACCCGGAACTACCGCATAAGCCGAAAGGTCTGTAATTCCCTCTTCAGCCAATACATTTTCATCAATCAGTGTTTGCCCCGTATAAGTTGTTGAAGGTTTGCAAAGAATATGATAGCAGGCATCCGCCACTATTTCAGGCTTACGGCTCATATTGATCAGTGCATCCCCACCTAACAGGTTTTGAACCGCTGCAGTGGCAATTGTTGTTCTGGGCCACAATGCATTTGAGGCAATGCCAAATGATTTCAGTTCCGCTGCAAGGCCAAGGGCGATCATCGACATATTGTACTTGCTCAGCGTATAAGCGATATGGTTAGCAAACCATTTCATATCCATATTTATGGGCGGAGATAAGGTAACGATATGTGCATTGGTTCTCTTTTTGAGGTGAGGGATACATGCCCGGCTTACAAAAAAGGTACCTCTTACATTGATATCATGCATCAGATCGAACCTTTTGGGTTCGGTTTGTTCCGTGTTGGTAAGCGATATGGCAGAGGCGTTATTGATCAGTATATCTATGCCTCCGAAATGCTCAACCGCTTTATCAACAGCAGACTGAACCTGATTTTCATCCCGAATGTCGCAAGCTACCGCAAGGGCTTTGCCTCCTGCGGCTTCTATTTCTTCAGCAGCAGAAAATATGGTGCCTCCCAGCTTGGGGTTTTCTGTAATCGATTTGGCTACAACAACAATATTGGCGCCTTCCTTTGCCATCCTAAGTGCAATAGCTTTTCCGATTCCCCTGGATGCGCCAGTGATGAAAATAGTTTTGTTTTGGAAATTCATGGATTGTTATGATAGGGATGTAAAATGGATGCTAAATCTATTTTTGTTTCTAATCATCATGCTAAAACTGCATCAAGAGTGATATCACAATTCAGGAGTTTTGAAACCGGACAATTGGCTTTGGCATCAGCAGCGGCTACTGCGAATTGTTCTGCACTGATTCCCGGAACAACTGCTTTTGTAGTGAGCGATGATGTAGTGATGGATCCATCCGTAAGTGTGATATCACAACGGGTTTCAATGCTTTCTGCAGTAAATCCTGCCGCATTCAATACAAAACTTAATTTCATAGTGAAGCATCCCGAATGTGCAGCTGCTATCAGTTCTTCAGGGTTTGTACCAATGCCTTCTTCAAAACGGCTGGAGAATGAATAGGCCGTATCATTAAGTACGGTGCTTTGGGTACTTAAATTTCCTTTGCCTTCTTTACCGGTTCCCTGCCATTTGGCATTTGCAAATCTTTTCATGGTTTTATTTTTTTATAGTTTGAAATATTTTTTCATTGTATCCGAAATGTAATATCGAATCGGTTACCAAAACCGGTCTTTTTATCACCGACGGGTCTTTAAGCATGCATTTTATAGCTTCCTTTTCATTTGCCGGTAATTGCCCTTTTGTCATCTCTCTCAGATTCCTGCTCCTTATGTTCAGCACTTGCTGCCATCCTGCTTTACTAACCCATTCTTTCAGTAAAGATTCACTGATGCCATCTTTACGGAAATCATAAAACAAAAATGGCACTTGCTCTTTCCTGAACCATTTCATAGTTTTTAGTACCGTATCGCAATTGGCAATACCATAAATGATGATTGATGCCATGGGTTAGTAATCAGGGAGTACAGGCTTATTTTTCATAATGGTTTCAATCTTATCCATCAACTCCTGATCAAGTAATTTCTCTACCTCAATGGCTTTCAGGTTTTCAATGATTTGTTGTTTTTTGGTGGCGCCAAGAATGGCCGTGCTGACATTAGGATTTTTAATGCACCACGCGATGCTCAGTGCTGCAGTTGAAACACCAAGTTTGGTGGCCAGGTCTGCCATTTTTTTCACTTTCTTGATTTTCTCATCAGCTACCCAACGGTCTTTAAGCCAATCAAAACCTTCCAGTGCAAACCGGCTGCCTTTTGGAATGCCATCATTGTATTTTCCACTTAGCAATCCTGAAGCCAAAGGGCTCCATATAGTAGTTCCCATGCCAATCTGAGTGAAAATATCCCTGTATTCTTTTTCCATCTTTTCGCGCTCAAAAAGATTATACTGCGGTTGCTCCATGGTTGGTGCAATCAGATGGTACTGATCTGCTACCCGATGCGCTTCCATGATTTCTACGGCACTCCATTCACTGGTTCCCCAGTAGAGCACTTTACCTTGCTGTATCAGGTGATTCATGGCCCAAACGGTTTCGGCTATAGGCGTATTTTTATCCGGACGGTGGCAAAAGTACAAGTCGAGGTAATCAACTTGTAACCTTTGTAAGGCTTCGTCGCAGGCTTCCAATAAATGCTTTCGGCTGCAGCCTGTTTGATTGGGTTTATTTTCCTTTCCACGCCATCCCCAAAAAGCTTTTGAAGAAACCACAAATGAACTCCGTTCCCATTTTTTCTTTTTCAAAACCCGGCCCATCATCTTTTCACTTTCTCCCAGCGCATATGCTTCAGCGTTATCAAAAAAATTGATGCCCTGATCATAGGCGATGCCCATAAGTTCATCAGCCACTTTATCATTGATCTGTTTACTGAAGCTCACCCAGCTTCCAAAAGAAAGGGTGCTTACCTGTAACCCCGATTTACCTAAGCGACGGTATTCCATGAATGAGTTGCTTTATGCCCGAAGTTAATCCATCAGTGGATACAGCCTGCTAATTTTATTCAAATTGCTGACGATAAACAAAAATTTAATCCGGGAATTGTGATGCAGGGATGCTAATGAAGCCTTCTGAATGGATGATATGCCAGTTTTTGAAATCTTGTCCAGATTCCATCCCTTTCCCGTTGATCCACTGGGTTCGTGTACGGATCCGAACAGGCTTATCGGTATAAAATTCGTTGCCGATGCGGTTACGGTCCCAATACAATTCATTGCAATAAAGGGTGTCTCCTTTTTCACTGTTGATCACCCTAACGCTATCCCTCAGGTAAACGGTGCTTTTGTTCTGTTCATATTTTCCATAACGCGCATCAAGCATACTTTCAGGCTTTTCGAGCTCGTTATAAAAATCAGCATGAAGCGTAGATGGGAATTCAACATAGGGCACAATATCCTGAACGTTCAGCATCAATGGTGCATGAAGGATGGCTTTTGTTTTGCCACCAATAGTATAATTAAGAACGATTGATTTGGCTTCTTCAACACCGGTTTTCTTCTGGTTGAGGTTACGAACTTTTGCTTCATCATTCTCGCAGGAAAGAAAAAAAATACAGCCTATGAAAAGAGCTGTACGATGATATATGAAAAGTAAATGCTTATTCATGCAATTGTATTTCAAATGCAATTAATCGTAGATCCTTTTTTGGAACCAGCGTGCATTCATCGAAATGCCGAAATTAATCCGGACAAAATTTTCTCTTACTCCAAGAGATTGCTTATTGCCCCGTCCACCCGCTTCGATGGCGGTATTGAGCACTACAAATTCGCCGCGACCTAAAATCCTTGAACTGGTAAGGGGGAAACTGGCGCCTGCTGTAATGGCATATAGATTTCGATTATCACCAAGTTTTACATAATCAGGACCATAGAAAAATCCTGCCCGGTATTTCACACTGTTCCAGTATCTCAATTTAGTAGGATTCTCCTTTACCGGCGAATATTCTGCTCCTGCCCTTATCACCCAGTTGTTTTGCAGTGATTCTTCGTTGTTGTAATTGCGGAAAATACTCCAGTTGGTGAATTCGAAATCAGCGCCTAACAACCATTGCCCATTCTTAGTTTGGTACATGGCTCCTGCTCCATAAGTACCCGGCAACTGCACTTGCCCTTTCACATCAGTGGTACGATAAACACTATCTATAGGGATGGGGGTTCCATTTCCATCATACCCGAAGGTTTCATTGATGGTACTCTGGTAAGCATTTAATTTTTGCTCGAAGTTAGCGTATGCACCAAAGCGGATAAAGCCGTTTTTCGAATTGGGATAAAGATGCAACAGATATTGTACTCCTGTGTGAAGAAATGCCCCGCCATATCTCGAAAGCACTTCATTATTGGAACGGTAATAACTTACGGAGTCGTTGAGGAAGCTGATTTTTGTACTGAAATCTTTTGTGCCGAACGTATAACCTGTAGAAAACCCTATACTGATTTCATTTTTCAACGCACCTTTTCCGGTTTTCTTAAATCCAGTGCTGAAGTTTACCTGGCTTAACCCGCCTTTACCTTCATACAAAGTAAATGTACTATCAACCCCGGGTATCCGTTTATTGACCTGAACTTTATAGTTTACTTTGCTTATTGGTTTCAATCCGAAACTAACACCCCAAATGTCTCCACGCTTCATCATTTTTTTCGAAGTGATGGGAAACCCGATTTGCAGATAGGAAATAACGGCATTATTCGACTTGAACTTGTCTGGTGTTGTAGTGCTTTTAATACTTCTGATATCTAATTCACCGCCTAATTCAAAGGTTGTAGTGTAAATATTGCCAAGCGCAGCCGGGTTGGTGAGATTGAGGTTCAACCCCTGGCCAAATCCTGCAGATACACTCCCCATGCCACGGTTGATGATATTTTGGCCTGGCACTAAATCGCCTACGCCATAACGGGAGTATGGTGAGTTATCCTGAGCAATTGCGCAAAAGAGAAGTAGAAGGGAAAATGTAGAGGCAATAATTCGCTTAAACCATTCCGTTGTTGAGTTCACTAAGTGCATACAGTCCTTTAAATAAAAATTGAGCGTCGGCAAATATCTTGTTTTTAAGTTGACTGGCAAAATAGGTGGAATTGCCCCCGGTTAAAACGACGTTAAAGTTGCTGTATTTACTGGCGTAGCGCCCGATCATCCCTTCAATTTCGCAAACCATTCCGCAGATCACTCCAGATTGCAGGTTGGTTTTGGTATCATATCCGATCATAGGATAATTCCAGTTGGATTCAACAAGTGGCAGTTTGGCAGTAAACTCATGCATGGCGCGGAACCGCATATCCATTCCCGGTGAAATGCTGCCACCCAAAAAATGACCATATTGGTTGATGAAATTGTAAGTGATACAACTACCAAGACCAATAATCAGGTTGTTCTTTCCCGGAAAGAATCGAACAGCTGCTGCCATCAGGGCCAGCCGGTCGGCACCAACAGTTTCAGGCTTACCCACAGTGATATTAAAATTTAAATGGGTATGTACATTGATTTTATGAAAATCGGTGCAGGACGCAAGCAGGGCATCAAGTTCAGGATGTGGCCTGATCACCGATGAAAGGATACATCTTTGCGGCTTCCATAAATCCAGGAGTGCAGTAATTGTAGAAAGTTCATCATCAGAAAGGGTTTTGCTTTCTTTCAACTGATCGCCTTCAAAAAGAGCTGCTTTGAGACGGGTATTCCCAAAATCTAAACAAACTGTAAGCATGCATTTATGAGTATTTGAACCCCTCCAGGTTTTTAAAATGTCCGTTCAGTTTTATTTTCCCTCTCAATTCTTCCATTTCTTTCAAAACCGGAAGTACTTTTACCAGATGCCTTTTTAAAAACTCCTGACGATGCAATTCCTTCATGAATTCGAGCATTTGATATTCTTCGGCAATAGAAAGTCCTGCATGATGTGCTACATCGTAACTTAGTAAGGAATCATCTTCTTTATAAAAATTTTTACTCACGCCAATGCTTTCATGAATCTTACGGATTCCATGCACTACTTTTTTCATAAGTGAAACACTGCCCCTGTAATCGTTCTCCGGGTAAGTTACGATGGCACCACTGTACATCTTATCAGGTAATTCGCGGATAAACTCCAGTATCTTGAATATTTCCTGGCCCTCGGTTCTGATGTCCATTTTACCATCTTCATAAATCTTGCTTATTTCTGAGATCAGCACCAAGGTTCCCATTTCACAAACCTTATTATCTACAACCGGAAGGATGCCGAATGGTTTTTTCTGTTCAAAACAATCACTGATCAGTTGCTTATAACGGGGTTCAAATATATGCAGGTTAAGTTTTTCGCCGGGGAAAACAACAATACCAAGGGGAAATAGCGGAATAAAGTTTGTCATTGCACTAAATTAAAAACGTTTGATGTTTTTGCCGGTTAAAGAATCGGTAATTTTATCGACAACTTCCTTCACAGACATGATTTTATTTTTTTTATCTGCAATCAAATTAAATCGATGCATTGATTGTTTCATTGCAGTTCGGTTTTGCAAAAACATCCTTAAAGCATTGAGGTAATAGAACCTCAGGGTAAGGAGCCTGATCAATGTTTCAGGTAACAATTGAATATACCAGGTAAAAAGCGCCATACCCGATAAATGCATGGCATGTAAATACATCTTATTACGGTAATAGATGGTGTTGATCTTTTTTTTACTGGCTTTCGATTTGATAGAAACGGAAACCCTGTGCCGGCATACTGCATAATGATCGTAATAACATTTCCAGCCAAGCCTCCATGCCCTTAAGCTCAGTTCATAATCTTCAACATAGAATGGTGCAAATAATTCATCAAATCCACCCAATTCAATTAGCTTTTGCCTGTCTACAAATGCATTTGCTCCGGAAAGATACATGGAATACCAGCAGCCTTCAGCAGTTGGTTCCAGCGGTAAGTAATTACCGGTAGTTTTAATTTTTGCACCATGAAATGAGGGGTATTTTGCTCCATCCTGTATCTCATCATCATCCCAGCCGATGATCCTTCCCATAACACCAAAAGTGTCTGATTTTTCAAAATAACGGAATAACCCGGGAAAATATCCCGCACTAAGTTTCACATCACTATTCAGTAATAAAACATAATCAAATTTGGCTTCAAAAATCCCTTTATTTATTGTTGGTGAGAACCCCAGATTTTTTTCTGCTTCAATCACTTTTATTTCCGGGAAGGCTTGTCGTATAAAATGAACAGAATCATCTGTTGAATAATCATCAGCAATAATCACTTCATATGTTTGACCACTTTGCGTTAATGCGTCAAACAGCGGAGGCAGAATTTCTTCCAATAGTTTTCTTCCGTTATAATTGGGTATCACAACAGAAATACCTGTTCTTTCCACAATGGTCTTTTTAATTATGATACAAAATAATGCATTTGGGAAAAGGATACCTAAAAAGGTGGGCTTGATTTGATTTATTGATACTATATTAGCGGCATGTGGGAAGAACTTTTACAAAAAATCCAGCAAGCTGATATTAAAGCTTTGGCAAGAAGTATTTCCCTGGTTGAAAATGAAGTGGAAGGGTACGATACATTCTTGCAGTTGTTGCCTGTTAATAAACTGGATAATATCATTGGTATTACAGGCCCTCCGGGAGCTGGCAAAAGTACATTAACAGACGCTCTGATCGGGGAACTGGTTGCAGATGGAAAAAAGGTAGCTGTATTGTGTGTTGATCCGTCTTCCCCTTTTAATCTTGGAGCTGTTCTCGGCGACAGGATCCGGATGAGTGAATGGTATAATACTCCATCCGTATTTATCCGATCACTGGCATCAAGAGGTTCTGTAGGCGGATTGCATCCTAAAATTATTGAGATCACCGATATACTTAAAGTGGCAGGATTTGATATGATCATCATTGAAACGGTTGGCGTTGGACAAAGTGAGATTGAAATTGCTGGCCTTGCAGATGTAACAATTGTTGTGCTGGTGCCCGAATCGGGAGATGAGATACAAACGATGAAAGCAGGATTGATGGAGATTGCAGATATTTTTGTGGTGAATAAATCCGACAGGCCAGGTGCAGATGCATTTGTTAATAATCTGCGCATGATGCTGGCTCCTGCATTTCATCAAAGAGAAGAAGAGGTGCCTATTTTACAAACAGTAGCATCTCAAAAAAAAGGCATTAGGGCATTAAAAGAAAAGATCTACAGCCATAAATCATTACAGCATACCCACCGGAAAAAATGGCTATTGACAGAAAAAGCCTATCAGCTGATTAAAAACCGCAGGATGAAAGATGTTGATAAGCTGTTACTGATGAACAAAATTGAAGCAGCAGGTAATAATTTTAACTTATACAGCTTTGTGAATGATTATTAATATTCCGTGAATGTTATTTCTTTCTGAATATTGATCCGATAGCATATACCGGAAGTTTTATGTATGATTTAATGAGGTTATACAGGGCATTTACATGAAATCCATCTTTCCGTATTGCCCTGATGAAAGCTATGAAGGGAAACACAAAATTCCAGTTTGCAAAACTGTTCTGTGCCACATGGTACAGGTATTTGAAATTTGATCTCTTAAAAGGCTGATGATATATAGCTCTTGCCTCAGTAAATTTTCCATTAACAGCTTGCTCAAAACAAGTGCTTAATCGTTCCATTATGTCTGCCGATTCATGTAGCTCTATGATGTCGTTAACAGGCAAACCTGCCATAGCATGATCATCAACCATCGACGAATTGAGAACGGCTTTATCATTAAGTATAATGATTTTTGGCAATGGTTTTGCCGCTGAAGAAGTGGAAATCCAGGAAATGCCGCTTGAGCATCCGATAAATAATGTGCAATACACGGTTAATGCTGCATTTTCCCGGAAACTCAGGGTGCTGCCATCTATGATCTGCGGAGTTGGATGTTCAACTTTTTTGTTGGAAGAAAGGATGAAAGCAATATCTTTATTTTTTTCAGTAATATTTGTCGCAAAAGCATAAGCTGAAGCAGCGTTGAGCGAAGAGATAAAACTATCCGGCCCGCATTCTATTAATACAACCTGCCTATAAGAGGCCAGTTGATGTTTTCTGGAAAATGCTGCTGTATTCGCTATTTCAACATCGGTGAGCCGCAATACCGGTTGCTGGGAAACACTTACCGGGTGAGGATAATTCCGGTATATGGAAGCCCTGATATTGCCGTCAAGATTCATTACATTTTTTCCAATGATCTGCAGGTAAAATATTTGAGCAAATTCGCCGGCATTTTTTTTGGCTTCCGCAAGCTTTACAAAGGCATTCCATTCTTTTGTGCTGGTTAACGATTTTTCCGTGGGAATCTCCCAGATCTCATCAATGTATGGATTGTGTAAGATGGCTTGTTTGCAACGGTCATTAACAGCCCAGGTTAAATAACAACCGGGGTAATCTGCTTCTTTGATCTGCCTGGCAATCACAGTGCCATATAAACAATCGCCATTTGAATTTAATAATACCAGTAATATTTTCTGTTGTTGCATGAAAACAAATTCACGGCAAAAATAATGGAAAGTCTAAAGAGAAACCCATCAACTTTATGCTACTTCATCTCAGATTACCTGCCGAATTAGCGAGCAGACTATTGTTACAGCAATTGGTAATAAAGCATACGACACTAAAATGTACAAGCATCAGGCATTAGATTCCATAACTTAGCCCAGGCGAACTCTTAACATTCACAGGAAAAGCTTTTATTAAATCGAAGATTGGAAAATGATGCAATCAGTTTAACTTCTATGCCTTTATCCTGGATATTGTTAGCAAAACAAGCTTTATATTTCTTAACTAATAAAATTTATCCTCACTTGTAATGATCGCCCATAACTATGATCAAATTGGATGGGTTCATTCTTACTTAAAAGATCACTCCATCAAAAATTACTCAGAATAAAGCATTAAAAAATTTGCTGTACAGTTTTTTTATCGTAATATTGCAATATTAAACTATTGAAATGGGTGCAACCAAAACCGATCACTTCACTGAAAAGCAAAATTCAATTGCATTATTAGCTAAAGCGCTGGGCCATCCTGCCCGTGTGGCAATTGTAGCATATTTACTCAAAGTGGATGATTGTATTTGTGGGGATATTGTGAATGAAATCCCCCTCGCTCAGCCAACTGTATCGCAACATTTAAAGGAATTGAAAACTGCGGGCCTCATAAAAGGCAATATTGAAGGTAATGCCATTTGTTATTGTATCAACGAAAAAGCCATTTTGAAATTAGAAAATTATTTTGCAAGCATAACTGCAAAACTCAGGAGCAGAAAAAATAATTGTTGTTGACTAAATTAATAAATATGAATCAAGATCAATTGAAAGACATGGTAAAGCAGAAATATGGCGAAATTGCTTTGCAAGATAAAGAGACCAACCAAACATCCTGCTGTGGTGCTGGTGGTTGCTCAACTGAAGTGTATAATATCATGAGTGAAGATTATACCAACTTAGGAGGTTATCATCCTGATGCAGACCTCGGATTAGGTTGCGGATTGCCTACACGGTTTGCAAAAATCCAAAAAGGACAAACGGTAATTGATTTAGGGAGTGGTGCCGGAAATGATTGCTTTATTGCAAGGGCAGAAACAGGCGAAGATGGCAAAGTGATCGGTATTGACTTTACAGCAGCTATGATTGAGAAAGCAAAAGCCAATGCAGAAGCATTAGGATTTCACAACGTTGAATTCAGGAAGGGCGATATCGAAAATATTCCTGTGTCTGCTAACATCGCCGATGTGGTGGTAAGTAACTGCGTTTTGAACCTTGTGCCTAATAAACAGCAAGTTTTCAAAGAGATTTTCCGGGTATTGAAGCCGGGTGGGCATTTCAGTATCGCAGATGTGGTTTTAATCGGTCAGCTGCCTGATGCGTTACGAAAAGATGCAGAAATGTATGCAGGTTGCATTGCAGGTGCCATACAAAAAGAGGTGTATTTGGAATTGATTCAAACAGCCGGATTCGAAAATATAAGTATACAAAGTGAAAAGCCAATAGAAATTCCAGACGATATCTTGAAGCGTTATTTAAGCGATGTTGAATTATTAAATTTAAAAACCGGCAACACCGGAATATTTAGCATTACCGTTTATGCAGAAAAAAATAAATCTTGCGGCTGCGATACAGACTACTGTAAATAAGCCTTTTTACAAAAAGTATCGAAAAGCTATTATCATCACTACTGCTGTAATAGTACTGCAGGTTGTTTTCGGATTTGATCCGAAATTTTGTATCATCAATATTGTCTGGTTATTCGTTTAATTATGCCCAAAAAGAATATACTCGTACTTTGTACAGGCAACAGTTGCAGAAGCCAGATGGCGGAAGGTTATTTGAGATACTTCTGCAATGATAAATCCGAAGTATATAGTGCAGGTTTTGAAGCACATGGATTGAATCCAAAGGCTGTTCAGGTGATGCTGGAAGATGGAATAGACATATCCCACCACACTTCTAACCAAATCGATGATTATAAGCATACCGGTTTTGATTACGTAATTACCGTTTGCGATAATGCGAAAGAAAATTGTCCTTACTTTCCTTCAACCGCAAAAAAATATCATTATAACTTTCCCGACCCTGTAAAAGCTTCTGGCACAGAAGAAGAAATATTACAACAGTTCCGCGCAGTAAGGGATACGATTAAAGACTATTGTAAAAAGTTTGCAGTTGATCATTTGGCATAAAATGCA
>JAPLEF010000176.1 GCA_026391525.1 Sphingobacteriales bacterium
CTAAAGCATATGGATAGGTTTGAGAGCCTGTCTGTTTTACGAATTAAAACATCATAATCAATGAGTTGAGTAAACAAATTTGTACTTAGCTCAGTTGATTATCAATTCTTTTTGATATTGAGGTCAACCTTAGAAGTTTTTCCAGGAATTATCTCCAAAAATGAAAACTGGAAGGTTATATACCGGTTTTATTTTTTCTACGGTCGCGGTGCTTTAATATCGGAACCCTGCTTTCAACCCCGCGTAAAATTCTGCCAATGTTTTTTTGGTGGGTAAGTACAACCATAAAAGCTACCAGTAATGCAAAGACGCGGTACATCACCTCATGTTCATTCCAAATCCAAAGAACAGAAATGGGCAGCATGATAGCACCAAGTATGGAGCTCAGCGAAACGTATCGGGTAAAATAGAGTACAACTAAAAAAACACCTACGCAGCAAACGGCTACAACCGGTTGCAGAGCGATAATCATTCCCAGTAAGGTAGCAACACCTTTTCCCCCTTTAAATTGGGCAAAAACAGGGAAGATATGCCCTAGCACTGCGGCTAAACCCAAGCCGATCATGAAATTGGTTCGGTCTAGTTCATTGCTTAAATAATGGGGAAGAAATACAAACAAACTAACGGCCCACATGCCCTTCAGGATATCACAAACCATTACGAAAGTGCCAAACCTGGAACCCAGAACCCTGAAAGTATTGGTGGCACCCATATTTCCACTTCCGTAATCACGTATGTCGATTCCAAAAAAATGACGGCTAATCATTAAGGCAGTAGGTATTGAACCGATCAGGTAAGCAATGATTATTAATAATCCTTCCTTCATCTTTCTTTAGGGGTATTATGAGTTTACGAAGATATAAAAAATAATCTTTACTTAACGTTAATTGTACATTCCGTATTAAATTTTTTATTTACTAGCGGCAATCACAAGCCATTGATTATGTGGATAAACTGTGAAAATTTTCAAGCCGGCACTTGTAACAACGCCCGTCATTTCTTCCTGATCAGTTTCCAAAAAACCACTGAACAGATATTGGCAACCCGGAAGCCCTGCAGTGAAGATAGCATTCATATTTTCCCGAAGGATATTCAGGTTGATATTGGCTATTAGAATATCGCACTTCGCTTTTTCAGGAAGTTCACTTGCCAGTAATAACCGAACCTGCTTGCAATGATTTGCTGCCAGGTTTTCTTCAGCATTACTGATGCTCCATTCATCACAATCTATGGCCAGCACCTCTTGCGCTCCTAATTTTTCTGCCAAAACAGCCAGCACGCCGGTACCGGTTCCGAAATCGATTATTTTTTTCCCTTCGAAGTTGATTTGACTCATGGCTTCAACCATTCCATAAGTGGTAGCATGATGACCGGTACCAAAACTCATTTTGGGTGTGATCAGCAAGTCGTATTTGGCTTCTGGCAATGGCTCATGAAAAGCAGCACGAATATGAACGAAAGGCTGTTCGCTTTCTGGCAAACTTACTGTTACCGGATGAAAATCCCTCTCCCAATCGGCATTCCAATTTTTATCTTCAATTATTGATTTAGTGTAAATTATGTTGTTCTGTGAAATAAACACATGAAACTCATTTTCAACAAAATCCTTCTCATTCACATAAGCTAGCAAACTGTTTTCCTGCTCTTCAAAACCATGAAATCCATATAGCTCCAGTTGAGCGATAAGCATCTCCTGCCCTTCCTGTTGCAATGTGTTGAATTGGTATGCCAGTGTTATCATAAAAAAAAACTGCAGTCTTTTATAACTGCAGCCTGTTTACCTTTATTAATTGAAATCAATTGTTTTCGCTTTGTGGCTTAGGTTGAGTTTCCGGTTTTGGCATCAGCACTTTACGGCTGAGTTTGAATTTACCGGTACGTGGGTCCACATCGAGTAATTTAACCTTAACCTTATCTCCCTCTTTAAAAATACCATCCATGGTTTCAAGCCTTTTCCAGCTGATTTCGCTGATATGCAGCAAACCTTCTTTTTTAGGAAGGAATTCAACAAATGCACCAAACTCTTTAATGCTCTTCACCGTTCCTTCGTAGGTTTCGCCTACAACCGGACTGGCCACCAAACCATTGATCCAGGCAAGGGCTTTTTCAAGTCCTGCTTTTTCTTTCGAAAAGATGCTCACTTCACCCTGGTTGTTGACCTCTTCGATATTTACAGTGGTTCCTGTTTCGCGCTGGATTTCCTGGATCACTTTACCACCGGGGCCGATAACAGCACCAATAAATTCTTTATCGATGATGATTTTCACCATCCTTGGTGCATGTGGTTTCACTTCTTCCCTGGCCGCTTCCCTGCATGCATACATCGCATCCAGTATCTGCATACGGCCTTTACGTGCCTGTGCCAGCGCCTGCCTCATTACATCCATGCTTAAACCATCCACCTTGATATCCATCTGAACCCCACAAATACCATCACGCGTTCCCGTTACCTTGAAATCCATATCCCCCAAATGGTCTTCATCTCCGAGGATATCAGTAAGTACAGCAAACTCGCTGTCTTTAGAAATCAATCCCATTGCAACACCGCTAACATGTTTTTTCAAGGGAACCCCGGCGTCCATCAAGGCTAAAGATCCGGCACAAACGGTAGCCATGGAAGAAGAACCATTGCTTTCAAGGATATCACTCACCACCCTAACGGTGTAAGGATATTCTGAACCCGGCATCATTTTCTTTAATGATCGCATAGCGAGGTTGCCATGGCCCACTTCCCTTCTGCCAACACCACGCATCATCTTCACTTCACCGGTACTGAAAGGAGGGAAATTATAATGTAAAATGAATTTACTGTAAGTTGAAGAATGAGCACTCTCAATTAGCAACTCATCTAATGGTGTTCCGAGAGTTACTGTAGTGAGCGATTGCGTTTCACCACGGGTAAACAATGCCGAACCATGTGGCGTGGGAAGGATATCGGTTTCCATCTCAAGTTGGCGTACATCTTCTGTTCCTCTTCCATCGAGCCTTTTACGGTCGTGAAGGATCATATCTCTTACCACATAGTATTGTAACTCGCCGGTATAATGTCCGATCAGTGCCTTATCTGCATCCGGAAGTTCTTCTCCAAGAAAAGCTACCACTTCATCATGCAAAGCCTTGAAGGCATCACTACGGTCATGCTTAGCCGATGCAGTAGATGCAATTTTATACATCTTCTCAGTAGCAAAAGTCTTTATTTTTTCATTCAGCTCTTCATTACGGTAAGGTTTTGCATACTCCCTTTTTGAAGTAACGCCAACCAATGCACGCAATTCTTCCTGTGCTTTCACCTGCACCTGTATCGCTTCATGAGCCAGTTCAATAGCTTTGATGAGGTCTTCTTCCTGGCACTCATTGCTTTCACCTTCCACCATCATGATATTCTTTGCTGTTGCAGCGATGATGAATTCCAGGTCGCTTGTTGCCAGTTCTTCACGGGTAGGATTTACAATCAGATTTCCGTTTACCCTACCGATCCGCACTTCTGATATGATTTCCTGAATGGGAATATCTGAAACCGCTAAAGCAGCACTGGCAGCCAAACAAGCCAGGGCATCAGGCATTACCTGATCATCAGATGAAATCAGGCTAACCAAAACCTGTACTTCACACAGGTAATCTTCCGGAAAAAGCGGACGAAGTGCACGATCAATTAATCTTGAAGTAAGTATTTCATAGTCGTTCAAACGGGCTTCCCTTTTGAAAAAAGATCCCGGAACGCGTCCTGCAGAAGCAAATTTTTCCTGGTAATCTACAGAAAGTGGAAAAAAGTTTTGTCCGGCTTTAGGTTCCTTATTCGCAACCACGGTAGCCAGAATAATACAATTGCCCTGCTTTACGGTAACTGAACCATCTGCCTGACGGGCCATTTTTCCGGTTTCGATGGTTACCATACGGCCACCGCCAATATCAAAACTGACAGATTTTTGTTGAAATAGCGACATATTTAATTTTTTTTAAAACAGGTGGGAAACAATCGGCAGGTACAAAGAACAATTCCCAACGGTAATTACAGTTGGGAATAATTCAATTTACAGGCATAAAAATGATATTTATTTACGAAGTCCTAATTTTTCAATCAATGACCGGTAACCTGTAAGGTCATGCTTGCTCAGGTAGGTAAGAAGGCGCTTACGTTGACCAACCATCATCATCAAGCCTCTTTGAGAAGAGAAGTCTTTCTTATTCACTTTCAAGTGGTTAGAAATATGATTGATGCGTTCTGTCAACAAGGCAACCTGACCTTCAATAGATCCGGTGTTGGTAGCATTGCCACCGTAGGTTGTAAAAATGGTGGATTTTCTTTCGTTTGTTAAATAAGGCATTTCTTTGTTTTTTTTAAAACTCTTTGTTTTTTTTCTATATAATCGGGTGCAAAGGTAAAGGTTATTCGGCATAAAATGAGGGAATTGTACTAATATTTATCACTTAAAAGATAAAATTTACTTTTTTAGAAGGTATCCAGTTTAAAGAACTCAATTTCATCCTGCCCTATTCTCAAATTTACCGGCTTTTTGCTTTCCCCTAAATACCGCAACTTTGTTTTATGATGCCGAACTATGCTTTGATAGGGTGCGGTCGGATTGCAGCAAGGCATGCCGAGCAGATGATCCGGACCGGAAAGCTAATGGCCGTTTGTGATCCTATTGCTGAACGGGCCCGGGAATTTGCCTCTAAATACAACTGTAATTTTTATTTTTCGCTTGAACATTTACTTCGTTCAGAACCGGCTGTTGATCTGGTAAGTATCTGCACGCCAAATGGTTTACATGCCTCACAAAGCATAGCTGCACTCAATGCCCATAAGCATGTGCTCTGCGAAAAACCACTCTGTATACACCCTCAGGATGGGCGGGCCATGATTCAGGCTGCTAAAAATGTTGACCGAAGGCTATTTGTGGTTAAGCAAAACAGGTATAACCCTCCAGTAATATTGCTTAAAAACCTGTTGAAAGAAGATCGACTCGGAAAGATTTTCTCTTTCCAAATCAATGGCTTTTGGAACAGGCCACATGCCTATTATCTGGATACCTGGAAAGGCACTCAACACTTAGACGGTGGCACCTTATTTACACAGTTCAGTCATTTTATCGACCTATTATACTGGTGTCTGGGGGATATTAAAAAAGTAAATGCCATCACCCGGAATTACGAACATCCCGATATTGCCATTGAAGATTCGGGTGTTGCCATCATCGAAATGCTCAATGGAGCCACAGGTACCCTCAATTATACCGTAAACAGTTTCGGTAAAAACATGGAAGGTTCTTTTACCATTTTCGGAGAAAGGGGAACTATTAAAATCGGTGGAGAATACCTCAATACCCTTGAATATCAAAGTTTGAACGGGCAAGCAGTTGAGTTAACCGAACCCATGAGGCAAGCTAATCTCTATGGTTTTTATCAGGGCAGCATGAGCAATCACGATAAAGTGTACGATAATCTTATCCTTGCCCTCCAGGATCCGCAGCATGAATTTGCCAGTGCATATGATGGGTTAAAGACGGTAGAAATCATCCGCCAAATTTATACCTCCAGCGGTATGGTATAATTGTCTTTTATTTGCTCAAAAAAAGTCATTTGCCTGTTCTCTACTTTACCGTAACAACTGATCTCAATTACGATCAGCGCATGATCAGAATTTGTTCATCGCTTGCAAACGCAGGTTTTACCGTTACGTTGGTAGGTATCAGCAAATCGGATTCCGTGGCCCTTCAACCCCGAACATACCATCAGAAAAGAATCCGCATGATGAGCCGAAAAGGCTTTTTCTTCTATACTGAATACAATATCCGCCTTTTTTTTCTGCTGCTGTTTAAGAGGATGGATGGCATTTGTGCAATCGACCTCGACAGCATTTTACCCTGTTTGCTTGTTTCAAAAATTAAAGGAATCAAAAGGATTTATGATGCACATGAACTCTTTTGTGAGATGAAAGAAATTGTAAGTAGGCCCCGAATCTACCGGTTTTGGAAACGGATTGAAAAATTAGCAGTACCCCAATTCAAAAATGCTTACACTGTTAACCGGCCCATTGCTGAAGCTTTTGAAAAGATGTACAGTCGTCCATTTGCCGTAATCAGGAATTTGGCGGTATACAACCCAGCACTTCAGTATGCGAAAAAAGAAAAGTTTATCCTCTATCAGGGGGCACTCAACGAAGGCAGATGCTTCGAAACGCTGATACCGGCCATGCAATGGATCGAAGCACCTCTGGTTATTTGCGGGGAAGGCAATTTTTCAGATCAGGCAAGACTACTGGCAGCAAAATACGGGGTAAGTGATAAAATCATTTTCAAAGGCAAGCTCTTACCTGCTGAACTTTCTTTACAAACTGCAAAAGCGTATATCGGAATCACTTTGTTTGAAAAAGAATCGCAAAGCAATTACTGGTCGCTCGCCAATCGGTTTTTCGATTACCTGCAATCTGGAACCCCACAATTGGTAGTGGATTATCCTGTTTACCGGGAAATAAACAATTCATGCAATATTGGTGTTTTGATAAAGGATATCTCAGCAGCATCCATTGCCCGGCACCTTAACGATTTGTTGCTTGATGAAGAAAAATGGCTGCAGTTACATCATAATTGCCTCCAATTAAGTAAAACACTCAATTGGCAGGAAGAAGAAAAAACATTACTGGCATTTTATAAACAAATTTTTGGATAAGCATCTACACATTGTTACGCATGAAGTGCCCTGGCCGGTTGATTATGGCGGAGTGGTGGATTTGTTTTTCAAAATCAAATCCCTTTCACAGTCTGGAATTAAAATCCACCTGCATTGCTTTACGCATACCAGGGAAGAGCAACCCATCCTAAACCGGTTTTGTGTTTCTGTAGATTATTATCCCCGTAAAGATAAATGGGCTTCCCTCAGCACCACACTTCCCTACATCGTTGCATCAAGATCTGATGAAAATTTACTCAACAGGTTAAAGCAAGATGGGCATCCTATTTTTTTAGACGGGATACACTGCACTTATTTCCTCTACAAAGGATTGCTTAAAGGGCGAAGGGTTTTTGTTCGCCCGCATAATATTGAAGCCAGTTATTACAAGCGTTTGGCCAATTGGGAAACCAATCTCCTTAAAAAAATGTACTTCCATTCCGAGAGTATCCTGTTAAAGCAATACGAGAAGAAGCTGGCAAGTATGGCTACTTTCTGGCCGGTAAGCTTGGCTGATACTGCTTTTTACCAAAAACAACTACAATGCAGTAAGGTAGATTTTTTGCCGGTATTTGTGCCTTGGGATGAGGTGAAAACCGTAGCAGGCAAAGGCAGTTTTTGTTTGTATCATGGTAATCTGGAAGTGAATGAAAATGCACGTGCTGCAGAATGGCTGCTCAATAATGTTTTCAACACCCTTGAAATACCCTTTGTGATTGCAGGAAACAATCCATCGCTACCGCTGCAGTCGTTGGCTCACCGGCATCAGCACACCTGCATAGTAGTCAATCCTTCCGAACATGAAATGCAGGACCTGATCAGGAAAGCACAGATCAATATCATACCTTCTTTCAATAACACCGGGGTCAAACTCAAATTAATTAATGCATTATTTAACGGACGGCATTGCCTGATAAATGAAGAAGCCGGAAAAGGTTCTGGAGTTGAACAGCTTTGCCATGTGGTAAAAGATGCGAAAGGGTTTCAAAATGCAATTGCTGTACTTTTTGAAACGGCAATTTCTGAACAGGATATTATTGAACGGCAAGATGCATTACTTGATATCTACAATAACCAAAAAAACGCAGCTCAGCTTACGACATGGATATACTAGCATTATCCCAAACCTTACCTTTTTCTGTTTTGATGGTACGGGCCGGAAATTTATTGATCACCATATAATCATGTGTAGCCATTACAATGCAGGTATCAAAATCGCGGGAAATATGAAAAAGCAATTGCATGATTTCATCGCTGGTTTCCGGATCGAGATTTCCTGTAGGTTCATCTGCCAGAATCAGTTTGGGTGAGTTCAGCAAGGCCCTCGCAATATCGATACGTTGCTGTTCACCGCCACTCAACTCGAAAGGCATCTTAAATCCTTTATTCTTCAGGTTTACCTTATCCAGCACATCACTGATTCTCTCATCCATCAGCTTTTCATCTTTCCAACCGGTTGCTTTCAACACAAATTTCAAATTTTCATTTACGTTCCTGTCGGTAAGCAGTTGAAAATCCTGAAATACCACTCCCAGGTTCCTGCGCAAAAAAGGAACGGTTTGCCAGGTGAGTTTCCTGAGGTTGTGCCCAACAACCCAGCCCTCTCCATGTGTAAGTTCCAGATCGCCATACAAGGTTTTAAGTAAACTGCTCTTACCTGAACCGGTTTTACCAACCAGATATACAAATTCACCTTTATCTATCGAGATGTTTACATCACTTAAAATTAGGCTCTGGCTCTGATAGATATTTACATTACGGAGTTCAATGATCGATTGTGACATGCTTCAGGTTTGATTTTTAAACTGAACGGACAGGATTGTTAGGAACTGATTAAGATCAAATCAATGGTATATTATTGATCGGAACAAAAATAAAGGTAGATGGTTTAATAAACAATTCGATTATCTCCTACCCGTATTTCAAGTTCTTTTTTAACATTTTCTTCTACACGGCCGATCACACGAGCTTCTACACCGAAACTTCCGGCTGTTTGCACCATCAATGCAGCATCTTCAGGTGCACAATAAATTTCAAGACGGCATCCCATGTTGAACACTTCATACATTTCACGCAAACTGCTGCCGCTGTTCTCCTGTATCAAATCAAAAACAAATGGAGGATCAAACAAATTGTCTTTAATCACTTTTACCGATCCGGGTATGTACTTCATACATTTGGTTTGTCCTCCTCCGCTGCAATGTACAAGCCCGTGTATCCTTTCAAAATGATTGCTCAGCAATGATTTCATAAGCGGTGCAAAAGTACGTGTGGCACTCAATAGTAATTTACCGATCGTAGTTTCATTTCCGTTTTTATCAATCACTTTATCCGTTAATCTATTTTTTCCGATGTATCTGTAGGCTTCGTCCACTTCAGGGGAAAAGCTTTCGGGAAAATGTTCTTGATAATGTTTATTGAGTGTATCATGACGGGCGGAAGTTAAGCCGTTACTGCCAATACCACTGTTGTAAAATTTTTCATAGTGGCTTTGTCCGTAGCTCGCCAGCCCTACAATAACATCGCCGGGTACAATTTTTTCATTGCTTATGATGCGCTGTTTTGGCCATCGGCAAGCCATGGTTCCATTAACAGCAATTGTTCTTACCACATCTCCCACATCTGCTGTTTCACCTCCAAGATAATGGATATGTACACCATGCTTTGCCAAATCGTTGAACAATTCCTGTGAACCTTCAATTACTTGTTGCAGCACTTCGCCGGGGATGAGATGTTTGTTTCTATCGATGGTGGAATTGAAAATGATGTCGGTATAAATACCTACGCAGAGCAGGTCATCGAGGTTCATTACAATCGCATCCTGAGCAATGCCTTTCCAAACTGACAGGTCGCCTGTTTCTTTCCAGTATAGGTATGCCAGTATGCTTTTGGTTCCGGCACCATCGGCATGCATCACATTCACAAATGAATCGTCGTGGCCAAGATAGTCGGGGTACATCTTGCAAAAAGCATGGGGAAACAATCCCTGATCAAGATGCCTGGTTGCTTCATGCACTTCCTCTTTTTGCGCAGACACGCCTCTTTTACTGTATAAACTCATATGCCTGATTGTGTAGCAAAACTAAATTTCATCAGCCATATAACCATTAAGTAATTATCAAGTAGTTTTGCACCGCCAAGGATGAATATTTTCCGCGATATCAATCAACTACCTGCATTTCATAAAGCAGTACTCACCATCGGCACTTTCGATGGCGTGCACCTGGGCCATATGCTCGTTATCAATCAACTGGTAAGAGAAGCTAAAGCTATCAATGGCAGCTCAGTTCTGGTAAGCTTTTTCCCACACCCCCGCCAGGTTATTGAAACCCATCAAAAACCTATACAATTGCTCAGCAGTTTTGATGAAAAAGTAACTTTGTTGCAAAAAGCAGGTATCGAAAATCTGGTAATCGTCCCCTTTAGCAAGAGTTTTGCAGATCAGGCTGCCGATGTATATATCCGTGATTTCCTGGTAAAATCTTTCGCACCTCACCTGATTATCATCGGATATGATCACCGGTTCGGCCATAACCGAGAAGGCGATTATCATTTGCTGGAATCGGCAGCACTTACTTACGGTTTTCAGGTTCAAGAAATTCCTCAGCATGTTTTGAGTAACATCAGCATCAGCAGCACCCGCATCAGGGAAGCTTTACAGCATGGAGATATGCAAACTGCCAATACTTTACTGGGATATCCCTATTTTTTCAGTGCGGTGGTAGTAAGCGGGAAAAAACTGGGAAGAGCCATCGGCTTCCCAACCGCAAACCTGAGCATTACCGACTCCGATAAGATGATCCCAGCAAAAGGCGTTTATGCCGTAACGGTAGCTTATAAAAGCAAACAGTTAAAAGGCATGATGAATATCGGAACAAGGCCGACTATCGATGGTGGAGAAATTTCAGTAGAAGTGAATCTATTTGATTTTGATGAAGATCTTTATGGAGAAACGCTTCAGGTATCCGTAATCAACAGGTTAAGAGATGAAGTGAAGTTCGAGGGTATCGAAGCGCTTAAAGCCCAACTTTATGAGGATCGAAATAATGCTTTACAGATTTTACAGCGTCTGGTTTGATCAGATGAGCATCTTAACTACCATTTCTTTAAGCAATGAGGCGCTTTCTGTTCCACTATCCCCCAATCCGATTGCTTTAAGATTGTATTGATGCAGCAGCAATAACATACGTTCTACACCTGCATACTGATAATTTTTCATGATATCACGAGCCTGTTGTAGTGAATTTGGGTTGAAATAAAATAAAGGACCCAATGCTTTATCCGACTTATCGTTCATGCCATAAACCGCATACACTTTACTGATATGGCTATACAGCGCAGGTAAGGCCATTTGTATAGGAGCAGCTTTCGGATTGGCATCAAAATACTGGATGATCTGAAGCGAACGGGCCAGGTCTTTCCTGGAGATAGCGGCAAGTAATTCAAAAACATTGTATTCCTTACTGATGCCGATGAATTTCTCTATACTATGTTCATCAATAGATTTAACCCCATCCAGGTTAATAGTGAGTTTTTCAATCTCATTTACAATACGGTTTAAATCATTACCGATATGCTCCTCAAGCAGGCTCACCGCTTTAGGCTTGATGGTCAACCCTCTGCTTTGCACATAAGCGGTAATCCACTGCCCAACTTTTTCTTCCCTGATTTTTATAGACTTAAAAATCTCTGCTTTCTTTTCAAGGGTTTTATAAAGTGTTTTCCGTTTATCAAGTGTTTTTCCTTTGTATCCAACAACAAACAGGGTTGTTCCCAAAGGAGAATCAACATAAGATTCAAGTTTTTCTATTTCACCCATCTGTTGGGCTTCTTTAAGGAGCACCACCTGCTTTTCGGCAAACATCGGATACCTTTTACAGGCATTGACTACCTGAGCCCAATCGGCATCCTTACCATAAAAAACAGTCAGGTTAAAGGATGCTTCAGATTCGGGTAAGATATGATGTTCCGCATAATCCATCAGTAAATCGATATAATACTCTTCTTCCCCTTCCAGCCAGTATATAGGCTTGAACGTTTTCTTCTTCCATTCGGATAGTATTTTCTCTGCACTCATGAACGTAAAGGATTGATGCTGCAAGCTAAAACAAATCGTGTTAATCGGTAGAGGCAATTAGCCTTTAAAAAAGACAGTTTGCCTGAATTAAAAAAAAGAATAAAAAAAGTTTAACTTTATTCCGGTTTTCCGTCAGCTGACCCGGAACTCCCAACCAAAACATTGTTTATGGCATTTGAAAATTTCCCCGAACTCCACACCTCGAAAGAAAACGAGTCTGCCGAAAACAAAGACAGAAACAATATCCGCGGTATCCTAACGGCAATTCTGGTAGTTGCTTTGCTGGGTACATGGGGCTACATCATCTGGGATAAAAACAATATCAAAGAAACCATTCAGCAAAAAGACACCATCATTGCTGCCACATCTGGACAGCGGGATATACTACAAAGAGAGTTGGAAGACGCCACCATGCGCTATGATATGCTCAAGACCTCCAATTCGAGGAAAGACAGCACCATCACTGCAAAAGATCGTGAAATTGATATGAAGAAAGCCAGAATACAATCGCTGCTTTCGAAAATAAATGCAACGGAAGCTGAGCTCACAGAAGCAAGGGCGCTGATTGGTGAATTGAATGGCGACATTGAAGGCTATAAAAACCAGGTAGAGTTGCTGCAGGGACAAAAAATACAACTGGTACAGGAAAAAGTTGCCGTTACCCAGCAACGCGACAAGATTCAGAAAGCTTTTGATTCATCTGTAAAAGTGATCCGGGATAAGGAAAGTATTATTGAGATCGGCTCTACCCTACACGCTTCAAATTTCAATATCATCGGCCTGCAGGATAAAGGCAAAGGAAAGGAAAAAGAAACCACAAATGCCAAGAAAGTAGATAAGCTCCGCATTACTTTCGACTTGGATGAAAACCTGATTACGGCAACAGGCACTAAAGAACTTTACATTGTGATCACAGCACCGGATGGTAAAACAATCGCGATTGATGAGATGGGCTCAGGCCGTTTCATGACCCGTGAAGGTGACGCTAAGATGTACACCCAGAAGTTGGAAGTGAATTATGAACAGAATAAGCGCCAAACCATAAGTTTTGATTGGAAACAAACCGAAAATTTTGCAACCGGCCTGTACCGGATTGAAGTTTATAATAATGGTTTCAAGATCGGAGAAGGCTACCGGCCATTGAAAAAAGGTGGCCTCTTCGGATAAGCTATTTGATTAGAACAGCGCCCTTACCGATGCCCTACCGATGTGAACCGTTTGAGCATCACCCGGTTTTCTTCCCTCATACTGGAGATTCAGTTCGATGCTACCTGCGATCCTTTTGGTGAAATCGATGTTCCATAAATAGTTTTTGCCCGGCAATAAGCCATCCAGCAATATGAAACCTACCGTACTGCTTGCCGCACCATCATAGGCTTTGAAATTGATCTGGTTAAAGGTGAACCTGGCATTGATGCTGCTATTGGAAAAAATATTGTATTTCAGTTCCGCACTCAGGGCATGGTTTACCGATTGCTCCATAGAATCGATCGTATTCTGTTTTTTCGTGTACACATAACTGAGAGTTGTTCGCAAAGTGGTTTTGTAAACATAAGAGATGTTGGGTTCAAAGGATTGCTGTTTGATGAAATAATTCCGGTTATCGAATTTGAATCCTGTTGTTCCCAATACATTTCGCACGGCGCGATAAACGAGATTTCCGCCGAAACTGCGGTTGATATTGTAACGTATCCTTCCTATGATGTTGCGAAGGTTCCGGGTTTCAAATCCATAAGCCAGTAAGGCCTTGCCTGAAGATTTGCTATGCGTCAATTCTAAACCCCATTTGGTGCTGGTACGGTTGTAATACAACGTATTGGAGTAAAACGAATTGAGGGTAATGAGATTGCTATCGGCCAATTCCTGGGCAAAAGGATTAAATAAAAAACGTCCTTCAGCGATCCCTTTCTTGCTGATTTGCATGGCAGAACCGGTGTTGGTGCGCATAAGTACCCTTTTGATCCAGCTTTTTGTATTTGCATTGATTAGCGCTTTGGGCTGGAGTTCAATACTGTAATTGAATTGGAGGTAATTGGCCCTTACATATTGATTGCCCGGCGTGAACACACGGATGTATTTTTTCTGGTCCTGAAAAATTGCCAGCTCGAATTCGTTCAATTCTTCAATGCCATTACCATTATAATCGATCCAGGTGTATTCTCCCTGCCCAACAGGAACAGCGATATAAGAAAATTCCCTTTTCTGTTCCTGCCCCGCCCCAATTTCATAAAGAAAATTACCACTAACAAAGCCCTTCCATTCATTAATGGCATACTCTGTTCTTCCCAGTAAGCTTTCATCGGGTTTCTGCCTGCTTAACTCGGATCTTGTCACCATCAATCGTCTGTATCCTGCATTGAATTTCAACTGGTGCCTGGGGTTAGTGAGCCATTCTGTAAAAATCTGGTAGTTGAGGCTTCTGTCTGCACTGAGCAATTCTTTTTGTTTAGGCAACTTATCATGCCTTGTATAAAAACTGATTCCCCATTTGTTGGGCTTGGCTTCATTCGACTTAAGATACAGTTCTATGATATCAAAAGCGAAACTGCTGCGTATTAGTGTATCTGAAATTTTTTCTTTTACCCGGTTGAATTCCCCGTTGTAAGTACCTCCAACCTGAAGTGATCCCCATTTTTTTAGCACTTTGCGCAAGTCGATACCCGGCCGGAAAAAATAGCCTTTTTGTATGGACTGATCGATATTTACGAGGCTGATTTTGGTAGATAACTGCCAGTTTTGAACGGATACATACTGATCTAATAAATGCCTCAACCCGTTATAATCGTCACTCCGCCGGTAATTGGTAAGTTCATAGCGGATACGGTTACCCTTTACATCAGCAAATTTCACGGATCCGTTGACAATGGTTTCATTGGCTCCGCTTGTTTCAAACGGAAGTCCCCAGTCGCGCAGGAACTCTACATTCCGTAATCTTTCCAAAGGCTTGAATTGCGCCTGCACATGCTCAAAACCAAATGCCGTTTCCATCTTGACCGTTTTGCTGAAAAGGTTCATTTTCTCTTTCTCATGCAGGAGACTGAATTTTCCTGCCCATCCGTGATCATTCCTCTTATCTACCGATGAAAATAAATTCACATCATAATTACTGAGGGCAAGTTCTGATTTCATCAGGGTAGCTTTTCCAAAAGCATATTGCACTCCCGCTGTGAACATCTGTAACTTCTTTGGGGTAACCAAAAAGCTTACCGGTTCCCAATCGCCTGTGGGTTCATTGTTGATGGTGGGTAACGACCATTCGAAAACTTTTCCATTAGTGGCATTCAGCACTTGTTTATAATTACCCTTTCCGGGACCGAGATAAGTAAACGAAAGGCTATAAAGCACTTCAGTGGGGTCAGCAGACTGGATATAAACAGAGTCATGCAGGTTGCCGTTATAAAGGGTATCGGCTTTACGGTATAGGATGGCCCCAAGGGTAAGAGTATCGCGAACGGCATTTGGCGTATACGCTTTACCGATACTATCGCCCAATGAAGCCAGAAATTGTTTTTGTGGCTGGTCGAGCACCTGGTCTATCGGGGAGTTTTTTGCATCCAGATTGGAATAAGCAGCAAGGTTAATAGTCAGCTTCTGGTTAAATACAGTTTCATTATTCAAGTAAAGCTGAGAATTCAGGTAATTGCGGTCGGCATATTCAAATTCCACCTGTACCCGCCTGTCTTTGTTCATCAAACGTTTAGGGGTGAACGTGAGTTCCGCAGTATTGTAGTTGATTACATAATCCTGATCTTCCCCCCGCTGCAGCAGCTCACCATCAATGAAAACCCTCTCCGTACCGGCCAGAATAACAAAATAAAGTTCATTACTGGCTCCCTGCAACCGGTAAGGTCCCTGATTGCCTTCAACAGGTGTGAGAAAGTTGCGGGTGAATTTACCTTTGGCAATGGCTCCGCTGACCATGAAATTGTTCATCGCCTTTCCAATCCGGTTGATGGTGCTGAAAGAACCACCCTGTAACCGTTTATTGAAATTGAGAAAAAAATTATTCCTTTGTTTGAGTTCAATATCTCCGAAACTTACCTGCCATCCTTTACGTCGCACCTGTAAAAAAATTCGGTCAAAATCCCGGAGGTCTTGTGTATTGCCATCTGGTTGGATGGGGATACTGTTATCTGTTATCGCTGCGGTAAGTTCCAAACTGTCGCCGATATAGCCACTGAGTTGAAGGTTCATGGTTGAGTTCACCACGGCATCCTGACTGTTGCCAAATGAAATGGCGCGTCCGAAACTTCCTTCTGTTTGCAAACTTCCGAAATCAAAAAGAGGATTGGTGATTGCCTGGCCGGAGGTGAGTAATTTGACAGGCTTCTCTGAAAGAAAATTATTCCGGATACTGTCATATGCATAGTGTTGAACCACGCTATTGAGTTTAACCGGAAAAATCCGGTACTCGCAAACCACACTATCTACAACAGGTTTTTTAAGCCAGCTAAGTACTGCATTAACTTCATCAAGCTTCCAGGAAGATGTTTCAACCCCGTTTATTAAAAAGGTTTGAGGTGCAATACTGAAGCTATCAACCTTAACAGTCAATCCCGAAGTACTGATCTTCTTCTTACGGAAATTTGAACGTGAAACAGGTTCCTGCTGTGCACTTGCCCAGAAGGCACAACATAGCGTCAAC
Source organism: Sphingobacteriales bacterium (assembly GCA_026391525.1). Taxonomy (GTDB): domain Bacteria; phylum Bacteroidota; class Bacteroidia; order Chitinophagales; family Chitinophagaceae; genus Ferruginibacter. The sequence continues at coordinate 16,392 of JAPLEF010000176.1, forward strand.
AACAACAGGTATAGCCGATGGTAGGTCAAATGGTTTGAAAGGAGTTGTTCACTACAATATAGGATTTATTAGATAAGACCCTGATTATTGGGGTTATGCTGCAAAATAAAATACCTTCCCCGAAGAGAAGGCATCTTTAAAATGAATGTAAGCCACACTTATTTTTCTTCACTACTAAGGCCTGCTTTAAGGTATTCACTGTTCAAGCGGGCAATATTGGCTACCGAAATACCTTTAGGGCATTCTGCTTCGCAAGCATAAGTATTGGTGCAATTACCAAAACCTTCCTTATCCATCTGAGCAACCATGTTCAGCACCCTGCTCTCGCGTTCGGGAGCGCCCTGCGGCAGTAGAGCCAATTGGGAAACTTTGGCTCCAACAAATAACATTGCGGATCCATTTTTACAGGTTGCCACACAGGCACCACAACCGATGCAGGCAGCGGCCATAAATGCATGGTCGGCATCTTTTTTGTCTATTGGGATGGCATTCGCATCAACTGCATTACCGGTATTCACAGAAATATAACCACCGGCCTGAATGATGCGATCAAAAGCACTACGGTCTACCACCAGGTCTTTGATCACAGGAAAAGCCTTACTACGCCAGGGTTCTACCACAATGGTATCGCCATCTTTAAAAGCACGCATGTGTAACTGACAGGTGGTATTTTGCTGCCAGGGTCCATGAGCCTGCCCGTTGATAAACATGCTGCACATCCCGCATATACCTTCCCTACAATCGTGATCAAAAGCGATAGGTTCTTTTCCTTCCAGAATCAATTGTTCATTGAGTACATCAAACATTTCTAAAAAACTCATCTCCGATGAAATATTTTTCACCTGATAGGTTTCCAGTTTTCCTGCTGATTTAGGATTTTTCTGCCTCCATACTTTCAGGGTGAGGTTCATGTGATAGTGCTCCATATTTTTCCCGTTTGATCTGTAGTAATTTTCTATAATCGATTAAAAGTCAGGCTTGGAATTATTTATAACTCCGTTGGGTTGGTTTTACAATTTCAAAATGCAGCGGTTCGCGGTGCAATTCCCAGCGGCTATCGCCCTGATGTTCCCATGCCGATACAAAGGCAAAGTTCACGTCATCACGTTTAGCTTCACCTTCCTCCGTCTGGCTTTCTTCACGAAAATGCCCGCCACAACTTTCATTACGGGTTAGTGCATCCAAACACATCAGTTCACCCAGTTCAATAAAATCAGCAACCCTGCCGGCCTTGTCAAGTTCAGGATTGAATTCTGATAAGCTACCTGGTATCTTTACATCCGTCCAGAACGAATGCTTCAGTTGGCGGATTTCTTCAATGGCTTGTTTCAGTCCGTGTTCATTGCGTGCCATGCCGCATTTATCCCACATGATTTTACCCAAACGTTTATGGAAACTTTCTACCGTTTGCGATCCGTTGATTTGTAACAGATGGTTTAAACGGTTGTGTACTTCCTGTTCTGCTTCAACAAAAGCGGGATGATCAGTTGCTATCGTTGCTGTGCGTATTTCATCAGCAAGGTAATTGCCAAGTGTATAAGGAATTACAAAATAGCCATCTGCCAAACCTTGCATCAATGCCGAAGCGCCAAGGCGATTGGCTCCATGATCGCTGAAATTGGCTTCTCCCAATGCGTATAAACCTTGTACGGTGGTTTGCAATTCATAATCAACCCATAAACCACCCATGGTATAATGAACAGCCGGATAAATACGCATCGGCATTTCATATGGATTTTCACCGGTGATTTTTTCATACATCTCAAAGAGATTACCATATTTCTCTTCTACTACTTTTTTACCCAAAGCGAAAATATGTGCCGTATCATTACTATCCTGTCCGCTTTTACCAGCCTCTGTTTTACCATAACGCATGATGGCGTCTTTGAAATCGAGGTAAACTGCCATACGGGTTGTTCCTACACCATAGCCTTCGTCGCAGCGTTCTTTTGCAGCGCGGGAAGCCACATCACGGGGAACAAGGTTTCCGAATGCAGGATACCTGCGTTCGAGATAATAATCTCTTTCAGTTTCAGGAATATCAGCCGGCTTGCGTTGATCGCCTTTTTGCTTTGGCACCCAGATTCTTCCATCATTACGAAGGCTCTCACTCATGAGGGTGAGTTTACTCTGATGATCGCCACTTACCGGTATGCAGGTAGGATGGATTTGGGTGAAACAGGGATTTCCGAAATAGGCACCTTTCTTATGAGCTTTCCAGGCTGCGGTTACATTACTGCCCATCGCATTAGTGCTCAAATAAAACACGTTGCCATAACCGCCTGTACATAACAGTACTGCATGCCCGAAATGCCGTTCCAGCTTACCCGAAACAAGGTCGCGTGCGATGATGCCACGAGCTTTACCATCTATCTTCACCACATCCAGCATTTCATGCCTCGAATACATGGTTACATTTCCCAATGCCACCTGACGTTCGAGGGCACTGTAGGCGCCGAGCAATAATTGTTGACCGGTTTGACCGGCTGCATAGAAGGTACGTTGAACCTGTGTACCTCCAAATGAACGGTTGCTGAGCAATCCTCCATATTCACGGGCGAAAGGAACACCCTGAGCTACACATTGGTCGATGATGGCAGCGCTAACCTCTGCCAGCCGATGCACATTGGCTTCTCTGGCACGGTAATCGCCTCCTTTAACCGTATCATAAAAAAGACGGAAAACCGAATCTCCGTCATTCTGGTAATTTTTAGCCGCATTGATGCCACCCTGAGCAGCAATGCTGTGTGCGCGGCGTGGACTGTCCTGAAAACAAAATGCTTTTACCTGGTAACCCATTTCGCCTAATGAAGCTGCAGCAGAAGCTCCTGCAAGACCTGTTCCTACTACAATCACTTCCAGTTTGCGTTTATTGGCCGGGTTCACCAACTTTACATGTCCTTTGTAATCGCTCCACTTTTCATTCATTTCTCCCTGTGGAATCTTAGCATCTAAAGCCATAGGTAAAAGTTATTTATTTATTAAAAATGGGTGTTGCTGATAATACGCATTGATTAAGCCAGCCAGCCTAAATAAAAGGCTAAAGGCATCAATGCAAATAGCAAACATATGATAACAGCATACCCCGTACCGATTGTTCGGATAATCGGAATATATTTTTTATGATGTATACCTAAAGATTGAAAAGCACTATGAAATCCATGGTAAAGATGCCAGAATAAAGAAAAAACTCCGGCGAGATAGAGTATTACAATCCAAAGGTTACTGAAAACCTCTTTCATTTCATCATACAAATTGTGGGGTTTGTCGCCACTATACAAGGCAACTTTTGTGCCCACAAAAAAATGAGAGACATGTATTACCAGAAACAACAAAAGCAGCGAACCCAGTATACCCATTGAACGGCTATACCATTTGCTGTTGCTGCTTTGCTTATTTACAAGATATTTAACCGGACGGGCATCACTGTTTTGCTTCCATAATAAGAATCCCTGAATGATGTGTAAAAAAAGGCCAGCGAAAAGACCAATCTCCAGAAATCGTACGATCCAGTTATGACTCATGAAATGCGCAAATTCGTTGAAGGTTTCGCCATTGTCGTTAAGAAAAATGGAGGAATTTATTCCTGCATGTACGATAAGGAAAGTGATCAGGAAAAGTCCGGTAAAAGCCATCGTATATTTTTTACCAAGAGAGGAAAGAAAAAATTGTTTCCAGGTCATAAGCGAAGGTTGATTTGAACAAGCAATAACAAAAATACGGCAGGAAGCGGCAAAATTCAATTTTATTCGTCCTTTTTTGTTGATATGGAATTGATTGCAGGTATTAATCTAGCCTGCGTTCCATTTCTAAAGCAATCAGTTGAAAGATATGTTCAGGCTTGAGGGTTCTCCATTGTGGCAATTCAAAAAGGGATACATAATGGGTTATCCTTGCTTTTTTCATGTCGTGCTGGCTCTGTTCCGGAAGGTTGAGCAAGGCTATCCATCCGTCATCGTCTTCTAATTGCTCATGCCATTCTTCGTAATAGCTGTCATCGCTGCTGTGAAAGTTAAGTACATTCTCTCCAATTAAGATAAAAAAACGAATACCCCTTAGATACAAATGATCGGTAATTTCTCTCCGAAGCATCATGATATCATTTTCAATGGCGTCGTTCCATTCGCCCATCAGTTCAATGATTACAAAACGGCTGTCGTCGTCACAAAAAAGGATCTTCAGGTATAAAGTTCGGGAACCAAAATCATCCCATTGCGGATGGATGTAATAATTATAAAGGGTTTGAGAATACTGGAACTCGCTATAAGTTCTGCCATAAAATGGCGATTCAGGGTCATCTTCTGCAGTATACCAATGGCGCCAGTTGTAAAATGGTTCAATGTTCTGCATATCCCTTTATTATTTATGCAAAAATGCACAAAACCTGAATAACATAAACAATGGACATAAAAAAAGAGGCTGCCCAAAAGCAGCCTCCCGACTTATTAACCCAAAATTACGATTACTGAACAATTATCTTCTCTGTGAGTACAATCGCCTTGTTTTCATTTAACACTTTAACCAGATAAACGCCTTTAGCCATTCCTGAGTTAAGGTTAATTTTTTCAACCTGTGATCCTTTGGTGATGCTAACCGTTTTGCTTTGAATGGCTCTACCTGCGAGGTCCGACAAAACAATCGTGTAACGGCCTTCCGGCTTACCGTCGAACAGTACATTGAATTGAGCATTGATCACCGGATTAGGGAATACTTTTGTTTCAGATGCTGGTGTAACAATGGGAAGTACTGATCCGGCCATAGAGAAACTATTGCTTGCATCCGCTTCTTTTTGTAACAACAGGTTTGCATTGGCAAAATCTGAAGCATTATACTTGATATCAGAACCTTCGATACGAACCGCTTTCAGATCAGCCAATTTCATCTTATAGAAACCATCGAATTTGATAGCGCTTCCAACTACAATTTCACCATCATCATTTACTGCGGCAGCATTGGTAGTGTATCCGGCTGGTAAACCTTGAATGTGGCCTTTATAGGTTGCAATCCTTGTTGCAGGATCGATCATGAAAACAGATTGGCTTGCAGAAATCACATACAATTTGCCGAATGCATCTGCGATCATATCTCCACCCCAACTGCTGCATTTATTGTGGATAGAAACCGTTGAACCATCGGCATCAATCAGGTTACCAAGATCGGTGATCACTGGTTTCTTTGCAGTAGTGAATTTGAGGAAACGGTTACCGTCGTTGCTCAGCGCATATCCATTACCGTCAGCCCCAATCACCATACGGGTGATATTGGTTGCTTCATCTCCCGGAGTTGCTGCAGCCATCAGTTCGGTATGCATGCTGAAGAATTTAGGCGTTTCATTGCGGTCGCTCAGGTCGAGCCAGCGCAACTCACCCATACGCATAGGTGTAAAGAAAAGTTTTTGAGTGCGGGCATCATAGGCAGCAGCCGCAACAAAAGTTCCTGTAGGATAATTTACAGAACTGAAAATGTCTCCCTGTGCTGTTGTAAGCTGATTAACGGTTTGCTTGCTGTTAATATCCGTTAAGGTGAAATTGGTTTTACTACGTTCAAAAAGATTTTTGGTCACCTGACCTGTACCCAGATCAACCTGACGGATATTCATCCACACGTAATCGTTGTTGCCATCACCTGTGATAGCGAAAGTTTTTTTGTTTTGCTGTGCCTGCGAAGCCAGGGTACCGGCAACGAATAGGGCTGAAAGTAAAATTTTGTTCTTCATCTTTAAGTGTTTGATGGTTAAACTAAAGTTGCTAAATTATAAAAACACTACAATTTACAATAAAGTATGTGCAGTTCCAAGCTTTTTTTACAAATGATAATTCTTTAATGCAGCTTTCACCGTTCCGGCCTGCAAGAGTAAGTTCCTGGCTTCTTTTTCATCGGATATTTTTAACAATTTCATAACCAAAGCAGTGCCCCGGTTGATGAGTTTTTCATTGCTGAGTTTCATATGTACCATCTTATTATCTTCCACCCTACCCAATTGTATCATAACGGAGGTGGATATCATATTTAATACCATTTTCTGTGCAGTTCCCGCTTTCAACCGGGTGCTTCCGGTTATAAATTCCGGGCCTACCACCACTTCAATAGCAAAATCGGCCAAAGCTGAAATCGTGGCATCCGGATTACAACTCAGCGAACCGGTGCAAATCCCGGCTTTCCGGCAGGATTCAAGGGCATGCAAAACATAAGGCGCCGATCCGCTGGCAGAAATGCCCAGTACCACATCATGCAAGCTTATCCCTGCTTCCAATAGATCATTCCATCCCTGATTCCTGTCATCTTCTGCAAATTCCACGGCTTCATACAAAGCCTTTTTGCCTCCCGCGATAATACCATTAACCAGGTTTGTTGGCACACCAAATGTTGGGGGACATTCGGTAGCATCAAGGATGGCGATTCTCCCACTGGTTCCGGCGCCGATATAAAATAATCTTCCACCGGCCAGCATTCGATCGGTGACTGCTTCTGCAAATAAAGCTATTTGTGGAATGGCCTCTTTCACCCTGAAGGCTACCAACTGGTCTTCAACATTCATTAATTCCATCAATTCCAATACCGGTTTTTGTTCCAGATGACGGTGCGGACCGTCCATTTCGGTGACCTTACGAAATGCCATATTGGTTATTTAGTGTGATAACTGATCAACCCTTCCATCGGGTTTTTTAAAACCTTTCCGAGCTGTAATTCATAAGAAAGACACATCTCTTTCAAAACATCTTTGAATCCCCAGGCGATACTGCCTGCAAAGTGTATCGGATGCGTCCAGCTTTCCCGATATTTATAAATATGATGGTAGAAGAAATCGTTAAACCCGTCTTCGATGATATTTTCCACCATGAAATGCCCTCTGTTCTCGGCCAAAAACCCGGCAAAACCAGCCAGATAGCGGTTAGGAAGCGGCTGTTTGTAAACAGCATCCAAAATTTCATTCGGAGAGGTTTGATAAGCTGCCTTGAACCTGTCCATCAAATCGGGATCGAAAGTGTTGTACAGATAATATTGAAGCACTTTTTTGCCCAGATAAGTACCGCTACCTTCATCACCAAGTACATATCCTAAACCCGGACTGTTTTTTACGATTTTCTTCCCATTATAATAACAAGAATTAGAGCCGGTTCCCAAAATACAGGCTATTCCTTTCTGATCACCACATAAAGCTTTGGCAGCGCCCGCCAAATCGTGGTCTACAACCACTTTGCCGGTTTTAAAAACAGCTTTGATCGCTTTTTTAACAAGGGCTACATTAGCAGGATTACTACAACCTGTGCCATAATAAAACAATTCATCCGGTTGTTTATTTTTCAGCCCGGGCAAAAGTTCTTCCCTTATAATAGTGGTAATTTGAGTAGTATTTTGAAAATATGGGCTGATGCCCTGAGTAACCACATTGATCTTCGTTTTCCCATCCAACAGGCACCATTCTGTTTTTGTTGATCCACTGTCGGCAATTAGAATAAGCGGCATGACATTTTTAAATCAAGTTAAACCATTCATCTCATAACCTTATTAATTTTTATAGGATGCCTGCAAAAAATTAACTTCGCAGCCCTAAGTTCAGCATTTTGAGTACAACCATGATAAACAGCAAGCAAAGCAGATTACAAATTTGGATGCCGCTATGGCTCAGTTTAGCCATGATCGGCGGTATTTTTATCGGTTATAAAATGCGCGACGGCATTCCGGGCAAACCCTTTTTCCACACTGAACGCAGGGCGCCAGTTCAGGAGGTGCTGGACCTTATCCGTAATAAATACGTAGATCAGGTAAACCTAGAATCGCTTTCCGACACCGCTATCAATGCCATTTTAGCAAAATTAGATCCCCACTCCACTTTTATAAGCGCCAGTGAACTGGAAGAGGTGAATGAAGATATTCAGGGAAGTTTTTTCGGCATCGGTATCGAATTCGACCTTTTTGATGATACTGTAAATGTAATGCGCCTATTGCCGGATGGGCCAGCTTCAAAAGCCGGAGTGCAGCCCGGTGACCGCATCCTGAAAGCAGATGAGAGAAAATTAAGCGGTGTGAAATTACCCTCTGATACCATTAGGAAGATCTTACGTGGAGAAAAAGGAAGCTCCTTAACCTTGAACATCCTTAGGCAAAATCAGCCCAAATCCATCACCGTCACCAGGAATATGATTCCGGTCAATAGCGTGGATGCAGCGTATATGCTTAGCCGTGAAACTGGCTACCTTAGGCTTAATAAGTTTTCAACCCAAACCTATCGGGAATTCATGATTGCCCTTACCGAACTGAACAAGAAAGGCATGAAAAAAATGATCCTCGACCTGCGGGGCAATGGCGGCGGGATTTTGGATGAAGCTGCTGAAATTGCAGATGAGTTTCTTGCCGGTGATAAACTCATCACCTACACTGAAGGGCTGCACAGTAAAAGAAAGGAATTCAGATGCCGCAGAGTAGGTCAGTTTGAAACCGGTGCCCTGGTTTTACTTTGTGATGAAGGAACAGCCAGCGCCAGTGAAATTTTATTAGGTGCATTACAAGATTGGGACCGGGCCACCATCATCGGCAGAAAAAGTTTTGGTAAAGGCCTGGTTCAGGAACAATACGATCTTCAGGATAATAGTGCGTTGAGGCTTACCGTAGCCAGATATTATACACCAACCGGGAGAAGTATTCAAAGGACTTATAAAAATGGACAAAAAGCCTATTATGAGGAAATGGAGAACCGGATGCTGAATGGAAGTTTCGCAAGTGATTCTGCAAAAAAGGATAGCGGCCGTGTTTTTTTAACTCCTGAAGGAAAGAAGGTTTATGCTGAAGGAGGTATTAGTCCTGATGAATATATCTCTGCAGACACAAGCAGAATTTCACCCACCATGCGAGAATACTATCTTCGCGGGCTATTTAATAGATACGCTTACCTCTATCTGCAACTAAACCCAGATTTCGATTCCCGTTATCAAAATCAAAGCTCTTTCAACAGTTCTTTTATCATGACGCCGGCCGATTGGACTAATCTCAGTGCAATGGCTGCAAAAGATAGCATTAAGAATCAAGTGCTTACTGATGCGGAACGTGTTATTGCTGAAAAAGCGGTGAAAGCCAGTATCGCACGACTGCGTTGGGAAAATCTGGGTTTTTATGAAGTAATGAATCTGAAAGACCCATACATTTTAGCTGCTCAGGAAACACTTAATAGGCAATGAACAAAATAACAAAAGCCCTCTTTTGAAGGGCTCTTGTTTAAATTATTTGTATTCAGCAAGAAAAAGCAAATAAAGTTTTTCAATTGGAAATTGTATTCTGATCTTTAATTGGATATCAACACAAATTTAGAATTAATAATTTATTCATTTTGTAGAAGCCGGAATAGTAATGAAGTAGTATGATTACTACATGATCTGATTGAAACCATTTCACCTAAATATTATGGCAACAGATCGGTGCTGGTAAATTGATTGCTGAGTAAAGTGGCAAAAACCTGCCAACGATGTTCAATTGATTTATCATTTCCCATTGTTCTTTCTACATAATTACGAACGAGTTGCAAGCCATAATTATAATTGATTACATACGAACGGTACTTTCTGATAAAGTCGATCGATTTCTTGGCCGATTCATTGTTATAAAGTCCGTACCGGATCAACCAGTTTTGTGCAACTTCAGTTTTCATTGTGCCATCCAACAAACCACGTGCTACATCATTCCGAACAAAATTGAGCTTGCTTTTCAATTCGAGTGCTTTAAAGTATGTGGTAATGCCTGTGGTATCCATACCAGCCAGGGGCAGTAACACTTCCTTTGCAAAACGAAGTTTTTCATCTCCCGGAAATACCAGTTCAATGCCATAATTGGCGGTACCCTCTGCGATAAGCGATTGCGGACTGAACAATGGATATAAACTGATTTCCACCCAACCCTTTTCCTTGTAAAGATGCTGCTCCAATAAAGTATTGTACACATGATGGCCCGGATAACTTTCATGGGAAGCCACGTCGATTGCACGTTCAATAAGAATTTTCACATCCGTATTGAGCTGTATCAAACTATGAAAATTGCCTTTATACCAGTTGTAGCCCGACCATGGTTTTCCCTTTACATATTCCAGATCGAATGATTCATCTGCAGGAAGTTTCAGGTGCTTCAGGGTCTGGTTACGCGATAACTGTATTGCTGTTTTGAATAAGGTATCCACTTTCAATCCGGGGATTGAAAACTTGTCAACCAGCGCTTCAAATTTATAATTTGCTGTTCCTGATCCTGGAAGTATCCGATTCAATTCGTTTAACCATCGCTGATAGTCTTCCTTTTTATACCGCGGAACCACCACTCCGAATAATGCTTTGGTTTCCTTATCGAAACTGCTGTATTCATCTGAAAAAATACGGATGCGCTGATCGAATGCCGTGAGTTGGGCTTTCATCCAGAATGCACGGCCCATTAGTACTTCGTCGCTACCCTTTTGCAAATAAGAAGCTAATTTTTTCTGCAGTTGTTTCACTGCTTTGATCAATGAATCTTTCGGGAATACATTTGCTTTTGCCAAAACGGGCTTTAAAGAATCGGGCCCATAATAAGCGTCAACAAAATCACTATCGTATTGTCCGATTGATAAACCCAGTTTTACATAATCTCTTGCAAGCCGGTTGAAAGTATCAGTAGATAAAGATATCTGTGCATTTGCCTTTACCATAAAAAGGCTAAATAAGAGAAAAAGTATTTTTTTCATAAGCAGGTAATTTACAACATTGATGTTGAAGTGATTTAACTCATTTAACAAACAGTGCACTTATCCTATGGTATAGAATTGAAAATCTTTACCTTTGGCAAAATTTTTTTTATGTGGTTGAATAACATCTTAGAAACCATCGGTGATACACCCCTGATCAAGCTCAATAAGATTACGAAAGATTTACCCTGCACCGTTTTGGCGAAAGTGGAATATTTCAATCCCGGAAATTCTATCAAAGACCGTATGGCATTGAAAATGCTGGAAGTTGCCGAGCAGGAAGGCAAGATCAAACCAGGCGGAACCATCATTGAAGGTACCAGTGGCAATACGGGTATGGGCCTCGCTTTAGCGGCCTGTGTGAAAGGATATAAATGCATATTCACCACTACTGATAAACAATCAAAAGAAAAAGCGGATATTTTAAAAGCGGTTGGTGCAGAAGTGATCGTATGCCCCACCAATGTTGAACCAGAAGACCCCCGCTCCTATTATTCTGTTTCAAAAAGGCTCGCTACCGAAGTGCCAAACAGCTGGTATGTGAATCAGTATGATAACCTGGCCAACCGGCAGGCGCATTATGAACAAACAGGTCCCGAGATCTGGGAGCAGAGCGAGGGAAAAGTTACGCACCTGGTAGTGGCTACGGGAACTGGCGGCACTATCATCGGTACGGCGAAATACCTGAAAGAAAAAAATCCCAATATCAAAATTTGGGCTATAGATAGTTATGGCTCCTTATTGAAAAAATATTTCGAAACAGGCGAGTTAGATCAGAACGAAGTATACCCTTATATCAGTGAAGGGTTTGGAGAAGATTTTCTGCCGCAGAATTACGACATGCAATACATTGATGCTTTTACCAAAGTAACAGATAAAGATGGCGCAGTGATGGCGCGTCGCATTGCAAAGGAAGAAGGCATGTTCTGCGGCTATAGTGCCGGAAGCTGCCTGCAGGGCGTGTTTCAGCTAGGCACTGAGTTGAAACCTGATGATGTGGTAGTTTGTATTTTCCATGATCACGGCAGCCGTTATGTGGGTAAAATATACAATGATGAGTGGATGCTGGAACGCGGATTTTTAGATGTGAAAACATTTAAAGACATCACATCAGGCCGAAAAAGCCAAAAACTGATCAGTATACATCCGGAAGCAACAGTATTGGATGCAATCGCATTGATGAAAAAATTCGATATCGAAAATATTCCAGTTTTTGCCGAGGGAAAAAACATCGGTGCTATTTCTGAAAGCGGATTATTCGATAAGATGTTACATCATAACGATGTAAAAATACAACTGGTAAGCACTGTAATGGAAAATCCATACCCTGAAGTAAAATTCGATACGCCGGTTGAACGATTGAGTTCTTACATCAATAAAGAAAATGGTGCGGTGCTGAGTAAAGATGAAAGCGGGCAATTCCATATCGTTACGAAGTACGATATCATACAGAGTTTATCAAAATAGAGAATACTCTATATATTAATTTACTTCAGAATCTATTCCGAAATGGGTATTTTGGTTTTTAACCAATCATTTTCTCAAAACAAATACTATTTTCAACATTTTGATATTGACCATAATTTTCAATGCGTCTATATCCATTTTTTTGGTACAAGGCAATTGCTTCTACCTGCCTTATACCGGTTTCGAGAATGCATTTCGAATTACCCATTTCCTTGGCCCAGGATTCCAATTCGTTTAAAACCCTGCTGGCTATTTGTTTTCCACGATAATCCGGATTGGTATACATACGCTTCACTTCCATCACTCCTTGTGCAAATGCTTTAATTGCACCACAGGCAACAGCAAGTTCGCCATCGCAGGCTAGGATGACGTTATTCAGATGATCTATTTTATTGAACTGATCGTAAAATGCATGTTCATCGCCATCTTTTTCAGCCAGATAAGCATCCAAGTGCTTTACAAGATTGATAAAGTCTTTATGAGTGGAATCTGTCCGAATGATGTTGAGCATGTATTTGATGTTTAGAGAATCCTGCTTAAATATTTAGTGTGCCAACATACAGCTGCATCATTCCCAACTCCAATAAAAATTTGAAAACGGAGCAAGCTCTTGTCAATTTTCCACTCACTTCCCTATTAAAGAACTATTCACAATAATTCAAAGTGATGGTTCTGTAGAAATTAGTATCAAGTGAAAATCAAACAAAATAGCAAATTGATTTACACAGTAATAAGATTTTAAAGTAAGGTTGAAATCTAAAAGCACAAATAACCTTTAATCCGTTTCGTACTGAAGTTTTACGGTAATGGTTGCTGTTTTTCGTTTTGAAGCGGTATTGAAAGATCCGCCCCACGAATATTCTTCCGAGGAATTTTGTGCCACGATCTGAAATACGCCCATGTCGGCATTTTTGAGGCGCCCTACTTTGCTGCCGGCATTCTCAGCAATTTTCTTTGCCCGGATATTGGCATCCTTAGTGGCAGCAGCAATCATTTCAATTTTAAGCTCTGCCAGCTTGGTATAATAATACTCTGGACTATTGCTATAAAATTCAATACCGGAATTGATGAGTTCACTCACCTGTCTTGAAATATTTTCTACTTTATCTACTTCGTTAGATTCGATCTGGATTTTCTGATTGAGTTTATATCCGGTGAATATGGAAGAAGTCCTTCTTCCCGAATTATCGTATAATTCATCAAATTCCTTATTGATTTCAACAGCAGAAAAAATAATGTTCTCCGGCCTTATTCCTTTTGTGACCATATAATTTTTGATGCTTTCGCGGTCTTTATCCAACGCAGCATAAGCTTCCTTCAAATCGGTATTCTTTCTCATAAACGAACCATTCCATACAATTAGGTCGGAGATGAAATCTTTACTTCCAAGTCCGGTAACTGCAATAGTATTGCTGGCTTTATTCCTGTTCCGGAAAGCATTTGATAAGATTAATGCGGTAAGGATCACTGCTAATCCGATAATGATGCTACTGAGGTTCTTATTCATGGTGATTGATGTTGTAAAATCAAAAAACTGTAATTTAAAACTTTACTTTGTTAACGAAAAAGCGATATACTATTACTATTTATCGGGTTGAAGGTATATAAATAAAAGAAATTTTGTAGAGGTAGAGGAGTTTTTAACATTACATAAATAATCACAAAACGTAGTTTTACGATACCAAACCCTCGTCGATCTACGAACCACAGGGTAATAACATCAACGCCATAATTAAGCAATACTGCTCTTGTACAGGTTTGGTTTTCGCCGCATCTTTGTATCAGAAGTTGATTGATAGGAATTACAAATATCAATCGTAATCCAAAGATCCAGATAAACCCAAAGTATGGCCGATATCCAACAAGAAAAACGAAATCCAGTATCAGTCAACTTCTACTTTTCTTTGAAATTTGCGCTTTAAGAACCTTTTTATCCCGATGAAAACCAAAAAATCCAATCCTTGCCTATGCCGTAAAAAGCGATGATGGCGATGCCGAACCGAACCAATATCCTAAAGAAGAATCGAAAAATCCTTTTTCTGCCTATGCTGCCAACTACAGCGATGATGGCAAAACCAGCTGATCCAACCCTATCGAAAACCAAAAACCAATCGTTGTTGGGCCGCTTACCCGGTAATAATAACAACGAGTAACACTTTAACCAGGATAACCATTTTTACAATACGTAAAAGCCAGTCCTGAAAAACCACAAGTGTAAAAATTTGGTTCAAAAAATTAACGCCCGCTGATTGATTTCAGCGGGTGTTTTTTTGGGTAATTTCCAATAAACAATTACTAATTTCCAATCCCAATCAACTAATGAACCAATCAACCGACCAATCAACGTAAAACTACGAGCCCAAACCCTCGTCGATCTACGAACCACAGGGTAATAACATCAACGCCATAATTAAGCAATCCTGCTCTTGTACAGCCCCGGTTTTCGCCGCATCTTTGTATCAGAAGTTGATTGATAGGAATTTCAAATATCAATCATAATCCAAAGATCCTGATAAACCGAGATTATGGTCAATATTCAATAAGAAAACCAAAATCCAATATCAGTCAACTTCTATGTTTCTTTGAAATTTGCGCTTTAAGAACCTTTTTATCCCGATGAAAACCAAAAAATCCAATCCTTGCCTATGCCGTAAAAAGCGATGATGGCGAAACCAGTTGATCCAACCCTATCGAAAACCAAAAACCAATCGTTGTTGAACCGCTTACCCGGTAATAATAATAACGAGTAACACTTTAACCAGGATAACCATTTTTACAATACGTAAAAGCCAGTCCTGAAAAACCACAAGTGTAAAAATTTGGTTCAAAAAATTAACGCCCGCTGATTGATTTCAGCGGGTG
>JAPLEF010000063.1:0-12224 GCA_026391525.1 Sphingobacteriales bacterium
CAAAGATTCTACTACAGATCCCAAAATGTAATTTTGAGAATTTTGTATTCTAATCCAATATTTAACCAAATAAGTGTAGAAAACTGTTGCGGCCTGTGAGAAACCGTCCTCCTTCCCAGAAACGTCTCTCGAAGAGGACGTTTCGTTTTTTGGCTGCAAAACCTTCTTTTTGAAGGTTTTTTCTTTTTCAAGCAATTTCCTCATTTTCTTTCTCATTCGGTTTAGTAGATTGCAGCTAATCATTTTATGAAAGCATCAAGTATTAAGGAAATTAAGTCAGAGCTCTCCACATTATCTGCTGAATCGCTGCAGGATTTGTGCCTGTTGTTAGCCAGGTTTAAAAAAGAAAACAAGGAATTGCTTTCTTACCAGCTTTTTGAGGCTCAGGATGAAGAAGGTTATGTACAAAAAGCAAAGGAAACCCTTGATGAAAGCTTTGAAAACCTGAATATCCAAAGCACCTATATTGCCAAAAAGCAGCTTCGGAAAATCATTCGGATTGCAACCAAATTCAGTAAGTACAGTGATGAAAAAACAACAGAAATCACCTTATACCTCTACATTACGGAAAAGATGATCGCTTCCGGCTTGAAAATACAAAACAGCCAGCAAATTAATAATCTGTACCTCTCACTCATCAAAAAAATAAAAGCAGGCATTGCAACACTTCATGAAGACCTTCAGTACGATTTCGAAAAACAACTTGATCGCATCATGGGCTAATCAGCAATACTGATATGTTAATGACTAAGGTTTGAAATTTCCTTTGAATGATTTTTTAAAATGGAGGTAATCTGGTATAGAAACATTGTTTACATAATGATTATCGGGGTGATTCAGGATGTATTCCTGATGATATTCTTCGGCTTCATAAAATTGGGTAAACGGCACCACTTCTGTAACAACTTTTGAAGCATATTGCTTACTGTTATTGATCCGGCTGATTTCTGCCTCGATGATTTTCTTTTCCGCATCGTTTCGGTAAAAGGCAACTGAACGGTATTCCGTACCTATATCATTGCCCTGACGGTTGAGCGTGGTGGGGTCCATACTTGCGAAAAAAGCTGCTGCCAGTTCCTTATAGCTTATTTTTGAAGGATCGTAATAAACCTGCACCGATTCGGCATGTCCAGTTTTTCCAGTACATACCATATCATAACTGGGATTTTTTGTTGTTCCTCCGGCATAACCTGAAACGGCATCTCTCACACCGGCTAAACTTTGAAAAACAATTTCACTGTGCCAGAAGCATCCCTGGGCGAATGTAGCAACAGCCTCATTGGCTACAGCCTTCGGATTTCCTGCAGGAATCTTCAGGTTCTTGGTTTGTGTTTGTGCGCAGGAACAAAGTAGAAAAACAAAAATAGAAGTGATGCTTAGAACTTTCATGATTGATAAGGTTTGAAATAAGAACACAATTTATGCTGCATTGGTTTCTGTTGGATGTTAAAAATTTCGAATGTTTTTTAGGATTCATGGGTTCGATCATTCAAAAAAAACTAAAATCAAACTGAGATAACTGTAAATTAGCGGTTTAAATAATCTGATCAGGTTTACCAACTGGCAACTGGTACTTATCTTTAAGATGCAGATCATCATCAGTTATCAATGAAGCGAATCAACGAATACCGGCATATTTTTTTTATCGGGATCGCAGGCACCGGAATGAGTGCCATCGCACAGTATCTGGCGGGTAAAGGTAAATCGGT
The DNA here is from genome assembly GCA_026391525.1 of Sphingobacteriales bacterium. Classification (GTDB taxonomy): domain Bacteria; phylum Bacteroidota; class Bacteroidia; order Chitinophagales; family Chitinophagaceae; genus Ferruginibacter. The sequence goes on from JAPLEF010000063.1 coordinate 1,710, forward strand.
GTCGGGTAGTGACCGTTATTTTGTTTCGGGCCAATATAATGATACCCGTACAAAACTAGAAGCGGAGGGTATTTTATGTTACGAACAGGATGGAACTGGAATTTCAAGTGAAACTGAACTGGTGGTGGTTTCTACTGCAATCGAATCTACGGTACAGGAAGTACAAAAAGCCATCACACTCGGAATAACCATTCTCAAAAGGAGTGAAGTGCTGGCATTGATTTCAGCCAGTATAAAAACCATTGCGATAGGAGGCACGTCAGGTAAAAGTACCACCAGTGCCATGCTTTTCGATATTTTAAATAGGGCAGGAATGAGCCCCGGAATAATCAGTGGTGCCGGATTGGTAAGCCTGATCCGGAATAAAAAAATCGGAAATGCTGCTGTGGGAAATGGTGAATGGCTGATTATTGAAGCAGACGAAAGTGACGGATCTATTGTACAATATCATCCTGAAATTGGTGTTTTGCTGAATATCGATAAAGACCATCAGGAAATGGAAGAACTCATGCAGATTTTTAGCACTTTCTGCAATCATACCACATCCATTTTCATCGTAAATCGGGGAAATACATGGTCGGCCCAACTCAGCCAAAATATTTCGCACGATTTTTCTGCCCATTCTGATTTTCCGGCTGGTTATCAGGCAACCCATTTCATGCAAACGGGAATGAAAGTACAGTTCAGCATCAATGGATATCCTTTTGAAATGAAAACAGTAGGCCGTCATAATATGGAAAATGCCTTAGCTGCTGTTGCAGTGGCACATCAATTGGGCGTAAGCTTTGAAATAGCTGCTGATGCCATTTTGAATTATGAAGGTATTTACCGGCGCCACCAGGTTTTGGGTGAATACAATGGTATCACCCTGATTGATGATTATGCCCACAATCCGGTGAAGTGTGCAGCTTCAATTCAAGCCTGTCAACCTATTGCCCCAAAAGTGATTGCCTGGTTTCAACCTCATGGTTACGGACCAACGAGGTTTCTCAAAGATGATTTTATACTGGAAATCGCTAATGCACTCCGTTTGGATGATGAGATATGGATGAGTGAAATTTTTTATGCAGGCGGAACGGCTACTAAAGATATTTCCGCTAATGATTTGATAGAAGGAATCAAAGCAAAAGGTAAAAAGGCATTTTTTGTGGCTGACCGCAATTATTTTTTTGAATCGGTAAAAGAAAGACTCACCGACCCTTCGGTGCTATTGCTGATGGGTGCCAGAGATCCATCTTTATAAGCATTTGGACTATCGGTTAGGGATAGCCTGAAAAGTGAAAAATCCTTATCACAAAGAGAACTTGAATGACCACATTATATACCCATATCGACCAACTGATCAATACCAGACTAGGCCATTCTCTGCTAAGAGGTGAACAAATGATGAATCTTCCCATCATTGAAAACGCATTTTTGCTGGTGGAAGATGAACAAATCGCTTCCTATGGTCATATGTCGGAATTGGAATTGATGGCACCACATTTACCGGAAGTAATCATCAATAAATCAGGTGCATCAGTTTTGCCTGCCTGGTGCGATAGCCATACCCACCTGGTTTATGCAGGAAGCAGAGAGCATGAGTTTGTTGATAAACTGAAGGGACTAAGCTATGCTGAAATTGCTGCTAAAGGCGGTGGTATCCTCAATTCCGCCCATAAATTACAGGAAGCCAGTGAAGATGAACTTTTTTTACAGGCATGGGCAAGGCTTCAGGAAATCAGCAAATTGGGAACCGGAGCAGTGGAAATAAAAAGCGGCTATGGGTTAACGGTAGATGCGGAACTGAAGATGTTACGGGTGATAAAAAAACTTCGATCAAAATCTTCAATGTATATCAAATCTACTTTCCTCGGCGCCCATACTTTCCCGCTAGCATTCAGGGAAGATCATGAAGGCTATATCCGGCAGATCATTGAAGAAATGCTTCCAGTAATTGCAGCAGAAAAACTTGCAGATTATATCGACGTTTTCTGCGAAACCGGTTTTTATAATCCTGAAGAAATGAAAAGGATTATAGATGCCGGCAAATCTTATGGATTAAAACCCCGTTTGCATGTAAACCAGTTGAATAGCATCGGTGGGCTTCAGCAGGCCATCAAGTTAGAAGCCATCTCAGCAGATCATTTGGAAACCATGACTAAGGACGATATCCGTGATTTAGGAGCGAGTGCTACCATCGGTACTTTATTACCTTCAGCGGCTTTTTTTCTTCGGATGCCTTATCAGCCGGCACGTGAACTGATTGATGCAGGTGCTGCGATAGCATTGGCTAGCGATTACAATCCGGGTTCGAGCCCTTCCGGAAACATGAACTTGATTGTTTCCCTGGCCTGTATCCAAATGAAAATGTTACCCGAAGAAGCCATCAATGCGGCTACATTGAACGGGGCTTATGCTATGGAACTTGAGCACGATCTGGGTTCGATAACGGTAGGCAAGAAAGCGAACCTGGTTTTTACGAGGCCGATACCATCTCTTGCTTATCTTCCTTACGCATTCGGCAGCAACCTGATCAGTGAGGTGATGATCAATGGCCAGTTTATATATTAAAATGATATTTACCTTTTAAATTTATTTCATGAAACAACTGATAGAATGTGTTCCCAATTTTTCTGAAGGCAATAATCTGGCGATCATTCACCAGATCACAGAGGCCATTGCTACGGTTGATGGAGTTAGGTTGCTGAATGTTGATCCGGGAAAGGCAACCAATCGTACGGTAGTTACTTTTGTTGGCGAACCGGATGCTGTGGTTGAAGCTGCTTATCGTGCTATCCGAAAAGCAGGCGAACTCATAGATATGACTCGCCATAGCGGAGCACATCCTCGCATGGGAGCTACAGATGTTTGTCCATTGATACCCATCGCCAACATCAGTATGGAAGAAACCGCCGAATGGGCAAGGAAACTAGCCCGATTGGTTGGGGAAGATCTGCATATTCCTGTATATCTGTATGAAGCCGCACAACCCAATATAGAGCGCAGCAATTTATCGGTTATCCGTGCCGGTGAGTATGAAGGTTTTGCCGAGAAGATCTATTTGCCGGAATGGAAGCCCGATTTCGGCCCAACTCAATTTGATGCCAAAAGAGGTGCAACCGTAATCGGAGCAAGGGAATTTCTGGTGGCCTACAATATTAACCTGAACACCACTTCAACCAGAAGGGCGAATGCAGTTGCTTTTGATATTCGTGAAGCGGGCCGGGTAAAGAAAGAAAACGGCAAGTCTGTACTGGATGATACAGGTAAACCCATCAATATTCCCGGATCATTGAAATCGGTTAAAGCGATCGGTTGGTTTATTGAAGAATACGGAATTGCACAAATTTCTATCAACCTCACCAATATCAATATCACACCGCTTCACATCGCATTTGATGAAACTTGTAAAAAAGCCACTGAAAGAGGGCTACGCGTTACCGGTAGTGAGCTGGTAGGACTGATCCCTCTTAAAGCCTTGACAGACGCCGGAAAATATTTTCTTGAAAAGCAGCAACGTTCTTCAGGGGTAGGCGAGAAGGAACTCATCCGCATAGCCGTTAAATCGCTCGGTCTTGATGAATTAAGCGAATTCAAACCCGAAGAGCGCATTATCGAATACCTGCTTGCCGGAGAAAACAACCAGAAACTGGCTTCACTATCTCTATACGATTTTGCAGATGAAACGGCAAGTGAAAGCCCGGCACCGGGTGGAGGTTCAATTGCGGCTTATGCCGGCGCATTGGGTGTTTCATTAGCAACGATGGTAGCCAATCTTTCGTCTCATAAAAAAGGATGGGATCATCGCTGGCAAAGTTTCAGCATCTGGGCTGAAAAAGGGCAAGCTTTCAAAGCCGAATTATTGCGTTTGGTAGATGCAGATACCCTGGCTTTTAATGGAATCATGGAGGCTTTGGCATTGCCCAAAGGAACCGATCTGGAGAAATCAATCCGTAATGAAGCTATACAGGCAGCAACAAAAAAAGCCATTGATGTCCCTTTTCGAGTGATGGAAGTGGCCGCTTCGGGGATGGAACTGATAAGGGTGATGGCTATTGATGGAAATCCCAACTCGGTTTCAGATGCCGGTGTTGGTGCTTTATGTGCACGTGCTGCAGTGATGGGGGCATTTATGAATGTTCGCATCAATGCAAAGGATTATGAGGATAGAAATTATGTGGATGATATCTTATCCCGTGGCAAACTTCTTGAAGAAAAAACAATCAGGGAAGAACAGGAAATTCTTGCTATCGTGAACGAAAAGATAAATGGTTGAGTAAAACAATTTATGGTTTAGCCGGAGGCTCATAACGAATATTAAGTACGGCATTCTCCACCAAACTGGCGCTGGAGTGTAACTCATAGCGTTTTGTACCGGCAGTAACCACAATGATTGCTGTATTTGGTGGAATGCTACCGAGGTTCTCGGCAAATAAAGTGATCTGGTGATTTTCTACTCCTTCATCCAGTTCGAGATTGATGATGAGCGCCTTTTCACTGAGTTGCTGTTTGCTTTTAACAAGTCTGCCATTGTAAAAAATACTTACGGTATCATTATCTACAATACCATTATCATACACTTTTAACTGTATTTTTTTAGCGTCAACAACCAGACTGCTTAATGATGTGTTCTTTCTCCCATTCAATTGTTTGATCACTTGAGGATCTGATGGCAGCGGTGCAAGCAGTGTTTTATTTCCAGCAGTTTTCTTAAGCGTATCCTCTGTTGGAGGAGTAAGTTTGGGATTTTGTTTTGCTGGAGCAGCAACTTTTGGTGGAGCGGGTTGAGTTGCTACAGGCTTAGAAGATTTAGGTTTAACAGGAGGATCAGTTTTTGTTATTGGTGCAGTAACGGGCTTTTCCGGCGACTTCTTAATACTGGCATTTGGAGCAAGGCTTGGAGGGGTATAACAAACTGATTTTTTTCCGGGAACAGGAGTTGGTTTTTTGGAAACACGGCGTATGATAAATTTGTTCTCATTCGAAAAACCAAGATAATCTTCAAACATAGAACCCGTAGATACAATTCCTCTGAGCAGTGCTTTGTTATTCTTATCAGGTTGCCAAAATCGAAGTGTCATCAATACGTGGCTTCCGCTATTTTCGATGAACGAAATACCTCTAATGGTATAGATGCCGGTTTCCTTATCGTATCTGCCCTTGAAGTATGCCTTACAATAACTACTCTTATCGTTCAAAACTACATCGTAGGTATAACCGCAAAGTTTATCTTTTTCCTGTATGATGTTTACCTGTAATATTTCATCACTCATTCTTCCTTCCCAGGTTCCGGTTATGCCCTGAGCAAAACCTGCTGAATGAAATAGGAAGCTGATCAGATATAATAAGGGTAAGCGATAATTCATGATGACATAAAATTACTCCAAAACAGGTTTATGCCTTTATCTGAATTCCCTGTAAATTGTTAAATAATAGGGAGATAACGAGCTGGGATAAAATTCAGCCTTAAAAATAATCCCACCAAATCGCCAATTCATGAGGCTGATTGTAAACAATGTGTCACGCAATACCTGTTATCTCAATTCAAATATGTATTTTCGCCTGTCTGGAAAAAGGCATAAGGCGAAATACCCTAAAGTCATGAAAAATATGAAAAGAAATTTGTACGTTCTGCTATTTGCATCCATAGTTGTAAGCAGTTCATGTAGAAAAGATGATCCTACCTTTAATGCGATTAACCCACCAGTTGTGGTGAACCCGGTTACCCCTCCGGTTACCTCTGCCGATAGTAATCTGGTGATGGGTAATCCCAGTAATGCAACTGATAATGCGGCTAACTATAGCAATTATCTCATAAAGGAAGGGTATTATTCTTTGTCTTATAACCGCGACCGGGGAATTCCAAATTGGGTAAGCTGGCATGTAGTTTCTTCCGATTCTGGAAATACACCCCGTCAGGATGATTTCAGGTCTAATCCACGATTACCATCGGGTTGGTACAGGGTAGATAATCTTAGTTACTCAAGTTCTGGATTCGATCGCGGGCATATGTGTCCATCCGGCGACCGTACCGTTTCTGTGCCGGCAAACTCATCAACTTTTCTGATGACCAATATGGTTCCACAAGCACCTTATAACAATCAGGTTACATGGGCAGGATTAGAAAATTATACGCGTTCATTGATGTCGCAGGGAAAAGAGTTGTATGTGATTTCGGGTGCTTACGGAGAAGGTGGTTCTGCTGTTTCGAGTGGCATTACCAATACTATTGATAATAGCCGGGTTACGGTTCCAGCCAAGTTGTGGAAAGTAATTGTAGTTTTAAATAATGGTTCTGATGATCTAAACCGCGTTACCACAACTACCCGGGTAATCACTATTGTATTACCGAATATCAATACCGTGAATGCAGATTGGAAAACTTATCGTGTTTCTGTAGATTTTCTGGAACAGGAAACCGGTTACGACCTGCTGTCAAATGTGCCTGTTAATATACAAAGTATCATCGAAGCGCAGGTTGATACCCTTTAAATTTAAGTCAGCTTAAAATAAAAGAGTCAACCATCTGGTCGACTCTTTTTTATGCTTAAAAAGTTTGAAGAAAGGTTAAATGATTTTTACTGGAATCCTTTGTACCTGAGTTCCTGAGCGGAAAACCAGATAGTAAAGTCCATTCCCTGTAGATGGCATTTGCAGGGTTAATGTGTTGGTTCCTTTAATTACAGGGAAGGCATAGTTTCTGATGATTTGTCCGATACTGTTCACTATACTTATGTTAAGATCCTGATTGCCCGAAGCGATGTAATTCACATTCAGTTTAGCATTAGCGCTTACAGGATTCGGATAGATTTGCTGTACAAAATCTGATTGGGGTATTAATACAACGGATAGTATGCGGCTATATTTATAACTGGCATCAAGATCTACCATCCTCAAACGGTAAAAAACGGGCTGGTCGAATATCACCGGTTTGGAATCGGTAAATCCGTATTGTTTGCGGGTATCACTGAAACCACTGGCTTCAACCCTTCCAATAGTGATGAAATTACGGTTATCGGTACTTCTTTCAATGATAAAATGACTGCTGTTCACTTCGGTAGAAGTTTGCCATCTTAGCACCACATCATAATTTTTTACTGATACATTGAAACTCATCAGAGTGACAGGTACCACACAGGTGGTATTGGGTTGAAATCCGTCTAAACCGGGGTTGGCATCAATGCCGTCGGTGAGAATGGGAACAAAGGTTACGCTGCCCCCAATCGTAGCCGTTATGGTAGGCAGATCGGTAGTGCCATACCAATTACAGGTGGCATTAAAATTAGCCGTATGTGCATTACCGATGTTTACTGTGTTTCCGGTAAAAGAATTGAAATGAGCTTCATTATTCACTGCCCCGGGATTTGGATCAGTGAGTGCAATACCTGTGGCGTTGTTCTGAAAAAAGTTGAACTGGATAAGATTCCCGGAAAGTGTTGGAGTTCCAACCAGCCTGATGCCCGCTACCGTATTATTAGTGAAAGTATTCTGTTCGATGGTAAGGTTTCCTCTGGTGGTAATCAATCCTACCGCATTGTTTTCAGAAACATTGCTCCTGAAAATATGGTTCTCACTGGCTACGATCTGGAAACCTGAATTCAGGCATCCGGATGCATAGTTAGAAGTGAACTCACAGGGTTCCTCCAGATTGCCATCAAACAAGAAGCCATTCCTGCAGCCTTTCACATTGTTGTTGCGAACAAAATAACGATGTAAACGGAGCGGACCGTTTGCACGGGTAGAGATACCAATTTGTTGAACCAGTGGGTTTATCGATCCAATAACGATGTTGTTGATCACTACCGTATTGTATCCTCTAGATTCAATGCCTCTGATTCCTAAGCCAAGATCAATAGTAAAACCATCTACTGTTATATTATCTACACTTTGTCCATAATAAATACCACCGTTACCGATAACAGTTTCATTGGTTCCTCTGCCAACCGGATTTGCAGCCGGCCCTGCCGGAATACCAAATTTCACTCCCCTTAATGTAAGTGCTTTAGTAATAAAAACATCTCCGTTATAAGTACCGGCATCTACATAAATGGTATCTCCTGCAGATGCAGTTGTAATGGCAAAACTGATAGTTAAAAATGGAGCCGCGCTTGTACCCGGGTTGATATCATTACCAACCGAGGTAGTAAGCGCATCGCCGATAGTAGATTCGTCATTTACGTACCATACCCCAGCTTGTATTTGAGCAGAAATAAGGATGAAAAATGGAAGTAAGATTGCACAGTACAAAAAACTAAAAATTGACTTTTTGTTGTGTAATGTTTTATTCATGGTCATTGCTTTAGTGTGTAAATGCAGCTAATCAGCTGCGTATAAACTAATTTATAAAACTACTTTCTTTCAATGAAATCGAAAACTTTATTTGGTCAAAATACTTCCTGAAAGCGCTTTTTTGATGAAATCGGGCATTTATCCCAAAAATCTGCAGGTAATATTACGGCATTTGTTCATGTTGCTTATCAATTTTCATTGTGCATTATTAATTGAATCAGAACTATTTTTGAAGTAGCTGTAATGCACTTAGATACAATTGTTTCTATTGAGTTCAAAACATATCTTTCAGGAAAAAAGGTTTCCGCAAAACTCACGTTAAAAGTGCATAACAATACCATAAACTAAAACTTTGGATGATCATTAACTGCAGCGGGCGTAAATTTTTAGTCAACGTTCTGTAAAGTATGCTCTGCTAAAAAAACATTTTTTTGCTGTGTTTTTCTCTTGCGTACTATTTACTCATAAGCCATCTTTGGGTTGATGATATGATAAACTGTTTTCAACTGATAGTTATTCTAGATCAACTTGAATTGAATTCTATTCATCATGCAATCGACGGAAAATCGGGAGTAAGTTGCTTCCGTGAGCTACAACAGCGTCGGAACTGCAAGGTAGCATTCAAATAAAAATTCTTATAATGAAAAAAGTATTCATGAATGTAATGGCCCTGTTACTAATTTTCAGTAGTAAGGCTCAGGAGAACAATCCCTATTCCAAAAGGGGTATTGATTATTTTGCTTCTTTGAACATCATCTCTGCCGATTATCAGGCCGGTAAAGTGAAAGAGATCAATGAAGCTTCGTTAAAAACTTATTCTAAATTGGTACCGCTTCAAAATCAGGTATCCTCAGAACTGGCTGCAAACATCCTTAAAACTACCAAAGCTCCAGGCTATAGTCTTACAGGTTTGATCAGTAACTCCTCTTTTTCAGCCTTTACCAAAAAAATGGTACCCCAATTGTTGAATGTAAAGGCTTTGCCAAGGCAGGAGTTTCAATTATTTTTGTGCGACAAAGTAAATGAAGTGAATAAGCAGGCATTGAATCCAAATGAAAAAGAAATGTTGCTGTCTCTGATTGCCATTTCCTATCATGCTCCTGCTTCAGTAACTTCCCGGAGAAGTGAATGTAACATACAAACCCCAACCTATTCCGGACCTGCTTCGAATGATGTTTGTGTTACAGCAGGAGCTATAGCTGGATTTTTTATAGGGCTACCTCTTTGTGGCATACTATGCGGTTTAGGTGGTGCACTTATTGGAGGCATTGCTGTTGCACTCAGTTAATTATTGTTCACAGGTTGCATGGAATACTGCAGCCTAATTTTTTAAATATGAGAAAAATATTCTTTACATTTTTATTGAGCATCCCGGTTGTAGGGATTAGCCAGGAGTTTCGTTTGGCTACTCTTGGAGGAGTGGCAACAGGAACTAATGCTCAGGAAAAAAGATTGATGCTTTGCTACGGACAACTATTGCAATATGAATTTCCTTCACACCATAAACTTTACTTCAACATTGGTGTTGGTTGGGGGAAGCTTACATTTAATAAGCAGGATGCTACTTTGAAAACTTATTTCAATAAAATAAGTTATTTGCAGCTACCGCTTCAATTGAGAAAATATATCTTACTAAAAAAAGATGCGAAATTCTTTATTGATTTTGGCGCCATTGGCAACTACTATTATAAGAATGTGAGAGAATCTTTAGATCCTGAAATGAAAGAAACCACAAGCCTGGAAAACATTAACCTTGGATATTGCGGAGGATTAGGCTACAAGAACCTATTGTCGAAAAAATTCGGCTTCGAATTCGGTATTCACTTTCAAAATGATCTGTTGAAATGGAACGATACCAATCCTTTAAAGGCTAACAAGATGCAATTGTATTTCTCTTTTACCAATTTCTCAAAAAAATGAATTGGAGGGTAGTGCTGATTTGTTGCTTGGGATTTCAGGTGAATGCTCAAATGCCCATAACATCACTGCAGCGGCAAATGGAACATGAAAAAGGAAAATTATTTTTTGTAGGCAGGGGCACACAAGCAAAACAATCGCTGTTGGCTGATCAGTTTAATTGTGAATCGCGCTCTTTAACACATGTAGGCTTGGCGATGAATGTGAACGACAGGTTTACAATATACCATGTTTCAGATATTCAGGAACAAAATGGGTCTGCATTTGCAGAATCTACGCTGGAAGAATTTATCAGTGTACCTGGAATTTTTTATTGGGGAATATGGG
>JAPLEF010000063.1:12266-29320 GCA_026391525.1 Sphingobacteriales bacterium
GGAAATGGAATTATCAGCAGATATGTTGAAAAGGGTAGATGATCAATTCATAATTTACAAAAAAAGAGTTGTTCAATTTGATGCTCAATTCTTGCTTGCAGATGATGATAATTTATACTGTTCAGAATTTTGTGCACTGGTTTTGGCTAAAGCCGGATTATATCAACCGGCATTACATCCCGTTGAAATCAAATTGAACAATCCGTTTATCAAAGCTTTTTTAGGTAGAGAAATGCTATGCTATCATCCAGTTGACTTTTTCCTTAGCCTACATGGCATAAAGTTAATTCATGAGTATTTTGATAAAAAGCCACAAAAAAACAAAATACCCTGAACTACAAATACGTGTTAAGTTGATAATAATCAAATTGTTATGACTTAGTCCTGTAACTTTATATGCTAAAATGAATATTAGTATGAAAAAAGTGCTTATTTCTGCTGCATTGATGATGTTTATCACAGCCATAGCAGATGCTCAAACCACCCGTGAGAATAAATCATTAGAAGCAGCACCTGTAGAACCGACAAAATATGTTCCTTCTGCTGAAGTTAAAGCGGCTTCCGGAGAGGTAAACCAGGAAGCTAAGAAAGAGATTCCAAAGGCTGAATCAACCATGCTGGCTCTTGAAGAACAGGCAGCAATCCAGGAAGGAAAATCTAAACCAGTTTCGGGATTAACAGAAAAGCAAAACCAACAATTAGCTGAATTGGAAAAATCAATGGCTGAAAAAAGGAAGGCCATTTCAGAAAACCCGGATATCAGTAAAGAGCAGAAAGATAAATTGCTGCAACAAGCTGAAATACGCAAAGAAGCTGCCATCAAAGAAATTTTAGGCGATGCGGGTTATGAAACTTACAAAAAATCGCTTAAGCATTAATTTATTTTAATACCGATTGTAAAGCCTGCAAATTTTGCAGGCTTTTTTTTGCCCATATCTTCTTCTTTACTTTCATTATATCGGGTTCTCACTGTTAATAAGCAATCCCGTTCTCATGTAGTAATAATACGTTTCTGAATAAGCAAAAACCCTCAATTTTATTTGCTGTTAAAATAAAATTAACATAAGTAGCGTTACCGGTTCGTCTGATAATCGCCCGTTTCAATCACGGCATATCCTGGAGAGCCGATGAAAACAATTTTACTTTGCTTTGCTTTCTTCTTTGCGTTTCATGTGAACGCACAAACCACCCGTTTGTTGCCAATCATTCGTGAAACGGCTGGATCAGGTTTTCAATTCATTTCCCCTGAAACCCAGCTTCCACTTAACCCAACTATATGGGATGAAGCCGAACCATTTGTGAACGGTTTTTCTAAAGTGCTGAAAGATGGTAAATTTACTTTTGTTAATAGTAACGGACAAACGATAGGCATTCCTCAATATCAAAGTGCCAGGAATTTCAACAATGGCCTGGCTGCAGTAAAAGTTCAGGATGCCTGGGGTTTTATCGATCAAACCGGTAGATTGCTGATTCCATGTCAGCATGAAATAGTATACGATTTTACTAGTGATGTTACTGCTGTTTACGGTCAGTATCAATGGTGCATTATTGATGTTAATGGAAATATAGTTTCACGCCCTGATATAGATGTTTGCCATGGTTTCAAAAACGGTATTGCTTATGTTGAAAAAGCTGGCCGGTATGGACAAATGACTACAGATGGACAACTCCAACTATCCAATACTGTAAATTCAAATAGCCAAACCTATCGTTCAATCAGCAATACGCCTGCTGCAAATGTTTGTCCGAACAATATTGATTTTGAAAACGGCAACTTTAATAATTGGCGCTGTTACACAGGGCGCGTAGATTCTGTAGGAAATTTGAATGTGATTACAGTGACCCCTTCTGCGCCTGTTGCCAACCGGCACCGTATCATTTCACGCACAACTCCATCGGCTTTAGATCCCATGGGGCTTTTCCCGATCAACCCACCTGATGGCAGTAATTTTGCCGTTAGATTAGGTAATTCCAATGTGGGTGCACAGGCAGAAAGGATACAATATAGTATTCGTGTACCCCTTAATGATAGTAACTTTTCCGTTCGTTATGATTATGCAGTTGTATTTGAAGATCCGGGTCATACCGATTGGTCCCAACCCCGCTTCATTGCACGGGTTTTTGATTCCATTACTAACGCTTATATAGATTGCGCCTCGTTTGAGTATATTTCAACATCCAGTTTACCTGGATTTCAGCATTCAACGGTAGATACAAGTGTAATTTTCAAAACATGGTCAACTGTTTTTATCAGCCTTCGCGGATATGCAGGTAAAACCATGTACCTCGAATTTACTACAGCAGATTGCGTACGTAGAGGACATTGGGGTTATGCATATGTAGACGTACAAAACAATTGCGGAGAATCGGTGCAAATGCAATATGATTGTAATTTCCCCAATATCGCAACTTTAGATGCCCCTCCGGGTTTTCAAACTTACAATTGGTGGAACCAGCAGTTCAGCCAGAATTTAGGAAGCGGGCAACAACTGGTTCTCAATCCCGGCCCGCAGGTGAATAGCACCATTTGGGTGGAAATGATTCCCTTTAACGATTTCGGATGCCGCGATACATTACCGGTACTCATTACCGGTAGCTTCAATGCTTCATTCAGTCTTTCGGATACCGTTGCCAACTGTGCTCCTCACCGTTTCACTTTCACCAACAACAATCAGCCTTCTTCAAGGGTTGATTGGGATTTCGGAGATGGCACAACCGGAACCGGAGATGTGGTTTCGCATGTTTATACCCTTCCGGGAACTTATACCGTAACCATGCAGGTGATATTGCCAAGTGGGTGTACATCCTCGGCAGTAGCAGCGGTTACGGTACTTCAACCCGCAGCCACATTTGACTATTCAGGAGGAAATTACTGTAACCAACAACAGGTTGCTTTTACAGCTGCCGGGAACCAAATAGATAGCATCGCCTGGCATTTTGGCGACGGACAAACACTCACTACTACGCAATTAAATGTTACTCATCTATATCAGCTTGCAGGAACTTTCATTCCCTCAGCAACGGTTTATATCAATGGTGGTTGTACGTTAAGTTTGCCGGGAACCGATACCATCCGTATCGAACAATTACAGGCTGCATTTACCAGCAACCAATCATCAACCTGTAGCAGCAGCTCGGTTCAATTTATCAGTCAATCCTCTTCATTATTCGGGATCAATAGTTTTCAATGGAATTTTGGTGACGGTAATACTGCCAACGCCCAAAATGTTAACCATGTTTACGCTCAACCGGGAAACTATGACGTTACTCTTATTATCACAGGAATATTTGGCTGTAAGGATACCTTACAAGAAGTGTTAGCTGTAAATATTTTCAGCAGCCCTGATGTAAATATCACCGGCCCCGGACAAACCTGTGCCGGTTCAACCATCAATTTACAGGCCAATACCAATCCTGCGGATTCAATCAGCACCTATGCATGGACGGTATCAAATGGGGCTACCTCTCAGCAAAACAATATCAATCTTTCATTTACACAGGCTGGAACCTACACCGTTCAACTCATCAGCTCAACCATTCAGGGTTGTACCGATACTACCTCACATCAGGTTATTGTAAATGCAATACCTCAATTACAGACGCCGCCAAACCAACAAGTTTGTAATGGTTTTAGTTTCCAGGCTATCAATTTCATTAGTAATGTTCCGAATACCGATATTAATTGGGTAAACGATTTTGCCGGTATCGGACTATCAGCCACAGGAACTGGGGATATTCCTTCGTTTATGGGTACCAGCAATGCTACAACAGCAGCAATTGCTAATATCAGTGCAACACCTGTTGCCAATGGATGTACTGGATCACCTGTTGATTTTACTTTGAGCGTATTGCCCATTCCGGTAATATCGGTTCCGGCACCACAAACCGTTTGCAGTGGGTCGCTAACCGCTGCGGTAGTTTTCACGAGCTTTAATGCGGCGGTTGCCAGTTTCAGTTATAGCTGGACGAACGACCAGCCTTCTATTGGTCTTCCTGCAAGCGGAACAGGAGATATCCCTTCATTTGTGGCCATCAATAACGGTTCAACTCCAATTGTAGCTCAGATCACCATCTCGGCTTCAAACAGTGGATGTTCGGTAACACCAGTGGTTTTTATTATCACTGTGAACCCCACACCGCATATGTTGCAGCCTGCCAATATGGATGCTTGCAATAATACCATCATTCCTTCCATACAGTTTTCAGCTACACCGGCTAACAGCACTTTCAATTGGAATAATAACCTACCGGCTATCGGCTTGCCGGCAACAGGAACCGGGAATATCAATAGCTTCACGGCTTTGAACAGTGGCTCATCGGCTTTAATTGCCGAATTATATGTTACACCGGAATTTGAAGGTTGTACCGGGGATACACTTTTTTTCAATATAACGGTAAACCCGATTCCAGCTATTCAGCAGCCTCCAAATCAAACCGTATGTAACGGTTCTGCAATTGCAGCTATCAATTTTGGAGGATCTGTTGCCAATACCCAATTTACCTGGACGAACAATTCGCCTTCTATTGGCTTACAGGCTTCAGGAAGTGGAAATATCCCTGCCTTTAATCCTGCAAATAACGATATCAGCATTGATACGGCAACCATCACCGTAACACCTGCATTTGCAACATGTATCGGTTCACCGGTTTCTTTTCAACTGATTGTATTACCACGGGCTAATGTAGTTCAACCGCTGAATCAGTTTCTTTGTAACAACCAATATGCAAGCGTTTTCCCTTTTACCGGGCCATTGAACAATACCATCTATCAATGGACAAACAGTAATACGGCTATCGGTTTAGCAGCTTCAGGATCAGGTAATATACCTTCCTTCCTTACCATAAACAATGGCACAACAGCCGTATCAGCTGTCATAACGGTAACGGCTACAGCAAATGGTTGTACAGGTAATGAAAAGCAATTCACCATAACGGTGGATCCTACTCCAGACATGGCTCAGCCAAACGATCAGGAGGTTTGTAATGCAACACGCACTGCTGCAGTTAATTTCACCGGAAATGTTGCAGGTACAACTTTCAGCTGGATCAATTCAAATCCGGCCATAGGTTTACCTGCCAATGGAACCGGTAATATCCCTTCCTTTACCGCATTGAATAATAACACTTATCCCATTACAGCAATCATATCCATCACAGGAGTTGCTAACAGTTGCAACAGTATTACAAGGGTTTTCACCATAAGGGTAAATCCTTCACCCGTGATCGATCCGTTGAACGACCGTGTATTTTGTGATGGCACTATAGCAGATTCTATAGAACTTACCGGCACATTATCAGGTACGAATTACAGCTGGACCAACACTCAACCATCAATAGGGTTAGCTGCATCTGGTACAGGAAACATTCCTGAATTCCTTGCAGTGAACAACGGCACTATTCCGGTTATTGCAGTGATCAACGTTACCGGTGATATTGGAGCATCCTGCCCGGTTGCCATAAAAACATTTAAAATAACCGTGCATCCTACACCGCTGGTTAATGCCGGCAACGATAATACCATATGCCAGGGCGTTAGTACAAACCTGAGTGCTTCGGGAGCGCAGCAATACCAATGGTTTCCGGGTAATGGCATGAATTGTACTACCTGTTCAAATCCTCGGGTAACCCCAACCGATACTACTACTTACTATTTGGAAGGCACAAGCAGGGCAGGTTGTAAGGGTTATGATACAGTGTTGGTAAATGTAATTCCTCCATTTGATATGCTGGTTTCACCGGATGATACTATATGCACTGGCCGGTCAGTTCGTTTACTTGCTCAACAGGCAAACCGTTACGAATGGAACCCTGCAACCGGATTGAACAATACCCAGATTGCAAATCCTATTGCTAGCCCTTCTGTAACTACGCGTTACCGTGTTGTCGGGTACGACGGGCACCAGTGCTTTACAGATACCGCTTATGTACAGGTTTTGGTTGGTCCCGATCCAACTTTAAACATCGGGCCGGATGTTACCGCTACTACCGGAAGTACGGTTACATTTAATCCTACCGTTTCGCAAGGACCCATTACCCAATGGTCGTGGACGCCGTCAACCCATTTAAGTTGCAACGATTGTCCGAACCCAACCACCACAGTAAGTACAAACGCTACCTACACCCTCACGGTAACCAATAGCTTCGGTTGTATTGTAAGTGATGAAGTTTCAATACTTAGTACCTGTAAAGGAGCGCAGGTATTCGTACCCAACGCCTTTACTCCGGATGGCGATGGTTTAAATGATGTGCTGATGATCAGAGGTAGCGGTGTAACCATTAAAACATTCAGAGTTTTCAACCGTTGGGGCGTATTGATCTTCGAAAGGCTCAATTTCAGTCCGAATGAAATCAGGAATGGATGGGATGGAAAAGTTAGAGGAGTATTGGCTCATCCGGATGTATACGTTTATACAGCAGAAGTAATATGCGATAATGGTGTTATTTATACCTACAAAGGCAATACCACGATCTTAAAATAATTTTATGAACCCAATATCCTATACAAAAAAAATACTGTTGGCTTTATGTCTATTTGCCGGAACTATTCAGGCACAGGATATTAACTTTTCACAGTTTTACGATCTGCCGATGCTTCGTAACCCATCACTGGCAGGCATCTTCACCGGGGATGTGCGTATTACAACAGGATTCAGAAACCAATGGCAAAGCGTTACGGTTCCCTACCGTACCATCGCATTGGGTATTGAAGTGAAAAAATCGATTTCAGAAAACTCCGGCGATTTTATCACCTATGGTTTACAAATGACCAACGATGTGGCAGGTGATTCCAAACTTACCCGTACACAGGTTTTCCCCGTAGTGAATTATCACAAATCGTTAGGTGCTGAAAAAAATACTTATTTATCTGCAGCTTTCATGGGTGGTCCTGTAATGCAAAGATTTGATCCCACAAAACTCAGCTTTGATGACCAGTTTGTAGGAGGGGTATTTAATGCATCTAATCCAACCCGTCAATCTTTCAGCAATACACGACTTACTTACTGGGATCCTGCGGCTGGATTATGTTTGAGCAGTTCACCTTCAGAAAATACCAATTACTATATTGGTGTAGGCATTTTCCATTTTACAAAACCTAAAGTGGCTTTCCAGAAACAAAATGATATCAGCCTAAATACCAAATATGTAATCAATGCGGGTATGACTACAGCAACGAGTGAGCACGACCGTTTGGTATTGTATGGCGATGTATTCAAACAAGGTGGTGCATTGCAGGCACAGGGAGGTGGAATGTTCATACATGATCTGGTTGAAAGAGATGATGAGCAGAAAATAAGCATTGCCGGCGGATTGTTTTACCGGCTGAATGACGCTATCATTCCGGTAATCCGCCTCGATTATTACAAAATGAGTTTTGGAGCAACCTATGATATCAATATCAGTAAACTTACCCCTGCCTCCAATTACAGGGGTGGAATTGAAGTAACCCTTTCTTACAAAGGCTTTGGAGCCAATAAAAGCAGCGCGGCAAGCAGTGTGCGTTGCCCAAGATTCTATTGATGCTATATTTTAAATGAACAATTTTTGGAGGAATTTAGAGCTAAAAAAGCCCATTCCATATGATTTGCATTTCATTGAAATGTTTATCTTCCATGAATGAAACATTTCAAGTTTTATTCCAAAGCAGACATATTGTCTTTAACCAGGATAAGGCGTTTCGAAACCAAACTGGGCGAACGGATTGCATCGGTAAAAAATCCTGCTAACTTTTCCGAATCTTTACTTGCTTCCCCTTGTAAATATGTGTTGGTTGGTATCCCGGAAGACATTGGCGTTAGGGCCAACCTCGGAACAGGTGGTGCAGATACCGCATGGCTGCCCTTTCTCCATTCTTTTCTGAACCTTCAAAGCAATGACTTTTTTTCGGGGGAAGAAATGATGTTACTCGGGCATTTCGACTTTGGCGATATCAAATTCCTTATCGATCAAAATGCGTATAACCAGGAGGAAAAAGTAGATGCCTATCGGCATGCCGTAAATGTTATTGATGAAGAGGTTGAAAAAATGCTAAAGGAAATTGCATTTGCCGGAAAGATTCCTGTTGTAATCGGGGGTGGTCACAATAACGCCTATCCGATAATCAAGGGAGTTGCCAAAGGATTGTTTAAAGCTGAAAAAATACAACTTGCACAGATCAATTCTATCAACCTCGATGCGCAGGCAGATTTCCGGCCATTGGAAGGTCGACATAGCGGCAACGCTTTCAAGTATGCTGAAGATGAAGGCTTCCTGGGTAAATACGCAATCATTGGTTTACACGAAAACTATATCAATCAGAGCGTGTTGATGGAAATACATGAAAACCCATTTATCCAGTATATTACCTATGAAGATATCTTTATTCACGAACGTAAGAACTTCATTCAGGCAGTTGCTCATGCTACAGGCTTTACGGAAGATAGTTTTACAGGAATCGAGCTTGATGTGGATTGTATTGAGAAAGTGTTGAGCAGTGCACTTACTCCTTCAGGAATCAGCACCTTGCATGCAAGGCAGTACATTAATTTCACAGCAACAGATTGTAAAACGGCATACTTGTTTATCAGCGAGGGTGCATGCCAGTTGATTGACGGAAGAAAAGACGACAGTACAGGAAAACTCATCAGTTACCTCGTAAGCGATTTTATTAAAGCACAAACAAGAGTAAACAATTAAGGAAATGAAAAATGCCGTTCCTTTTTAGAAACGGCATCTTTATGGAATAAACTATTTAAGCTTCTGCTGTAAGATAAGTTGCATAAGCATATCCTTCTTCACCATCTGCTGTACGAACCAGCCACCATTGTGGATTACCCTGACTAACAACAGTAATTACTTCATCTTTCGCTGCTTTACCAACGATAGGTTGATCGGTTCCCGGTCCTTTTCGGATATTCAGGTTAGATGAGTCAGTTGTTACTCTTGCCCTCGTAACATTTGCATTGGCAGCAACTTTTACATCAAGAATCAAATCGCCCCCAGTAAAATTAGGGTCTATTTGTCCATAGATATCCCATAATTGGTCTTTTACGGATCCCGAAGGTGCAGTGCCATCAATATAAAGTACGCCCGATTGTTCGCGCACTTGCAAATCGGTGATGCCAGCCTGTAAAGCAGCATTCGTGATGGCCTGGTATTTATCTTGTAATGCCATGATTTGTTTCCTCCTATTTTATGGTTAGTTTGTTATCAATTTTTCTTGCATTCAATCCGTTCAGTGTCATCATCAGTTTAGGCAATGATGCTTTAGTGATATCACCTGTTAAAGTGATTACACCATCTTTCACTTCAGCTTTTACACCGGGATAATCTTTGGTGGCATCTTTTACAGATTGCATCAAAGGATCATCAGCGGTAATTACTGGCGGAATGAATACCGGTGGTGGAGGTGTAAGGGTAACATTATTAACCACAGACTTTACACCTTTAATACCTGTAATGAGTTTTGCCGCTTCTGCTTTGGCATTTTCATCAGCCAATTCGCCACTTAGTGTTGCCACACCTTCAATCACTGTTACTGCAGCAGCAGCAGTAGCCGGATTTGCTTTGAGTTTTTTCTCAATTTCTGAACGGATATCAGCATCTTTTGGGGCACAGCCCGTAAAAAAGAGCATCAATCCAAGCGCCATGGCAGGAATCAATCGAATCATTTTCATGTGAATAAATTTTAGTTTTTATGTTGCGTAAATATAGGAATTTAAGTTTACAACAAATTCCAGTTGTTTAAATTTGAGTTATAAGCAAGCCAGCCTGCCCCCATCTACCGGAAGGTTGATTCCATTGATATAAGCTGCTGCAGGTGAACATAAAAAGGCAACCGCAGCACCAAACTCTGAAGGCTGACCGATTCTGCCGGCAGGTATTTCGGCAACCAGTTCTTTCATCACTTCCTCCGCTGATTTTCCTGAATCGGTTGCTTTTTTCTGAATCACATAATCAGCCCTCACCGTTTGGGTAAAACCCGGCAATACATTGTTTACCGTAATGCCAAATGGCCCCAGCTCACTGGCCAGGGTTTTGCTCCAGTTGGCTACCGCAGCACGCACGGTGTTGCTTACCGCCAGGCCATGGATTGGTTGCTTTACCGAAGTGGATATTACATTTATTATACGCCCATAACCTGCCGATTTCATTCCCGGTACAAGGGCCTTGCTGAGCACATGATTACAGATGAGATGATTGTTGAAAGCGGATAAAAATTCTTCAACAGTTGCATTCATCACCGAACCTCCCGGAGGCCCTCCCGTATTGTTCACAAGGATATGCGCAACTGTTGCTTTCTCAAGATATCTTTCTGCGGCAGCTTTAACCTTATTCAAATCAGAGAAATCGGCAACGAGATAACCATGTTGCTGGTTTTTACTGGTATCCAAATGTGTTAATGCTGCCTGTAATTTTTCTTCATTGCGGGCAATCAAAGTAAGATCAGCTCCCAGTAACGACAATTCAATGGCTGATGCAAGTCCAAGCCCCTGCGTACTGCCACAAACAATAGCTTTCTTTCCAACAAGATCTAAATTCATATAAGTATAATAATTTATATTTAAAAAATCATTGTCATAAAGATGCATGAAATCCGCTCACTGTTTTTAAGGCTTCAATACTATTAAAAACAATCGGACAGGTTCCGTAATGCATCAGCGTTCCAAATAACCGGTTTTGAAAACCTTTTTTATGCAGATGTGGAAATTCCCTGCATTCAATAAACCGGTTTTGATAAATGCTGCATTTGCTGCCTTCCAGAAAATGACAGGGCACCTGATTGATGATCAATTGTCCTTCCATACTTTCTTCCAGATATTGTAGCCTGAATTGGCTTTCATCAATACCCAAGGTTGAACTAAGTTGTGAAGCTTCTTTGGCAGTAACATTGATCATCAGGCTTTTGCAACAGGCGCCACAGGTCGTACAATCTATGGCAGCCGTAACTTCTTCCTGAATGGGAAATATCATTTCATCCAGTTCATCAGAGTTCATCTGTTTAAGGTAAACCCGAAACTGATCGTGTTCAGCTTCCTTTTCGATAGCCAGTAAAGCAATAAAAGAGAGATTTGTTTGGATGTTGATATGCATTTTTTTGCTTGGTAAAGATGCAGCAATTTGATGAGTTTTGATGCGGTTGTGTTATAGAGATTCTAAGTCCGTTTTTTATAATCCCCAATTGAACGGCAACAATTATTTTACACACATTCGGGCAACCCTGTGGATAAAAGGGTAAACAGTTAACCCATTCCATTCTGTTATATTCGCAGGCCGGAGCAGGCCTTGAATGAAGGCGCTACTTTGAATTTTCAATTCTAAAACAACTCATGGCTGAAAAAAACCTTTTTGATTATGACGAAGCCAGCATCAGGAGCCTCGACTGGCGCGAGCATATCAGGCTCAGGCCAGGTATGTACATCGGTAAACTTGGAGATGGCAGTAGTGCAGATGATGGCATTTATGTGCTGTTGAAAGAAGTGATTGATAATTGTATTGATGAACATACCATGGGCTATGGAAAACATGTTGATGTAATCATTTCCGGAAAAACAATAACCGTTAGGGATTATGGAAGGGGTATTCCCTTGGGTAAAGTGGTGGATGTGGTGAGTAAGATTAATACCGGAGCGAAATACGATAGCAAAGCCTTCCAGAAAAGTGTTGGATTGAATGGCGTAGGTACGAAAGCCGTGAATGCCCTGAGCCATTATTTTAAAGTTACCGCCTATCGGGAAGGGCGCGAAAAAACGGCTGAATTCGAACGCGGGGTGCTGATCAAGGAACACAAGGAAATAGCCAGCAAAGAAGAAAACGGCACTTTTGTAACTTTCATTCCGGATGAAACGGTGTTTAAGAATTTTCATTTTGTACAGGAATACCTCGACAATCAGTTCTGGAATTACTGTTACCTGAATGCAGGTTTGGTTATGAATCTCAACGGTAAACGTTTTGTAAGTAAAAACGGTCTACTCGATTTATTGCAACGCAAAACGAATGCCGATGAAATCAGGTATCCCATCATCCATCTTACCGGCACCGATATTGAAGCCGCAATTACCCATGAAACCAGCTATGGAGAAGAGTATTACAGTTTTGTAAACGGACAGTTCACTACTCAGGGAGGAACTCATCTGGCTGCTTTCCGGGAAGGCTATGTAAGAACCATCCGCGATTTTTTCAAGAAGGATTACGATGCTTCAGATATCAGAGGCAGTATATGTGCTGCCATTTCAGTAAGGGTTCAGGAACCGGTTTTTGAAAGCCAGACCAAAACAAAATTGGGTTCGCAATATGCTTTTGAAAATGGCCCGAGCATGAAGAATTTTGTTGGAGATTTTCTCATCAAGGAATTGGACAATTACCTTCACCGAAACCCCGCAACTGCCGATGCACTGAAGAAAAGGATCGAACAGAACGAAAGGGAAAGAAAAGAACTTGCCGGTATCAAAAAGCTCGCTAATGAAAGGGCGAAGAAAGCCAATCTTCACAATAAAAAACTCCGCGATTGTAAGTTCCATTACAACGACGAGCCCACCGGAAAAGATAAAGACCATATCATTGAAAAACAAAAAGAAAGTACCATCTTCATCACAGAAGGGGATAGTGCAAGCGGATCAATCACAAAAGCAAGGGATGTAAATACACAAGCCGTTTTCAGTTTGCGTGGAAAACCGCTGAACTGTTTCGGATTAACCAAAAAAGTGGTGTACGAAAATGAAGAGTTTAACTTGTTGCAACATGCCCTCAATATTGAAGAAGGGTATGAGGGTTTAAGGTATAACAACATTGTAGTTGCTACAGATGCTGATGTGGATGGCATGCATATCCGTTTGTTGCTGATGACTTTCTTTCTTCAATTTTTTCCCGATCTCGTGAAGAACGGACATGTTTATATTCTGGAAACACCTTTGTTCAGGGTAAGGAACAAACAGGAAACCATTTATTGTTACGATGAAACCGCTAAGCAGGCAGCCATGAAAAAGTTGGGGAACAAACCTGAAATCACCCGTTTTAAAGGACTTGGTGAAATCAGTCCTGATGAATTTGCCCGTTTTATTGGTGCGGACATGAAATTACAACCGGTGATCATGGAAACAGGTGAACACATTCAGCAACTGCTTGATTATTATATGGGGAAAAATACGCCGCAGCGGCAAGATTTCATTATCGATAACCTGAAAGTGGAATTAGATTTGATTGAAGAACCCGTTACTTCATCTTGATCGGATTATTGTTGAATTTAAATTTGAAATAGAACTATGATTCATATTGTATTTAATGAAGCCGACAGGCCGGTACTTATGGAGGCTATCAGTTTGGATGAAACACTATCAGGCGAAATTGCACTGATCAGAGACGATTATGCTGTTGGCGCGGTATCGAATCTTTACTCAGGTGAAGGATTGGCAACCAGAAAAGAATGGTGGCAATTGGTATGCAGTGGAGGAGATTTTGAGCACAACGTAAATGAAGTGAATGATGAAGCAACACTTGCTGGAATCGCTGAAAACCTCAGAAAAGATGATGCGGAAACCGTATGGATCTGGGCTGCTCAAAACAAGCATGATGTTTGCGGGTATTATTGGGTGTTGTATCAATTAAAAGAATTTCAGGGAAGGGTTTTGATCCTCTATCTGAATAACCTGCCTTTTATCAACGAAAAAGGCAATATTTTTTATCCCAACCGGCTTTCTGAAATTTTGCCCAAAGAATTTCTTAAAGCCCGAAAACTGGCGAGGCCAATCACACCTTCTGAATTTGAAATAGACGCCGATGAATGGCATCGGATGGTGAGTGAAGGCAAAGAAGTAAGGTTGCTGGAGGGAGGAAAAAAACTCATTCAGAAGGAAGCTGATTATTATGATGCCGGTTTGAGGAAATACATCACAGGCGATTGGCAGAAAGCGGCAAAGGTCATCCATCATTTCCTGGGTAAAGAAAAGGAAACTACCGGTGACGCTTATCTGCTTTGGAGGTTGAAATGGATGGTAAGCCAGCAACAGGTTGATGTGCAGGGCAAGCTGGCAGGCATGAAAGATTTTGAAATCAAATTAAAAACATCATGATCATCAAAGCCGTTCATCACATCGCCATCCTCACCGATGACTATCGAAAAAGCAAGGATTTTTATGTGGGCATCCTTGGGTTCAGCATAGTGAAGGAAACTTACCGGGAAGAACGCAAATCTTATAAACTAGATCTGGCTATCAATGGTGTTTACAAGATTGAACTGGTTTCATTTCCTGAGTTCAGGCAACGGGCTTCTTTTCCGGAATCAAAAGGGTTGAGGCATCTGGCGTTTACGGTATCCGATCTGGAATCAGCAGTAGATGAATTGCGCAATAAAGGGGTTTCGGTAGAAGAAATCCGTATCGATGAAATTTCAGGAAAAAAGTTCTGTTTCTTTTACGACCCCAACGATCAGCCACTGGAACTTTATGAAGAATAAATTTTGTTAACCAATTTTTGTAAGGAAGAATAAGATGTCGAAGAAACTGAAAGAAGAATATACCCATAGCGACAAAGGGGTAAGCGGTCAGTATAAAACATGGTTTCTGGATTATGCCAGTTATGTGATTCTCGAACGGGCGGTTCCTGCCATTGAAGATGGGCTGAAACCGGTACAGCGCCGTATCCTGCATGCCATGAAGGAAATGGATGACGGGCGTTTCAATAAAGTGGCGAATATCATCGGGCAGAGCATGCAATACCATCCTCATGGTGATGCAAGTATCGGGGATGCCATGGTAAATCTCGGACAAAAAGAACTG
This sequence comes from Sphingobacteriales bacterium, assembly GCA_026391525.1. Lineage (GTDB taxonomy): Bacteria > Bacteroidota > Bacteroidia > Chitinophagales > Chitinophagaceae > Ferruginibacter. The sequence continues at coordinate 27,017 of JAPLEF010000063.1, forward strand.
CTCATCGAAACGCAGGGCAACTGGGGAGATGCACGCACCGGAGATGATGCCGCTGCACCAAGATATATTGAAGCCCGTTTAAGCAAATTTGCACTGGATGTTGCCTTCAACGCCAAAACCACCAACTGGCAACTGAGTTATGATGGCCGTAAAAACGAACCCGTTACCCTTCCCATGAAATTCCCTTTGCTGCTGGCACAGGGAGCGGAAGGTATCGCGGTTGGATTGGCTACCAAAATTCTGCCCCATAATTTCTGTGAACTGATTGATGCCTCCATCAAATATCTTAAGGGCAGGAAATTTGATATTCTGCCCGACTTTCAAACCGGTGGAAGTTTAGACGCCAGCAATTACACCGAAGGCCGCAGAGGCGGAAAAGTAAGGGTTAGGGCCAATATTGAAGAAGCAGATAAAAAAACATTGGTCATCCGCAGTGTGCCTTATGGTGTAACCACCAGCCAATTGATGGAAAGTATTGTAAAGGCGAACGATCAGGGAAAAATCAAAATCAAGAAAGTAACCGACCATACCGCAGCTGCAGTTGAAATCATCATAGAGCTGGCTCAGGGTGTTTCGCCGGATATCACTATCGATGCACTTTATGCTTTCACCGATTGTGAAGTGAGCATCTCTCCCAATGCCTGTGTGATTGTGGGTCAGAAGCCCCGTTTCATGTCGGTACACGAACTGCTTAAGATTTCAGCCGATAACACAAAAGAGCTGTTGCGCCGTGAACTCGAAATCAAGCTTGCAGAATTGCTTGAAAAATGGCATTACACTTCGCTCGAAAAGATATTCTTCGAAGAAAAGATTTATAAAGAACTGGAAAAGAAACATGAAACCTGGGAAAAAGTAATCGAAGCAATTGATGTTGCCTTTACACCCTTCAAGAAAAAATTGAAAAGGGCTATTACCAGGGATGATATCCTTAAACTCACGGAAAAGCCTGTACGAAGGATATACCGGTTAGATATCGATGAACTGAATGCTCAGATTCGCGGCCTGGAGGATGAAATCAAAAACGTAAAACACGATCTGGCCAATCTGGTAGATTTTGCCGTGGCTTATTACGAAAACCTGCTCAAGAAATATGGTAAAGGAAGAGAGCGGAAAACCGAAATAAAACCTTTTGATGTGATACAGGCCAAACAAGTAGCAATGGCCAACACCAAATTGTATGTAAACATGGCGGATGGTTTCATCGGTACATCGTTGAAAAAGGACGATTTTGTTACCGATTGCAGCGATCTTGATGACATCATTGCATTCACCAGGGCCGGCATCATGAAAGTGGTACGGGTAGCAGATAAAGTGTTTATCGGTAAAGATATCCTCCATGTGGCCATCTTCCAGAAATCCGACGAACGTACCACCTACAACATGTTGTATTCCGATGGCGTAACCGGCGTGAGTTATGCGAAGCGTTTCAACGTAACCGGTATCACCCGCGAAAAGGAATACGACCTTACCAAAGGTTCAGAAAAAAGTAAAGTGCACTACTTTACCGCTAACCCGAATGGTGAAGCAGAAGTGGTGAAGGTATTATTGAGCCCCAATTGTTCAGCAAGAATTAAGGAGTTTGATTTCTTTTTTGAAGAACTCGAAATCAAGGGGAGAGGAAGTATCGGGAATCAGGTAACCAAGTATGCTGTTCGTTCGGTGAAATTTAAAGAAGCCGGCAAATCTACTTTAAGCGCAAAAAAATTGTGGTTTGATAATAAGTTCGGGCGTTTGATTACAGAAGATAAGGGCGAATACCTCGGTATGTTTGAAGCGGAAGACTGCCTGCTGGTGATTTATGCTGATGGCAATTATGAAATTACCGATCAGGAACTGACGCAATGTTTCGATCCCGAGAAAATCATGCTTATCGAAAAATATGATCCCGAAAAAGTAATCACCGCAGTATATCTCGATCAGGAAAAGCTACAGTACAACATCAAACGGTTTCACATTGAAACCACAACTTTGCACAGTAAATTCCTTTTCATCAAAGAAGGGCAGGGCAACCGGCTCGAAGCGGTTACCACTCAATATGAACCGGTATTAAAAGTACAAAGCGGACGAGGGCAGCAAATCAGTAATGCAAAATTTAAAGTGGCTAAACTGGTTGAAATTATGGGATGGAAAGCGGTAGGGGCTAAGCTGGTAGATTATAACAAATCGGTGGAAATGGAATGGGAGCGAAAAGAAAAAGATAACAGCCAGGCAGAGCTTTTTGATTAAGATAAGTAATCTTTAATTCACTTACCGTTGTAACATGAAACCGCATTTTTCAAATACCTATTTGTTGTATTCAATTGT
>JAPLEF010000165.1 GCA_026391525.1 Sphingobacteriales bacterium
ACTTGTTTTGATGCTTTTAGCATGGCTTGTGCTGCCGCTTCAATTGATTTACGAACAGGTTCGAGGTTAAGTCTTGCATAGACCTCTGTTGCTTTCTGTGATTTGTGCCCTAAAGATTTTCCGATTACAAGCGTGCTGCTACCAGTGATAGCTTGCCAACTACCAAGCGTTCTTCGAAGGTCATGTAAGCGAAGGTTTTTAATTCCTGCTTTCTCTAAGATTCTTTTCCATCCCTTTTTGGGATCAATTAAATGCCCACATTCACTTGTTCCCGGTAAAACATAGGGGCTCCCATTGCCCTTGCGACTGTTTAATATTTCTATGGCTTCTTCAATGAGAGGAATAACTACCGGCTCATCATTTTTAGTTTGAGCTATACGCCACACTTTATGTTGAAGAGAAATATCATCCCATCTCATCGAAACAACATTCGATCTTCTCGCACCCGTATAAAGAGAAAGCAAAACGTAATCACGAATAGTTTCATTTGGATCATCTTGGACAGCTTTAAAAAAGGCGGATAATTCCTCTGGCTGCAAAAACCTGTCCCGGCTTCTTTCTTTATTTTTTTCAATTTCACGAAGCGCCTGATCGGCTTCATCCCTATTTTTGGGCTAATATTCAGCCAGCCATTCTTTGATCATAACGCTTTTAAAGTTTTAATCAAAATGTGCATGCTTTCCTTTTTGGGAGCATGATCAACCCATTTTTCAATTTCATGATGATTGATCTGTTTTAGCGCTTGCTTTTCTATCCTCAGGTTTTCTATCAGTAAAATGGCTGTTTGTTTTGGGCTTCTCAATTGTAAACCGGGTGTGGAAATAATTTTATCACAAAGTGCTTTTTCCTGTGAAGCAACGAGGGCATTTTGGTTAATTGCAACAGCTACCTGCTGAATGCCATAACTGTACCAGGGCAGTGGTAAATGGGTGTAGGTGAATCTTCCTGATGGGGTTCTGAATATTTTATAGTGAGCAATAGTTGCAGAATGAAACTCACTTACTTTTTCAGGAATCAGACCCCAATATGCCAATGCCGAATCAAAAGATACATAACTGGGGCCATACAAATGATTGGCGATTAGAAATGGTTCGGGTGCAGAAATATTAAGTTTTTTGCCTGGAATGAAGAAACCTCTTTTAAGGGATTCCAGTTTGCCGGCTTTAACCAGTTCATGAATTTTATCGATAGGTCTCTTATAATCCTTCAACAGGTGTAGAAGGATTTGTTTTGTTATAGGCTGCCCTGTGTAAGGTTGTATGGCTTCAGTGAATTCCATTCTGTAAATATAACGACGAATAATCGGAAAATATCCGATTATTTATTGATTATTTTACGATTCATAGAGATTCTGCTTTTTTACAAGAGACCTAGTAACTAAATATATCCGCCCCGGTTCGTGTCTTCACGAAACGGAAAATTCCGCCGCTGCGTGAACTCCTGACCTGCAGTTGAAAATTATTTTTATTAACGCAAAGTTCGCTAAGAGGAACTTTCACCCCTGCCACCCCTAACGTATTTGGAAATTATTTTCTTTTGCATACTTCTCCATTTCCCGGTTTACCGGCAGGAGTCATATCCCTTATACGGCTAAGAATGCCATGGCCGAATTATGGGATTGGATTGCACCGGTGACAATGTAAGCGGGTAAATACGGGCAGGTTACTGTATAACCAATTAGCGCAGTGCTTGCAGGAATGCCCATTTTTATTAACCAACAAAAAACACCCCGTGGAGGATGTTATTTGTTCAAAGAGCTTTTGTTATGTGCAAACTTTTTAAAACTTAAAAAAAATAATCATATTTATTGACTCAAATTTAAAAACCTCTAAGCAGAAATCTTAATCGCTCGTAATCTACTTGCTACATCACGAAGAGCTGACTGAATTTTATTAGCTTGTTCCTTAGAAGGATTTTTAACACCAGAAGCATATTGTCGCAATAAACCAGGATTTATACCAGACAATTCCGCAATTTTTGATTGATTAAGGAAACTAAATTCTTCAAAAAAGGCAGTCAAGTCATATGCATAATCAAATTCAATATTATCAAGTTCGTGAAAATCGTGTAAAGCCTTTCTCAATTTCTTTTCAAGTGCGTGCAAGGTAGCGGCTGAATCTATGATAAGATTTTTATTGTATGATATACGGCCCCACAAATTGCCGCTTTGCTTTTCTAATATTACTTGGATTTTCATTTTTCAATTATTTTAGACCAGCTTGTTTTAAAATAGCATTTAAAGTCCCTTTAGGAATATCGCCACTATGAATTGGTAGTGTAACTTTACCCTTTTTCAACGGATGAATCAATTGTAAATGACTGCCTTTCTGCTCTTTTTCTACCCAACCATCTTTTTTCAGTTCCTTGAGCAAATCTTTTACCTTCATTTCTAGTCTATTTTACAAAAGTAAGTAGCATATATGCTACTACCAAATTTTTAATCAATGGCTGTTTAATCGCCTGCACAAAACATTACATTTGCTCTATAGTGGCTGTTCGTGGCAATTTAGCTTCATCTCTTTTTTCTTCAACAGTTTTCGGCATTGTAAATTACACCTACAATAATGTTTGAGATGGAACGGGGATGTTTACAGACAGGGTACTTCAATAAATCGGTTGCAAACCGGGGGACTTTATAGACACCGGTGCTTGCCCGCCTTAGCGGGTAAATTTGGAACATCGGCGCCAGAGGGTTAGTTTATTGTATATAATTGTCAAAATGATTAATTTTGGATAAATATTCAATAGTATGCCTGTAGGCGAAAAATAATGCAACTCCCCGAGAACAAAGGATTACAGGAAAAGCTGTAGCTTTTGATTTGGAGTTAACCAAAGAAATTACAACAAAGTAGAAATTGGTAAGCGTTAGCCGCCTGTAGAAGTGCTGCAAAAATTATCTGTAATATTGGGCGTTACATTTGAAGAATTATTTAGCCCTGATGACAAAAAACAACCCGCACCTGTAACCGTAGAAGACAAAACGGTTTCAGACAAAATAAGACTGGTAGAACAATTGGAAGAAGAAGACAAAAACGTAATTTATAATA
>JAPLEF010000049.1 GCA_026391525.1 Sphingobacteriales bacterium
CACTTTTTACCCTTTACTTGAATCATTTTCTGAATACTATAAGAAAGTAATCGATACAGTTAACTTGTCAACTCTTTTTAAACTTTGCAGTTACACAGATGGAGAGTTCAGCCAAACAATGTCATTAGTTTTATTTAATTGTTACGTTCATAACAAAGCATTGTTTATTAAACAACTTAAAAAAATACGAAACAGGAAATATTTTAATCGTGTTAAACTTCAATTGATTTATGGCATTAATACATATCTTCCATTAAAGTTAAAACGGGAAAGAGACAATACAACAGATATTTTAATTGCGAAAGAAATTACTAAAATAAAATCAATAAAGTAATATAAAAAAATCCAACTTCCGTTTGCTTTTTCGCCGCCGCTAGTGTTCCAAGAATAAAAGTGGTAGCCGCCGCCTGGTGTTTTTCACCAGCGGCCTTTAGTTGGTTTACAGCATTACAAAATTTATTACATCAAAAATGTAATTAATTTTAAAGTTGATAGTCGTAGTAATTCCTGCTTATATTTATTTATAATATTTTCTATTCGATAGTTCTTTGAATTCAATTTTTCAGCAGTGTGGTAGCCGACCCGCTGATTAAATCCTCTGCCACCGAGATAGTTTCCTTACTATCAGGCAGTGGGGGCATAGGCACACCCTTGTACAATGCCACCTCGCCTGATGCTGGCGGTGTGAATGACCCCATCCCGAATAAAAGCACCAAGAAACGGCTATGCGTTCGTGTACCTGAGTAATGAAAGCGATGAGCATGTGTATTTTGATAACCTGAAAGTACAACTGCGCCACAAACATATCATCGAAGAGAATCATTACTACGCTTATGGTTTGAAGATTGCAGGGATAAGTAGCAAGGCTTTTGATGCACCGAAGAACCCATACCAGTACCAGGGAGATTACTCTGAGTTTGATGATGAAACAGGCTGGAATGATTTTGCATTAAGAAGCTACGACCCGCAAACAGGACGGTTTATCAATGCCGACCCATATGACCAGTTTGCAAGCCCTTATGTAGGTATGGGTAATGATCCGGTGAATAATACCGACCCAAGCGGAGGTTGGGTATTTAGTGCTATTCCGTTAATAGAACATGGGGCATGGGCAATAGGCGGAGCAGTAGCAGGTATGGTAATAAGCGGTGCAAGTAGTGGTTGGGATATTACTGCAATGAAGCAAGGAGCAGGTATTGGTTTTGGTGTTGGTTTAGGAGCTAGCTTTGTGAATTGGGGTAATGTTGGAGGGCTATTGCAAGGTGGCAGCAGTGTTCCATGGATATTATACAATGGTACAAAAGTTATTATTTATGAAGGAAAAGAAGGCAGTACAAAGAAATCAAAAGTAATAACAGAGAGTAATGGAACTTCGGGTAGCACAAACCATCAATTTGCCGATGAGCAATTTGATAGAAATCCAATTTATCCGGGTCCTGTTCCAGAAGGAAATTATAAGATTGACCTTACGCTAGACCCAAATAGAAAAGTTGTTTTTGACCCAGAGAGTGGAGCTGCTAATAGAGATAGAGGAATTCAACAAATACCACACTTTACTCAAAGAAACGACGGAAATAAACAGAATAATTGGGATGTTTGGGGAACAGTAAGAGCGAGATTAGAGAAGGACCCTGGAAACAATGACCCAAGAATGCGAGGAGAAAATGATGGATACTATTTGCATGATTCTGATAAAGGTAATACTCATGGATGCATTGAATGTTCAAAGAAAAAAATATTTGATCAGTTACTAAAATATCGTGCGGAGGGAATAAAGAGCATAAGAGTAAAAGTTAAATACCCGAAACCTAAAACATTTACAAATGGAGGTCCTCATGGGAAATAAAAGAATAATATATGTAGTAAAATGG
>JAPLEF010000013.1 GCA_026391525.1 Sphingobacteriales bacterium
AAATAGGATTCACCGGTAATTTCTTTTCTTTTAAAATTTTCCTGGAATAGACTTCCGGTTCGATGATATTTTTTGTTGATTGCTTTTGCATATGCATTAAAGAGGTTGGAAAAAGCCTGTGAAACGGAAGAATTTTGTGATTCATTTTCTCTATCAGTAATTCTAATAAGAAAATGAAAATGATTTGGAAGGAGGCTATAACAATATGTTTTGGCTACGGGTTCAATATATTTTGTCCATAAGGATAAAAAGTAATAATAATTCTGTGGTTCTTTAAAAATGGTTTCCTTGTTATTTCCCCGGTTGTAAATGTGGTAGTATTTTCCGGGCTCTAATTTGGGGTATGGATTTATTTTCATATTCAAAAATAAAACGGGCCTGTTATTTTGAATTGTTATTTACATCAGAAAAAGGAGGTGTTTTTCCAAGACCTAACAGGTCTTAAGACCTGTTAGGTCTTGGGAAAAAAAATGATCCCATTTTTTGTACTATTCCAACAATTTCCCTTACTTTTGCCTCCCCAATTAGTTCTTTAATGAATTTGTTCAGTTGAACAGGTTTGGGAGTTTTCCGTTATTGCGGTTAACGTTATCACCAAAAAAAGCTATAAAATGGCAAAAGAAATCACCGGCTATGTGAAGCTCCAATGTAAAGGAGGACAAGCCAACCCTGCACCGCCGATCGGGCCCGCACTCGGTTCCAAGGGAATCAATATCATGGAGTTCTGTAAGCAATTCAATGCCAGAACACAGGATAAACCCGGAAAAGTATTACCTGTATTGATTACAGTGTATGCCGACAAATCCTTCGACTTTATTATCAAAACCCCACCTGCAGCTGTACAGCTAATGGATGCGGCAAAAATCACCAGTGGCAGTAAGGAACCTAACCGCGTAAAAGTGGGTAAAGTTACCTGGGCACAGGTAGAGGAAATCGCAAAAGATAAAATGCCCGACTTAAATGCGTTCACGCTGAACAGTGCCATGAGTATGGTGGCAGGAACAGCACGCAGTATGGGGCTTACGGTGGAAGGAAAAGCACCCTGGGAAAATAATTAATCGTCAACCTGTTCCTTATAAAAACGGAACGTCCATAAATTTTTTTAAGAATGATTACTAAAAAAAGAAAATTAGCAAATGCTAAGGTTGACGCCAACAAAGCTTACACGCTGAAGGAGGCGTCTTCCCTGGTGAAAGAAATCAATACCACCAAATTCGATAGTTCAGTAGACCTGCACGTTCGTTTGGGTGTGGATCCTAAGAAAGCAGACCAGGCCATCCGTGGTACAGTATCGCTTCCTCACGGTACCGGTAAAACGAAGAAAGTTTTGGTGCTTTGCACACCCGACAAAGAAGCCGAAGCAACAGCTGCAGGTGCTGATTTTGTTGGTTTGGATGAATTCATTACAAAGATTGAAAGTGGTTGGACGGATATCGACGTGATCGTAGCTACTCCTTCCGTGATGCCAAAAATTGGTAAGCTCGGTAAAGTGCTCGGTCCGCGTAACCTGATGCCTAACCCGAAAACAGGTACCGTAACCAATGATGTGGCCGGTGCAGTAAATGATTTGAAAGGCGGCAAAATTGCGTTTAAAGTAGATAAAGTGGGTATCATCCATGCCTCTATCGGACGGGTAAGTTTTGCACCTGAAAAAATTGCGGAAAACTGCCAGGAATTTATCAATGCAATTGTTAAATTAAAACCTGCTACCTCTAAAGGAACTTATGTAAGAGGCATCAGCATGGCCAGCTCTATGAGCCCAGGTATTGCCGTAGACACCAAATCTGTTTTAAACTAAATCTGAATTACTCCAAACACATGTGCGGGGTTTAAATTAATTGTCATGACAAAACAAGAGAAAAATGAAGTGATAGAATTGCTGAAAGGCAAATTCTCTCAGTATAATAATTTCTATATTACCGACACTGAAAGCTTAACGGTTGCCCAGATCGGCAAATTGCGCAACGTATGTTTCGACAAACAAGTTGAAATGAAAGTGGCTAAGAATACTCTTATTCGCAAAGCCCTGGAAAGCATCGATGCAGAAAAATATGCAGGTGTTTATGATTCATTGCATAAAGTGACGGCACTGCTGTTCAGCGAGAATCCCAAAGATCCGGCTGTTATCATCAGTGGTTTCCGTAAAGAAAACAACAACGAACGCCCTACATTGAAGGCAGCCTTTATTAATGGAGATGTATTCGTTGGCGATAATCAATTGAAAGCGCTTACCCAAATCAAGACGAAGAACGAATTGATAGGTGAAGTGATTGGTTTATTGCAAGCGCCTATTCAACGGGTGCTGGGTGCGTTGCAAAATAAGGATGCTGCCGCTAAAGCTCCAGCATCTGAAGAAACTGCTGCCGCTAAAGCTCCAGCATCTGAAGAAACTGCTGCCGCTAAAGCTCCAGCATCTGAAGAAACTGCTGCCGCTAAAGCTCCAGCATCTGAAGAAACTGCTGCTGCTAAAGCTCCAGCATCTGAAGAAACTGCCAAAGTTGAATCAGCACCAGTTGTTGAACCGGTAACATCAGAAGTTGAATCAGCACCAGTATCTGAAGCTCCTGTAGTTGAAACAACTGCAGAAGCCACTCCAACAGAAACGCCTGTTGCAGATGCTACACCAGATGCACTACCAAAAGAAGATGCTTCAGCGTAAGCGGAATAAAAATTAAAAATACACCTGGCCGGACGGTAAACAAAAGGCATCAACAATTTTTTTAAACTCCGCCGGAGTAACCAAACCATGAAGGCGGTAAAAATGTAAACAAAATGGCAGACTTAAAAGTATTAGCAGAAAACCTGGTAAGCCTTACTGTAAAAGAAGTACAGGAACTGGCTGAATTTTTGAAATCAGAGTATGGTATCGAACCGGCTGCAGCCGCAGTAGTAGTAAGCGCAGGCGGCGATGGCCCGGCAGTAGTAGAAGAGAAAACCTCTTTTAATGTAATTTTGAAAGCAGGTGGGCCGAACAAATTGGCTGTTGTAAAAATCGTTAAAGAATTAACAGGCCTTGGCTTGAAAGAAGCAAAAGACCTGGTTGACGGTGCACCAAAACCAGTTAAAGAAGGCATTGACAAAGCTACTGCAGAAGAACTCAAAACCAAGCTTACAGAAGCAGGTGCTGAAGTGGAATTGGCTTAATATTTTTCAAATAGCTTTAAAAATTGCCCTGGAGAAATCCGGGGCTTTTTATATTACTCGATATTTCTCTGGCGCAGGTGTTCTCAGCCAAAAGCTGGAATCACCTGTTATACCAACGTGATTTATATAATATGCCAATATTTTATAAATCTTATCCCGAATGCTTTCGGGAGTAAATGCCGATGGTATCAAACAAATAGTACAATGAGGCGATAGCCGATATTGGACTATATTGTTTGTCCAATCGGTATTACCGCTCAGGTCTGCCGGATTGTATCCGGTTTTGAGTAAAAGAATGCACCTACATCATTTTCATCTCCTTTCTTCACACACAAAAAAAATTTTTTCTCTGGCGCAGGTGTTCCCAACCAAAAGCTGGTGAAGGCATCACCTGTGACCGATCAGGTTTGCTGGATTGTATCCGGTTTTGTGTAAACGAATAGACCTAAAAAGTCATCTTTTATTGTAGGATCGTACTAATCAAAATTGAAATCAAATTATTCACCCAATGTCTTTAGAAACAAAAATTATCTACAATTAAGCTTGTTTTTTGCGATCTACATTTGAATTGATCATATACATCTGTTCACTTACCTACAGACTTTATATGCACCATCACTAAAACTGCAAAATAGCTACCAATTTTTTGGCAAAGCCTCTTTTAATGTGATCACTGGCAATTTTGTAGTGCGGGCATTATACTCCCAGCTTTTAAATACCGCCCTTTCAAAATCTGATAATGTTGTATTCTTTTGTTCGTAATAAAC
>JAPLEF010000043.1 GCA_026391525.1 Sphingobacteriales bacterium
AAAATTTATTTTTAAAAAATATTTTTCATTTTTTAGGGTTCTAGCGTTTATGATGGGCATTTCCTTTAGCTTTCCAAAGTGTTACGTTTTAAGAAAACCCATACAACATATCCCAATAATTAAATAACCTAATATGCAAAACAGTTCACTTTCCAATAAAGTAGCTTATATCACCGGTGGAAGTAAAGGCATCGGATTGGGAACGGCCAAAGTGTTGCTTGAACTTGGCATGAGGGTAGCCATCAGCAGCCGAAGTTTGGTATCGGCCCAAAAAGCTGCTGAACAATTAAGTGCCGATTCAACAAGGATTTTAGCCATTCAATCTGATGTGGTGAACGAAACCGATGAGTTTGCAGCTGTTGAATCGGTGGTTAATAAATTCGGACAATTAGATGTACTCGTTGCCAATGCCGGAGTAGGGCATTTTGCTGCCATTGATGAGCTTTCTTCCGCGCAATGGAAAGAAACTATCGATATCAACCTTACCGGTGTGTTCAATAGTGTGAAAGCTTCGATTGATGCATTAAAAAAATCGGAAGGGTATATCATCACCATCGCCAGTTTGGCCGGAACCAACTTTTTTGAAACGGCATCGGCGTATAATGCCAGTAAATTCGGACTGGTAGGTTTTACGCAAGCCATCATGCTCGATTTGCGCAAGTACGGCATAAAAGTAGCTACCATCATGCCGGGGTCGGTGTCAACTAATTTTAATAATCATGTTCCCAATGACGCGGATGCCTGGAAGATACAGCCGGAAGATATCGGCGAACTGGTAGCTGATTTGCTTAGGATGAATCCACGTACCCTGCCCAGTAAAATAGAAGTGAGGCCTGCGAGAACATCGGCGAAATAAACATTATTTTGAAACGGCTTCAAGATGTTTGTACTTTTTTATCAACAGCACATCATTAAAAGGAAGTGATGTTCATTTTTTGATGTGTTGTTATTGTTAATCAAATCAGGTGTTTATTTAAAAATGCCCTTCCCGATCCACTTTTTAAGTATTTTTCATAGGCATAGGCTTTTTGTTGATTTCTAAATGTGGTGTAGCTTATTAAAGTAACCGGAAGGTAATCTTTTGTTGAAATCACTTCTGCATTCTGATGTTGTGCAAATCTACGTTCAATATTATTTGTACATCCTTTGTAAAAGTCTCCATTGCTGCATAGCAAAATATATACATACCACATAAAAGTTGTCTTAACTTTTTGAAAAGTATTGATATTTACTTCTCTCTGTAAATGAGAAATAAAACTACGTGGTTTGCTTTTTGTAAACATCATGCGTAAATAAATATAAGGTATTACTGAAGTTACTTTACCTGCCGTAGCTTTACCTGCCGTAGCTTCAGCGAAGGCAGGTAAAGATTAAAATCAAGCTATTGTGTTATAAGAAAAAACCCGAGTTCGTCGGAAAAGAAAATTCCGCCTTCGCGGAAAAGAAAATTCGCCTTCGCGGAAAAGAAAATTCGCTTTCGCGGAAAAGAAAATTCGCTTTCGCGGGAGAGAAAATTCGCTTTCGCGGGAATAAGAAAATCCGCCTTCGGCGGAATAAGAAAATTCGCTTTCGCGGGAATAAGAAAATCCGCCTTCGGCGGAATAAGAAAATTCGCTTTCTCGGGAGAGAAAATTCGCTTTCGCGGGAATAAGAAAATCCGCCTTCGGCGGAATAAGAAAATTCGCTTTCGCGGGAGAGAAAATTCGCTTTCGCGGGAATAAGAAAATCCGCCTTCGCCGGAATAAAAAAATCCGCCTTCGCTAAAGCTACGGCGGATAAAGTGGAGCTGCAGGGAATCGAACCCTGGTCCAAACACATTCGTCGTAAGCTTTCTACATGTTTATTTATGTATTGATTGTCGGGGAAAAGCAGGAACATAACAAACCAACCTATCCCTTAGAAGAATAATCTTAAGCAACCGTCACTTCATTCGGTTGCAGCATCCTGTGTTTGTTTTGAGTCGGCGGCCAGGCTTGGAAACAGGTTTACCTGCCAGGCGGCCCGAATGACGACCTAATTAATAATTAGGCAGCCATGGCATACGAAGTATTGCCATTTGAAGTTTGAATATTCAGATTTAAGTGCTAATTATCCAACGCACTACATGCTTACACTTACAAAGATCTATGCTGTCAAAACCGGTCAGCCCCAATGCTACAAAGCTACGCTTTTTTGTTCGAAGGCTATTCGTTTAAGGTTTCATGTTCCCCATCAAAAGTAGAATTATACTCAACAAATAAACAAGTACCGACGTATTAAACGATTTAAACGCCTTAAACGTCTTAAACGCCTTAAACGCCTTAAACGTCTTAAACGTCTTAAACGCCTCAAACGCTTTAAACGCCTTAAACCTTAAACGTATTAAACGATTTAAACCTTAAACGTCTGAAACGCCTTCAACGATTCCCCAAACCCCTCCATTTCCCTACCTTTGCACACTTTATGAAATACGAATCTGAAATCAACAGACGAAAAACATTTGCCATCATATCGCATCCGGATGCGGGCAAAACTACCCTTACCGAAAAATTCCTCCTTTTCGGAGGCGCCATTCAAACTGCAGGTGCTGTAAAAAGCAATAAGATCAAAAAACACGCCACCAGCGATTTCATGGAAATCGAACGCCAAAGAGGCATTTCTGTAGCTACCAGCGTTATGACTTTCGAATACAAAGGTTATCTTATCAACCTGCTGGATACACCCGGCCACAAAGATTTTGCCGAAGATACTTTTAGAACCCTTACTGCTGTGGATAGTGTGGTGCTTGTAATAGACAGTGTAAATGGGGTAGAAGAACAAACCCGCCGCCTTATGGAAGTGATTGCCATGCGCAAAACACCGGTGATCGTTTTTATCAATAAAATGGACCGTGACGGGAAAAACCGGTTCGACCTTTTAGAAGAAATTGAAAAGGAACTAAAGATCCAATTACACCCAATGACCATCCCGATCAATAGTGGAAAGGATTTTAAAGGGGTGTACGACCTGCATGAAAAAAGTCTGGTTCTTTTTACTGCAGGAACAAAAGCAAATGATGATGATGTATTGAAAATAAATGATTTAAATGAGTCTATTTTAGATAAAACTATAGGCAAAAAAGATGCTGATATTCTGCGTGAAGATGTGGAATTAGTGGATGGTGTTTATGGGGAATTGAATTTGGATGATTATTTATCCGGACAAACAGCCCCGGTATTTTTTGGCAGTGCCGTTAATAATTTCGGGGTAAAAGAAATGCTCGACACCTTCATCCGTATTGCACCAACCCCCAGGCCAAGGCATACCACGGTAAGGGATGTGAATCCGGAAGAAGATAAATTCAGCGGATTCATCTTTAAGATCCATGCCAATCTTGATCCTAAACACCGCGATAGGATTGCATTTCTCAGGGTTTGTAGTGGCAGATTCGCCCGAAATACGTATTACGAACATGTACGTTTGGAAAAAGATGTGCGGTTTAGTAATCCCTATAGTTTCCTTGCCCGGCAAAAAGACGTTATTGAAGAAGCCTATCCTGGCGATGTGGTGGGGCTTTTTGATACCGGCAATTTTAAAATCGGAGACACCTTAACCGAAGGGGAACATTTTTATTTCACGGGAATCCCCAGTTTCTCACCTGAAATATTTAAAGAGGTAATAAACAAAGACCCTATGAAAACCAAGCAATTGGAAAAAGGATTGACGCAGCTTACTGATGAAGGTGTTGCCCAATTGTTCACACAGTTTGGAGGCAATAAGAAAATCATCGGTTGTGTTGGCGAGTTACAGTTTGAAGTGATCCAATACCGGTTGTTACAGGAATATGGCGCTTCCGTGCAAATGAACGCCCTCCCTTTTTACAAAGCCTGTTGGTTAACCAGTGACGATCCCAAAAAATTGGAAGATTTTGTAAAATACAAACAAGCCAATATTGCAGAAGATAAAGACGGCCACCTGGTTTATCTCGCCCAAAGTGAATGGTTCCTGAACACCGAAAGAACCAATAATCCGGCTATAGAATTTCACTTTACCAGCGAAATCCATAAGTGATGAGATTAGTTGATCAGTTTGATCAGTTGATTGGTGATTAGGAATTGAATGGAGTTACCTATTCATAGCTTCTTATATTCCGGTATAATTTTCAGGACTTATCTTTTTCAATTCAGCTTTCAAGGCCGGGGAAATTTTTAATTTGCTAATAAAGGCGTGTATAGTCTTTTTATCAACAGCAGTTTTCCCTCTGGTTAATTCCTTCAATGCCTCATAAGGCTGGGGATAGTTTTCGCGCCTGAGGATGGTTTGAATCGCTTCTGCAACCACAGCCCAGTTTTGGTCAAGGTCATATTGCATTTTTTTTTCATTTAATATCAGTTTGCTGATGCCTTTTGATATGGAGCTGATAGCCAGCTGGGTATGGGCAACCGGCACACCGATATTTCTTAATACGGTACTGTCGGTTAAGTCGCGCTGTAAACGTGATATGGGCAGTTTGGCTGAAAAATGTTCGAACAAAGCATTAGCAATACCCAAATTCCCCTCAGCATTCTCAAAATCAATCGGATTCACTTTATGAGGCATAGCACTGCTGCCTATTTCCCCTTTTTTGGTCTGCTGCTTAAAATAATCTAAACTGATATAGGTCCAGATATCCCTGCAAAAATCTATCAATATGGTATTGATTCTTTTGATGGCATCAAAATGGGCTGCCAAAACATCGTAATGCTCTATCTGTGTGGTATATTGCTGCCTTTCTAAACCCAGCCGCTCACCCAAAAATTCATCAGCAAATCCCTTCCAGTTGTACTTCGGATAGGCGATATGGTGAGCATTGAAATTGCCGGTTGCCCCGCCGAATTTTCCTGTATAAGGGATATAACTGAACAATTGCACCTGGTTTTCGATACGCTCCACAAATACCATCAGTTCCTTACCCAAACGGGTAGGCGAAGCTGGTTGGCCATGGGTACGGGCCAGCATAGGTATTTTTGCCCATTGCTCCGACAAATGCAATATCACCTGTTGTAAATTGAGCAAGGCAGGTAAGTATTCAAACTCCATCGCATCCTTCCAAAGCAAAGGGATGGCTGTATTGTTGATATCCTGAGAGGTTAGTCCAAAATGTACCCATTCCTGTAAATGGGGTGCGCCCGCTTCATTTAGTTTCTCCTTAATATAATATTCCACTGCCTTCACATCATGGTTGGTAATGCGTTCGGCGGCTTTTATTTTTTGGGCATCCTCCTCACTGAAAGTTTCCGGGATGTCTTTCAGCAACCTGATGGTTTTCGCATCAATTTTTACAAATTTTTTGTCTGCCAACATCAACAAATATTCCACTTCCACCCTGAGGCGGTACCTGATAAGCGCATATTCCGAAAAATAAGCTGCCAATGAACTTGTAGTAGCCTGATAACGCCCATCAATAGGGGATATGGCTGTTAAAGGGGAGAAATTCATGCGGTAAAGTTAATAATTAATCAGAGGTACTTGAAGGTTTTTGACGGTTTTTAGGCAGCTAAGCCCAATCAAAAAAAGTACTCAACTTTTGAATTTCATCATTTTGTTGATTTCTTCGGAAATATTCATCCAACGGATAGCCGGTAAAAAAAGCAGCAATATCAATCCGGTTCTAACTATGCTATCAACATAAATATTTGGCATTGCCGGAATGTTCTTTACAATGAGGTAAACCACAATACCCGTCATCAAAATCTTGATATGAGCAAAACTATAGGGCTGCCATCCGTATTTTTTATAGATGAAACTGAAGCGAACCACATTATAAACAAAAATGGCAATCAGGTTCGAGTAAGCGGCACCGATGATTCCAAACTGCTTGATCAGGAAGAAATTTAATGGAAACGCAATCAGTGTGAGCAATACATTGGTAAAAAAATCAAAACGCCAATTGGTGGAAGTGGTAATGATTTGACCATTTACCCCAGTACCCAGATCGATTAGCTTAGCCAGCCCCATAATCAGCACCACCATGGGTACTTCTGCATAATCTTTACCCAAAAAACTGGTGAGGTTATGGATATTTAACAAAACCAGTAAATACACCAACAGGCCTGCAATCAATAAGGTAACACTGCTTTTTTGGTATATCTGTTTGATATTATTGTAGTCTTTATTTTTCCATGATTCCGAAATAATCGGAGTGGCGATGGCATTCAAACTTCTTGCGGGTAAATCCATTAAAGTAACCAAATACGATGCAATCAGGAATATCGCCGTCTGCTCAAGCCCTTTTAGGCCGATGATCATGACAGAATCCACCGTTTTAGAAGCGATATTTAGAAAACTGGCTCCAAAAACAAACATGCCAAAAGTGAACATTTTTGAACTGAACCTTTTGGTTACATTGCTTATTGGTGCCTTGATATGCCATTTTCCGGTGTTTTTTAGGATGATAACCAGTATCAATGCCGGTAAAAAATAAATCAGTGAAAACAGGTTCATGAACATTGAAGTGCTGATCAGTTGTGCCCAAACCAACAGAATAAGTATCGTTGTAATGAAACGGACAAAAGTTTCTTTTAAGAAGTTGGTGGTAACGGTTTTCTTGAGCGACCAGCCAAATGCTTCCAGCCAGGTGTAAAGTAACATGAAGAAGGTAAAAGGATAAACCAGAAAAAAATGATCGGCAAATAAAGGCGATTTGCCTAGTTTGCGTACAATGAAATCCCTGAAAATATACCCTGCAATACAGATCAGCGTAAACCCCATAAGGCTAATCATTGCGGTAACAAAAGGGAGATCATTTTTCTTCTCCGGTAGCAGGGATTGGTAATAAGGTGAGAATTTATAAATCACCGGCGTTGTACCTAATGTGGCCAGTACCGAAAGGATGGTAGCCGTATCGAGTAAGGCTCTTGTTAAGCCATATTCAGCCTGGGTGAATATTTTAGGAAACAGGAAAATGGTATTGATACCTCCGATGATAAATCCTGCAAGTAAGAACAAGGAAGAACGGGTACCCTGTTTTTGAATTATTCCCATGATCGGCTATGGTAACGTTTGGTAGTGTATTTTTGAGAGTTAAAAGTAGGTATTTAAATTATCTTCTCTTAAAATCAGCAGCGCCATTCATGCCTGAAGGAAAAATAAAAATCGGATCTGTAAGCTATCTCAATGCAAAACCGCTACTGTATAGTTTTGAAAACGGTGGCATGCACGATCAACTGGAATGGGAACTCGATCATCCTGCCGCAATCGCCGGTAATCTTATCCGGAAAGATATAACCATCGGCCTCGTGCCTGTAGCCATCATACCGCAATTGCGGGAAAGTTATATCCTGGGAAATTATTGTATCGGTGCTGTACAGGAAGTAGCGAGTGTTTGTCTTTTCAGTGAGGTTCCGATGAAAGATATTACAACTATTCTGCTAGATTATCAAAGCAGAACATCCGTTGCGTTATTAAAAATCCTCTTAAAAAATTACTGGAAAATAAATCCGTCTTTATTGCCTTCATCTCCCGGTTATGAGGCAAAAATTGGAGGTACTACAGCTGGACTCGTTATTGGCGACCGAGCTTTTGAGCAAAGGCTGAAACAAAAATACTGTTACGATCTGGCGGCTGCATGGATCGATCATACCGGTTTGCCTTTCGTTTTTGCAGCGTGGATCAGCAATAAAAAAATGCCGGAAGATTTTATCGCTGCATTTGATTTTCACAATTCCAAAGGGCTCCTTGCCATCCCAGAACTGGCGAAAAGGTATTCTTTACCTTCATACGACATCAACCGGTATTTCACCCAGAACATCAGTTATTCACTTGATGGGCCCAAAAGAGAGGGATTACAGCTATTTTTAAGCCTGCTTTCATGAAAGATTGTACTTTCCTTGCTATAAAATGGATAATTTCGCAAACGAATTTTAACTCATGGCCGAAACACTGGGAATGCTTTGCGATAAACTCACCATCGTAAAACTGAAAGAATACCATACTACAGATAACGATCGCCTGCAAAGTTTAGCCACTCAGGCTTCCCAATTGCAGGAGGAGATTGATGAATATATAGCTGCTGCAGTATCTGGTGAAATCGATCCTGCCCGCATGACTTTTGCATCGAATAAAGTATTCAAAGCTGAAGGGAATGAAATTGCTGCAGTGGAAGGGCATTTCGGTTCCGTATTTTATCAGTTGGCAGATGTAAATTGCAGGTTATGGCATGAACAGGAAAAAGTATATGCTTTTCATCAGGTTCCTGCAGCAGAAAAAGATTTGGTAGTAAACCTGCTTGCCAAATTAAATCTCGAAAGGAACAAATGCATTGATGCCATCAATGAGCAGTTTAAGCAACTCATCGTGAATAAAAAATAATCTTAAATGCATATCCGAAAAAGAACAACCTGCCGCGTTTGCGGATCTTCTTCACTGAAAAAAGTGATCGACCTGGGGCCTCAATATCTCCAGGGAAGTTTTGTAAAGCCCGGGAAAGAAATGCCCAGCACCCGTAAGATCGGATGTAGTTTGGTAAGATGCAATCCACAGGAAGATGAAAATGCCTGTGGCTTGTTGCAGATGGAACATTCTGTGCCCTCTGAAATACTTTATGCCGCATACTGGTACAGAAGTGGTACCAATAATACCATGCGCAATCATTTGAAAGATATTGTGGATAGTGTAGCCAATACCATTCCGAATATCAAACATCCTTTGGTGCTCGATATCGGATGTAATGATGGAACGTTGTTGGGTTACTATCCTAAAAATTTCATCAAGTACGGGTGCGATCCCAGTGATGTGGCACAGGAAGTAAAAGAAGCAACCGTTGTGCAGGATATCTTCCCATCAGAGGAATTATTCAAGATGTTAGAAGGCAAAAAGCTGGATGTGATCACTTCAATTGCCATGTTTTACGATCTTGAAGATCCGGTTAGTTTTGTGAAAGGCATCAGCAGGTTCTTAGCGGCAAAAGGGGTTTGGGTTTTTGAAATGAGTTATATGCCACGCATGCTTGAACTCGACAGTTACGACACCATCTGTCACGAGCACCTCGAATTTTACAGTCTGGCTGTTCTTGAAAAGATACTGGCTATGGGCGGTATGAAGATTTTCAAGATTTCTTTCAATGAAATCAATGGAGGAAGCATCCGTTGTTATGCCACTCACAAAGATAATAGCCGTCACGACAGCAAAGAAAATTATCAGCTCATCAACGAAATAAGGCACAAGGAATTTGACCTTGAACTGGATACGGATAAACCATACGACGCTTTTCAACAAAGAATAGAAGTGTTGAAAACGGTATTGCACAAATTGCTGGTAGATCTGAAAAATGAAGGAAAAAAAGTTCATGTTTACGGGGCATCTACAAAGGGGAACACGATTTTGCAATGGTGTAATATCGATCATACTTTGGTGGAGTATGCAGCAGAACGCAATCCCGATAAATACGGTGCACGTACCTTAGGAACTGATATCCCCATCATCAGCGAGGAAGAGAGCCGTGCAATGAACCCGGACTATTACCTGGTTTTGCCCTGGCATTTTAAAGCCGAATTCATGGAACGTGAAAAAGAAGCGTTAGATAAAGGAACAGGCTTTATTTTTCCGGTACCCAGGGTGGAGATATATAAAAGATAATCATGCACAATACGATCTTGTTTGTTACCCACCGTAAAAAACAATGCGGTGTGTATGAATTTGGTATCAAGCTTTTTGAAGCCATCAGGGTTTCGGCGAAATACCGTTTCGTGCATGCAGCCTGCGACTCGTTGGGAGAATTGAAAAATATTATTCATGCAGAAGCTCCCATCGCAATCATATACAATTATCATCCAAGTGTGTTGCCCTGGATCTGTACAAAAGTTTCCAAAGGATGTTACCGAAACCATATCAGTAAGTTCAAGCCTTTACAAATCGGCATCATACACGAAGTAACCCAAACTGTGGCTGATACCGCAACGGCTTATCGCAACAGCATTATCCTCGGAGGCTCTGAAAAGAAACTCAACGCCCTTTTCGATTTTTATATCGCTCCCGACCCAACCTTACTGCTTCAAAATCCTTTCGTATTCAAAACAGGCAGATTGGTTCCTGCATATCATGGAACTCCTGCAGAAAATCGAATACCCGTAATCGGTAGTTTCGGTTTCGCCACACCCAATAAGGGGTTTGAGTTGCTGGTTAAAAAAGTGCAGGATGAATTTGATGAGGCTGTTATTAGGATCAATATGCCGGCAGCCAGTTTTGGTGATGCCGATGGTGTCAATGCAAAAAGAATTGCCGGAGCCTGTCAGAAAATTATTAATAAGCCCGGTATCCAGTTGCAAATCACACACTACTATTTCAACAACGATCAATTGCTGCAGTTTCTGGGAGGGAATAGTTTGAATGCTTTTTTATATGAGGATAAATCAGGTAGAGGTCTGTCCAGTGCAGTTGATCAGGCTTTGGCAGTAAATGTATCGGTTGCTGTTTCGGGTTCACCGATGTTCAGGCATATCCTTGCTGCATCTCCCCATTGTAATGCAGATTTAAATCGCTTAAAAGATATCATGGATGCAGGGTTTAGTCCATTAGCAGCTGTAGCATCCGATTGGAATGCAGAAAACATGTGTTGGGAATTTGAGCGGATTATCAGCGCTGCATTTGAAAGGAAGGCGAATCCTTATCAGATAAAGATGGGCGTTAAAAGGAAAGTACAGTCTGCCTTCAACCGCATACTCACCCTTCCGGGAAAATCATTTACCTGGCTAAATAATACGGTTTCCGCCACAGACGATGACCTCAGTGCTGATGAAAAGGCTCAATATTCATCGTTACCCCTTGGCAGTAAAGATAGGTTCAATAGGATACTCGATGACAAGGCAAGGGAACTTTATGCCCCTGCCATCACTGCGCTGATGAAGTTTGCACCCGCAACCATGGCAAAAAAGATTGCACGTGCCAATGTGCAACAGGCATTTGTGTTCGATACGGTTTATCGCCACCTGAATGCATGGCATAACCCCCGTTTACTTTGTGTAGGCAGTTATGAGGATACCGCTTCGATGGCTTTGCAGAAACTCGGTTATGATGTTACGGATATCGACCCGATGGTTAATTACTTCTTACAGGAATTTGCTACCCGGCCCACTACCTGCGAAAACAGTTTCGATGTTATTTTTTCTACTTCTGTGATTGAACACGATCCGGATGATCAATCCTTCATGGAATGTATTGAAAAATTACTGGCTCCAGGAGGCTTAGCGGTGATTACCTGCGATTTTAAAGAGGGCTGGTTACCCGGCCAACCTAAGCCGGAAGTAGATGCACGTTTTTATACGAAAAAAGACCTTGAAGAAAGATTACTTTCGGTTGTGCCACACTGTGAGCTTATTGATGTGCCTGATTGGGATTGTTTACAACCCGATTTTAATTATCTCGGTAAATACCAATATACTTTTGCCACATTTACCATCAGAAAGAAAAAATAATGAAGGCAATCATTTTTGGCGCAAGCGGACAAGATGGATTTTACCTTACTCAATTGTTGGCGCAACAAGATGTGTCAGTGATTGGGGTGAGCAGATCCGGGGGGTTTTTAAATATAGACATCAGTGATTTCGGACAGGTAGGTGACCTTGTTAAAAAATACAGACCTGATTATATTTTTCATCTGGCTGCCAATTCAACCACCCGTCACGATGCCATTTTCGAAAACCACGAAACCATTGCTACGGGTACATTGAATATTTTAGAAGCGGTTAAACAATATGTTCCTGAAACAAAAGTATTCATTTCAGGCAGTGGATTACAATTTGAAAATAAAGGAGAACCGATAAAGGAGACCGATCCTTTTGAAGCCCGTGATGCCTATTCTATCAGCCGGATTCAATCGGTTTATGCGGCGAGGTATTTTCGCAGGTTAGGACTAAAAGTTTATGTGGGATACTTTTTCAACCATGATAGTCCGCGACGTACCGAGCGCCATATGGCACAAAAAATTGCTTCCGCTGCTAAAAGAATAGCGAAGGGTAGTGAAGAAAAATTAGTGATTGGCGATCTTTCTGTAGTAAAAGAATGGGCATTTGCCGGCGATGTGGTAAAAGGGATCTGGTTGCTGGTTAACCAGGATGTAGTTACCGAAGCCAATATTGGTTCAGGTAAAGGTTATTCTATATTAGATTGGGTAGAGCTTTGTTTCGGGATAGCCGGAAAAGGTTATCAGCAGTTTGTACAGACCGAAGAAGGTTTCAAGGCAGAATACCGACAACTGGTTTGCAATAACCATCGGCTTCTATCACTTGGATTTCAACACGAAGTTTCTTTTGAAGCATTGGCAGCAATGATGATGCATGAGTAATGTTACGTCATATATCCTTTTAGTACAGTTATACGCCAATGGCGATTGCCTCTATGCCACAACGCTAGCCCGGCAGATCAAGCACGACTACCCCGGTTGTCATCTCACATGGGCCATTTCGCCATCTTGTAAATCGATTATTGACTTAAATCCTTATGTAGATGCAGTAAGGTTGGTGCCCGAAGTGCCTAAGAATGATGAAAAAGCATTCAGGAAATTCCGGAAAAAAATATTTGCCGAGAAAAAAACCGGGAAGTGGAACGAAGTGTTCATGGCTATGAATGCAGGGCCTAACCTTGCCCTCTATGATGGTACAATCCGGGGTATGATCTTTCGAACTTACCCAAGAGCCATTTCTGTACCACTACAGCCGGTTTTGGTTCTTAGCGAAACCGAAAAGAAGAATGTGGCTGAATTTGCTGCGAAACATCAATTGCATACTTTTCGTAGGGTAATTTTATGGGAATATGCTCCACAAAGCGGACAGGTATTGTTGCATGCAGATTGGGTGAAGCATCTGGCTAAGAAAATTACTTCAACAGCAGATACCTGTGTGATTCTAAGTTCTGCCAATCGTTTTGAAAGCTCGGGGAAAATAATAGATGCAAGTACGCTTTCAGTAAGGGAAAATGCAGCACTTACCCATTATTGCAACCTTTTAATCGGATGTAGCAGTGGTATTACCTGGTTAAGTACCAGTTCTGCTGCCAAACAATTGCCGATGATTCAATTGCTTAATCCTGATTCCATGTTTATGAATGCGCCCTCAGTAGATTTTTTGCGTTATGGCATTGATGCTAGCGGCTTGATTGAGATGACAACAATCAATACAGATCATTTGGTTTCATGTTTACAGGCAATAGAAGGCAAAGGTTTCGCAACTGCCAAGGCCATTTATAACGAACAAATTCCTGTTCATTTCAAAACCAGCCGTAATATTGCTTACAACCTGCTTTGCTATCTTGATTTTGGATGCATCTTCAGGCACTTCAAGATCATGACCGGATTTTATGGGTATCAACCGGCATTGATTGGCCAGTTTGTACTTGCTTTTTTGGAATTTCCCTTCCGATTGATAAAAAATTGCTTAAAAAAATTAAAATAAAGGATATATATTAAAATTTAGGATTAGGTATTTGAATCTCGAAGATAAAATAAATAGTTGTACAAATCTAATATATTTAGTATTATAGTGCTAAATATATTAGTTATGTTTAAAGGTATAAATGAAATTGAGTTTTCTAAGCGTTTCCAGACCAATGAGGATTGTTACCGATATCTCATGAATCTCAAATGGGGTAACGCTTTTCAATGCTCAAGATGCGGATGTAAAGAAAGCCACAAGGGTA
>JAPLEF010000004.1 GCA_026391525.1 Sphingobacteriales bacterium
AAAAGAATAATGAAAATTGGATGAAGTCGAAACAATTGTTAACAGGAATGATTACAGATGCAAAAAAAAATGGTGTACAAGTTTATGTATTCAAATTTCCTGAAATAAATTTGCTATCATATCCCGAACTTTTTTCTGCTGCTGATACAGCTATCTCCGGTTTTTTCAATAATATGGATATACATTTTATTGATGGAGCAGAAATATTTAAAGGGGAGAAAACAGAAGATAATATCCTTTCAAAATATGATGGGCATCCCAACGAAAGAGCTCATCACATAATGGCAGATTATGTTTATAAAATGATAATTTCTCAAAATCCGGCATTCAGTAAATAATTTGATCTGAACTATCTGTTTTACGAAAATATTTTTATGACTTACGAATATGAAATAAGATTTAAGCTGCTATTTATCTTCCTTTTGAGTTCTCTAACGCCAGCTTTTGCAACAACTTTCTATATCAGTAATTCAGGCAACGACCTTTCATCAGGCATTCGAATGAGTGAGGCATGGAAATCACTTGTTAAGCTTCAGGAAGCCGCTAATGCCGGAACAATTAAAGCCGGAGATGAAGTTTTATTTAGGCGTGGAGATGTTTTTACCGGAACATTGAAATGGACAACCATTTGGGGTCAACATTGTGCAACCGGAACGGTTTCTCAACCAATACGTTTCGGTGCATATGGAATTGGCGTCAAACCGGTTTTTAAATATCCACCAGAATCTGTTGAAAAATCGGAAAACAGAATTTTGATGTTATTCGCCGGTGTTGATCACATTATTGTGGAAGGAATAGCTTTCGTTGAAAATGTAAACCCGCAATCTGCAAAGATTTATCCTTCAAATTGTGCAGTTCCCTTATATTTTGGAGCAATGGATGAAGCCACCAGTAATCATTGTATCGTAAAAGAGGTAACCATTTCGGGATGTGGTAACGGTATTGTGCTGATTGGCAATTATAATAAGGTGCTGAACTGTTCGCTCACCAACTTTGGCAATATAAAGAATACCCTTAAAACATCTGAGGGAACCCAATACGATGATTATGGCGCCAATGCATTTACTATTACGGGCGATGATAATTGGATAGATGGAAATTACATCAGAGCCGCATGGGCTGAGAGTGAAGATTTCGGATGGAATGGTGGTGCTTTTGAAATGTACAATCATTGCAACCGTAACCGGATATCAAACAATACGATCATTGATTGTGGTGGAATTGCAGAATTCGGTGCCCAGCGAAAAGATGCCTTTTCGAAAGATAATGTGTTTGCCTACAATAAAGTGATCAATTGCGGAGGTTTAACCTGGTGCAACATAGCAGGTGTATTCAAAATAGAGGTTTCGAATATCATTTATAAAAACAATACTATAATTGAAAATGAAGCAAGCCGTTTTTCCGGGCTCAATGCAGGTAAGGGTTTGATTAACCATGGTCCAAAGTCACTTGCAAAACCTGAAAAAGTACTTTTTGCTTTTAACGGAAATCCATCGGCAACAAATGTATTCAACTTACAGAAAAATATTTTTTATATAAAGACCAAAATGGATCTGGTCAATGCAGAAGCAGCGTCAAAATTGGTTCATGAGGGCAATATTTATTTCTTGCCCGGAGGCGGACAAACAAACTTGAAACTTAATGCTACGGAACAACAAATTTATACTTCGCCTTTCAAGTATGAATTCAACGGTGACCCTGCTCATTGGAATTTAGAAATGAAGAAGGAGAGCAAACATTCAAACATTGGAGCTGTAGTACACATTCATACAGCTACCATTGAAGCTGCTTATCATACTATTTTTGCAACTTGGCTTTATCGATTCTTCTCAAGTTTTCACTATTCTACACCTACAATCACGTTAAACAATATACGAAGGCATGCGCTTTGGTTAAACAGTTGGTATTCCTGGTTATGGAAGTGATTACCTGAGTACGAGTTTTTTTGTTGATTCCCTGAAAGCTTCTGCTTGCTCACCGGGAAGGAAGATGAAATTGTTGATATAAATTCCTCTGCGAACATACCCATCAGTATAAGTACCGATATTCTTACTGTCTTGATGAATTGCCTTATTGAAAAGGCTTACCGGCTCCATCCTTCCATCTATAATAAAAAAAACCTCGTAACCGAATTCTTTCAAGAATGCTGGTACGTCTGCAACTGCATTTTCCTTATGGCGGTCTTCAATTTCAATCAATAATGCCGGCCGGTTGTTCCTGATAGTTTCAATGGCACCATGAAGTACCGCCAGTTCATGCCCTTCAACATCTATTTTAATGAATCCGATATCTTTAAATTTAAAATCATCGAGTTTCTTTATGGGTATCTGGATGCCGATTTTTTCACTGCCTGTTTCATCATCCAATGTATTTGAATCTTCAATTGTACTTCTGCCAAAATCATTAGCAATCATACGCAGCATTGCTTCTCCGCTTTTATCAGATAAGGCAACAGATTCAATCCTTGCATTGATATTGGTGGCTTTAATCATATCCCGAAGGATTGCCGCATCTGCCGGAATAGGTTCAAACCCGATCACAAACTTTGAATAGGGTACCATATTGGCAATAAAAACGCCTCCTGCAGCGCCGATATCCAGGGTTTGCTTATCCTTTTTACATAAATAAGGCAGTAGGTTCATTTCCACTTCACTGAAATGTGCACGGAAATAATTGAGTTTTCTGTTCCAGTAAAAACCAGGTGCAACCTGTTTGGCTATATTGCCTAATGTTGCTTTGATTGAAGATGCTATACCCATTGGTTTTATTTTATTTTTGAAGGTTAGATGTATTTGTAGAAAGTTTTTGCTGCCTGATGAACTCAATTTCTTCCGAAGGTTTTTTAAGGGTAAACATCCACCACATGTTCATCCGGATACATAGGTTATAAAAAACCATGGGAATGATTAATCCGCCGCAAAGGATGAGTAAGGCAAGTAAAGGAACGTTTTGAATGCCCAGCACCTTGGTCAATAAAATCCTGCTGATCGACATGGCAATAATTTGCATGCAGTAGATGTGTACTGAATTGTATCCTATAACACGAAGGAAAGGAAGTGCCTGATACTTTTTTAGAGAAAACGAAGCGGCGATACTTATCGCACAACCAACTAAGGCAACAACGAGAAAAAATATAGGCATGTGATTTTCGATATAATAATTGCTGCCGGCTGCCATATTGATCTTAGTGAAAAAATATTGAATGCTGATGAAAGCAACCAATAGCGGAAGAATAAACTTACGGGAAGTAAATAATTTTGCCGTTTTTTCATCCAGCATACGGGTTGAAATGGCATCTCCAATGGCAAAGAACAGATAGTATTTGCAGATGTCTATTGCAAATCCGATATTAAGCGACAGGTGATTTACATAAGCACAGATAGCATACAAAATCAATCCGAGAAGCAATTGATGACGTACAGTGAATCTCGCTTTTTCTTTTAGCACTGCATAAATGATACCTACACAGAACAAGGCATTCAGGTACCAGAACTGCCCTGTTGCTCTTGGGTATATCAGCAGGTGTAAATAACTTATAGGTGTTACATCCGAATTGGTATAAGCTGAAAATAATATCTGCAGTGAAATTTGTATCACACCCCAAACAAGCATAGGGTACAATATGCCTTGCACCCTATTTTTGGCATAAGTATTCATCCCGTGTTTGCGCATGCTTCCGGAAATGAAAATCCCTGAAGCGATAAAGAACAACGGCATCCGGAATCCGAAGAAGAATACATTGATATATTCCAAAAATGGATAAGAGGTTACGTCAAGCCCTGCTTTTTCTATGCTTTCAAAGCAATGTCGGTAGGTTACGAGGATGATACTGATACCCCTGTCGTAATCAATCCAGCCGAAACGCTTATTGCTTAGGATGTATTTTGAATTAAAAATATCCATTTATTTTTTTAAACTACCTTCAATGATTAGGCAAAATAAAATATTAATATGCATTTTTGTCTCCTCTGAAAACACTATAAATAGTTAGAAAGAGAATCCGCATGTCGAGCCATACATTCCAATTCTCCAGATACCAAAGGTCGTTGGATACACGCATCTTAATTTGTTTGGGATCGGTGATCTCTCCCCTGAAACCGTTGATCTGCGCCCAGCCGGTAATGCCCGGTTTCAAGAAGTGGCGGATCATATACTGATCAACAATTTTTGAATAATCATTGGTATGCTTTACCATGTGTGGCCTTGGACCAACTAAACTCATTTCGCCTTTCAATACGTTGATGAACTGCGGAAATTCATCTAAACTTGTTTTACGGATGAACTTTCCAATTCGTGTCACCCTCATGTCGTTTTTAGTGGCTTGCCTGGAATCGGAATCCTTATTGAGTTTCATGCTCCTGAACTTTAAACAATTAAATTCCTGATTATTTTTTCCGGTGCGTTTCTGGCTGAAAAAGATCGGACCTCTCGATTCAATTAAAATCAATAAACCCAGGATGGGTATCAGCCAGGAAAGGATGAAAATGCATACCAAGAAGCTAACGGAAAAATCAAGGATACGCTTCTTAAAACGGTTGCCTACATCATCAAGTGGTTCACTCCGCAAAGACAGTACTGGTAAGTCGCGGATATAATCAACAATCACCGGCTTGCTGAAAAAATACGAAAGGTTGGGCACTACTTTGAAACGTATACATTCATTTTCTGCCTGATTCATCAAGGTATAGATGTATTCATTTTGTTCGGGTGTGATAGTTGAAAATATTTCCTGCACATCCATATCTTTTGCAACCTGCATGACACTTTTCAGATCTGAAAGGATGGGGTAGTGGCTCAGTTCTGTAACATTCGCTTCATCTTCTACAAAACCTAACAGGTTGGTATTGATGGCCTCCTCTTCAAAATAGGATGCCAGTTTAAGTGCCGTTTCATTGTATCCCAGTATGATCACACGATTAAAGAATACTTCCCGGTTCTTATAATGTTTTTTTATCCCTACATATAGGAATCTGTTAAGAAAAAGGCCGACGGCGAAACTTAAAATATAGGAAAGTATAAAAAATCTTGATACGATGATTTCACGCGAAAAGAAAAGATAAAATAAAATAGCAATCACCCAGAGTATATAAACCTGAACCGTTCTCTTTGTGAATGTTTCAAAATGGATGATGATTTTTTCAACATAGGTTCCAGATATGAAAGAAAGTAAAAGCCATATGATGTTGGTAAATACCCAAAAAGAAAGGTATGAACTGAAATAATCATCCGCTATCCTTCCCTTAAAAATAAGTTTGGGCAATATAAATGTGATGCTGAGCATCAACAAGTCGAGCGACACTAATGTAAGCTGGAGATATCGTTTAAATTGCTTGTTCATAAGGTTTGGTCGGCTTTATTGATAACCAATGCTCCGGCATAAATTTCCAATAGCAACTTTACAATTCTTTCTGAAGTATTTCCATCCCAAAATTCCGGTATGCTTCCTTTTTTCCATTTGCCGCCAACAATATTTGCTATACTGTTGCTTAATTTCTGAAGATCATCACCGATGAGTTCATTGGTTCCGATGCTGACGGTTTCCGGCCTTTCAGTGGAATTGCGCATGGTGAGGCAAGGGATATGCAACACCGTAGCTTCTTCTGTTATGCCTCCTGAATCGGTTACTACACCAAGGGTGTTTTTTACGAGATGAATGAATTCAAGATAACCCTGAGGGTCGATCATGTAAAGGTTAGGATAATTAATTTGCATGCCAGCGAGGATTTGCCTTGTTCTGGGATGCACAGGAAAAACAACCGGCCATTGTGCAACGGCTCCTAATATGGCATCCAGTATGGATTGTAACTTCAAAGGGTCATCAACATTTGAGGGACGGTGCAGTGTAAGGAGCAGATATTGTTTATCTTTCAAACCGAGTTCATCGTAACAAGCCGGTTTTCTGATCCTCGAAAGATTCTGATGGAGCGTATCGATCATCGTATTTCCTACAAAATGGATCTTTTCTGCCGGCACCTGCTGAGCGGAAAGGTTTTCTCCTGCCCGCTCGCTGGTGGTAAAAAAATGGTCGCAGATGGAATCAGTAACGATTCTGTTGATCTCTTCCGGCATGGTCATATCACCCGAACGGATACCCGCTTCTACATGTACCACATCGATATTGAGTTTTTTAGCTGTGATGGTACAGGCCATTGTTGAGGTAACGTCTCCTACAACCAATACCACATCGGGCTTGTTGGCAATGAGTTCTTTTTCAAACCTGATCATTATTGCAGCCGTTTGCTCTGCCTGCGAACCGCCCCCGCATTCCAAGTTGGCATCAGGATCCGGAATTCCCAGCTGTTCGAAGAAATCGCCACTCATGGCTTTATCGTAATGCTGTCCGGTATGTACCAGTCTGTATTCGATGGGTTGCCCTTCAGAAGAAACCTTCCGGATCTCTTTAATGATTGGGGCAATCTTCATGAAGTTAGGCCTTGCACCAGCAACGATAGTCACTCTCATAGTAAACAATTTAAATTCAATTTGTTTTCAGCAAATAAATAATTCTTATAATGGCTCTTTAACTTTTTTCCCATTTCTTTTTATGATGTAAGCCGGAATACCCACAACCACACAACCCGGCGGTACATCTTTAACTACAACAGCGTTGGCTCCTATCTGCGATCCGGTACCAATACGTATGCCACCTATTACTTTTGCTCCTGCATTCACGGTTACACCATCTTCAAGTACCGGACATTCATCATTCGAAGAAAATCCAATGGTAACCTGCTGGTTGATCCAACAATTTTTCCCGATTGATTTTGCCGCAATCACTGTTGCAAAACCATGCTGTATGAAAAGACCTTCACCGATTTCCGGTGTGGTGATGTATAGGGTCGACATCCTCCGGCACAGGATGTTCAGCAAAAAACTGATAGAACCTACACGGTAATAAAAAAGATTCCTGAATTCAGGATAGTGGCTCATCAGGAAAATAAATCCTGTGTTCATACTGTAATTCAAGCGGTACTCGCTTAGCCATCTTACAATATCTGCAGCAATTACCTGTTTCCCTGAATGGAGCTTCCATACCATCAAATGAGGCAAACAGATCAGCCTATAAGCCGTCATGCGGATGATTTTTGTTATGGTATTCTTTTCCGGCATATTATATAACAGCAAGGGCTAAGCGCTAACCATTCCTGAGTTGCTGTATTTTTTATCAAATTCATGAATCAAAGAAACGGTTTGCGAAATATTCTGGCGCGATGAAGCGCCAAAAAGAATCGATTCCACATTGGGCAAACTGCATACATATTCAATGGCCTCCCTTGCTGGAATGGCGCCCCCTCCCAGAACCTGCATAGCGATTGCCCTGAGTTTCCGTGTTCGTAAAGTTTCCTCGTAAACGGCCATTCCGCCCGACATCCGGAAGCCGGCCTTGTTGATGGAAGAGCAGATAATGGGGTTTTCAATTCCTGCACACTCCAGCACATCCAGCAATTTGGGCATATTCATGGTTATGAATGCAGGTTCTGCATCATATTTCTTCTTCACATAATCGTGAAAAGCTTTAAGGATGTCTTTCATATCTAAACCTAATAGCAGGTCTGTAATAACATTCTGAAGGAAAATTACAGGGGTATTGATTTTCTTGAACATTTTCATTTCCGCATCAATAAGCAGTTCCATGATGGAGATATAATCCTTTGAAACCATAGCCATGCCGCCTTTGAAAATAGAACCGAAAAAATTTCCCGGCACATATTGCTTTATAGTGCCCAAAATGCCCAATTCCGTTACTGCATTTGCATATTTATGTGCATAGGGCATACAGGGGTAAATAGAAAATTGTTTGTATTTATCCGGTTGCGCTCTTACCATTTCACAAATGTTGATGATCCTGTCGTGAGTGGTGCACATGAAGGTTTCAACACCTGCTTCACGGGCAATATCAATCGTATCAAGAATCGTTTTATCTTCTTTAAATTTGATAGATTGTGCTCTCGACTTTTCATCTGAGATATGATTCACCGCAAAGAATTGGTTATCGCCAAATAATATCCTTTCCATCTTATTTATTTTTATTGTTTTTAATCTGTGCAATCAACTGGTCGGTAATGAGAGCACTTTCAAAAGTGTTTTTATTATTAGGCACTTTTCCTTGAATAGCTTTGATGAAGTAATCTACCTGTGCAGAATATTCCTCACCCCGAAGATAAAAATCCACATCCTGAGTAAGTTCAGTTACATATTTGATGTTCCATCCCTTTGAATAACCTGCCGGACAATCTGCATTTTTGAAATAAACCTTCAATTCGGAAGCATCTGAAATAATCTTTCCTTTAGAGCCAGTGATACTAACTGAAGTAGACATCTTACGGTAAGTTTCTTCACTCCAGTTAACAGAAAGTACACCGGAAATATTATTTTCCGTTTCAACCAATGCATATACCGCATCTTCTACAGTATCAGAATAAATCGGCTTAAGCAATGCGCCATGCACTTTTCGAATGGGAGAAACAAGATAGTTCAGTAAATCTATCACATGCGATGCGTAGTCCATAAGGCAACCGCCACCTTCTTCAGGATCTGCGCGCCACGTTCCTTGTTTTCTTTTTATCACCACAGGCCCGTAAGCTTCTCCGGTAAAATGATTCACTTCGCCAATGAAACCTTCTGAAACCAGCCGTTTAACTTCTTCAAAAGTGCCGATGAACTTATTGTGATACCCAACCTGGTTTACCAGATTTTTGTCTTTTGCCATTCTCTCCAGCACAACGCCATCATCTACTTTCAAACAAAAAGGTTTTTCAACAAAAACATGCTTACCCATTTGCAGCAATTCGTTCACTATGGATGCATGGAATTTTGTAGGTACTGAAACAAACACCGCAGCAGGATTAACCTGTTGCATCATCTTTTTATAATCCGAAAAGGTTTTGAATGGAGAATACTTTTCCAGCACATCCGAAACAATCTTTGAAGTATCAGCAACACCTACTACTTCCACATCGGGATGTGCGCCTAAAATAGAGAGATGGGAAATGCCCATCTTGCCGGCTCCGATTAAAGCTACTTTTATCATTTCTTATATTTTAAAATTTCCTGTTTAAATAATTGGTATGCCTGCTTTCCTTTAACCATCAATTCTGATGCAGGAGGTTTATTTTCCAGGGATGCAATCAGTTGTGTAACTTTTTCTGCTGTAAGCATCGGTTCATGCAACATCAACCCTTTGCGCAACAGAAACTCATCTACATCTAACAGGTTATCCTGATAAACAGAGATGGTAGGTATGCCAAGTATGGCCAGTTCTCTGGTCATAGAACCTCCAGCTCCGATAAATAAAGTGCATTGAGCTGCAATCCAATCAAAACTCATCGGTTTTTCCGGAACAATCACTTTGTTGAATTTTTCCTGTTTATAATGTTTCATCTGATTGGCATCTCTGGGTAATATGGTTATCTCATATCTTTCCTGCAAATCAAGAATGCAATCATCAAGGAAATTTTCCTTGCCATTGTAATACTGTGCCGTTTGTGGTTCGGGCCGGATGAAAATTTTTATGGTTCTATCCTTATTTAGCCCTCTTTGTTCCTGTATCTTTTCTCCTTTGCTCCAAAGGTAAATACCTTCTTTAACACCGGGGTATTGTATGATTTTAGTTCGGGAAATGCCCGGACCGGTAATCTTATCAACCGATAAATTTTCCGGAATAAGGATGGTAGTTGCAAAAAGGAAACTGGGCTTGTTTCCCATCGCATGTTCGTTATCGTTAGTATAAATGGCAGGTATGCCTAACAGTTTGGCCACCAGCGGTGAATGAAATGAACTTTGCGAAACAGCAAGATCTGGTTTCAATTGCTTCAGGAATTTTTTCAATTGAAGTACTCGAATCGGATAACCAAAAACTTTCTTATAAAAGTTTTTTCCATAATGTTCCCCAACAACCGTATGCTTCAATCCTTTCTGGTCGAGCAGTTCTACTGTATTGGCAAGTGGCCTTGATGTGATGATAATATGATGCCCATCATTCTCCAGTTCTCTGATCAGATCGAAGAACATGTTGATATGCGGCGAATTAGAAAGATCAAACCAGATTTTCATGTCAGATCGTTTCAGATTTAGGTAAGTAATGTTTCAGATAGATGCTAAAGGACAACATCATCCAGGCTTGCGACCAACGCATATAAGGTATCCTTGATGTGATGTACTTGTTGATCTGGTAGTAAAAATAACCCTTTTCCGATTGCATGTGGTCAATCGTCCAGTTAAGCACCTTATCCATCAAAATTTTATGTTCATCCAGTTTGCCAAGTTTCTGAAGAGTGATCACCAGTTGAGAAGGTGCGTGTATATCAACTGGATAAACAGAATTACTGTAATATTTTGCGACACCATCTTCAGTAAAAAAAGTGGATATATAGTATTCAAAACCCTTGTTCAAAACATTACTATAACTGATATCTTTTATGAAACGCATATAATCGGCAATGCATTCCAGATTATAACCGGTATGGAAATTATCAATCCATTGATGAAAGGGAAGTGTTCCATAACTCCAGGCACCATTTTGCTGTTGTCGGGCACAAACAAAGGCTACAGCTTTTTTTGCGGTTTCGGCTAGTAAAGGTTCCCTGGTAAATGTATAAACCCTCGACATGAGCCTCGCTCCCAATAAGGATGCATTATACACCACGCTTTTATCAAGTGGTGAATAGGAGAAAGCGAAATCATCATCCTCTCCTTCGGTACGGTTCAGGTCATTCAAAATGAAATCGCAGGTGCTTCTTGCCATTTTCAGCAATTTTTCATTACGGGTGATTTCATAAGCATCAAGTAACGAATTGGCGATGAAAGATGACGCAACAATCGTAGGCATGAATTTGGGTTGAAAAAACGCCCTCGATTCCCAGTCGAAATTATATCCCCAGCAAACCCCTGAATATCCTTTGCTCTGACAATCTTCAAGTTTGGCGATAAAAAAATTAATCTTGTCAAGATGTGATTTTTTTCCATCATGCAGGTATAAGTTGCAATAGGTGGAAAGGAAAAGTCCGAGTGCTTTAGGATTATAGTCTGGCTTTATCAACACTGCATTCCGCAGATTCAATGGTGATCTTTTGAAGAACTGAATCCATACCAATCTTGCCAACCTGCTTTTGGGCAGTAATGGAATACCCTGAAACAACTTACTGTTCAATCCGTCATAGGGGTCGTAACCCTTGAATTGATGGGCTTCACAGTAGTTGCGCAGTTTAGTAAAAGATTGATGCACTTTTTCTAACATAGATAGGATGATGATTATTTTTTTAAAATGATTCCACAATTTGCCATTACACTATCAATCAATTGGTAATAGAAAGACAGGTCATCATTTGTATGCTGATTTTTATTTTGATAGATTCCATTTGTGGTTTGCTGCTTTGCAAGTAGCATGGTTTCGAGTTTATTTTCCAAATCAGCCTGATTCCTGGTTTTAAACAATAGTGTTCCCGATGGCCGTTCAACTACATCTGAAGCCAGCACTTGTTTTCCAAGAAAAAGGCCTTCCCTTATGGTAAGTGCATCGCCATCAGTATTGGTTGGCCTGATCACGATATCGCAAGCCTGTATCAACTTTACAAAAGAAATCTTTTCATGAAACAGAAAGAAGTTATGTTCCAATTGATAAGCTTCGATAAGGGATTGTGCTTTAGAATATCTGTCGGCACCTTTATCTAAAGAAGACACAGTAAAAATAAAATAAACAGGGAAACCTTTTTTAACCAGTTTCCGGGTAGCTTCGATACACATGTCGAGGCCATATAAATCTTGTTCTTTGTAGGTATCTAATCGCGAAGCGTTGGCACAGATGATGATCATTTGTTTTTTTCTGGCGTAATTGATGCGATGCAGCAGGTGATCTGGTAATAGTGTTTCTTCTTCAATTACCGGAGGAATAAAAGCATGTTGCACCACGCATTTTTTTAGCGGAAGATTCAATCGCTCTTTAATGCCATCATTCACAAGGATAATTTTATCTGCCATAGAAAAAAAGGCACTGTCTAATTCACGAAATGGCCATTTTCGTGCAGGGCCATATCCATGTAGGGTTACAATAATTTTTTTACCAAAGAGTTTGCCAAAAATAATATGTAATTTTTTCAATAGCTTATTGCCACTGTGGATATACAGTAAGTCAGTTCCGGCAATCTTCCTGAAATAGGTAAAGGGGTTTAAGCTATGGATATTGAAGAACGCTTCTTTTTTTTCATCTGCTTCATCGATATAATCGAGTGCATAGGCTTTTTCAAGATAATGCTTCAGTCTCCAGATATGGATGCTGATACCACCTGCTGGGGGCGGTAGTGGACCGGTAAAAAGTACATGTGTCTTTTTCTTCATTGCAATGGGCAAATCACTTCAACATAACTTTTAATTGATGATGAAATGACTTTGGTTAGGGGTATGCGGTTTCGGTTGATTTACAACTTATGTTTTATGATCAGTTTATATTTTTGATTGGCTGAATAGGTAAGGTCTTCCCTTTTACAATAAATGAATTGCAAATGCATGTCGTCCCCAACCATCCTGATGATATTAGCCCGAAGCTGGTTTTCATCTTCGGTAACAAAATCATTTCCTGCAACCAGTTTTATTTCGATAGGCTTATCCGTGCCATACTGATGTATTTGCGCGCATTCCAGGTGTTCAATGCCTTTGAATGCGTGATCAATACATCCTACCCAACTACCATCTTTCAATTCGATAGTATCGCCTGCACGCCCTTCAATTTGTATGATATCAGGGGTAAGAAGATTTTTGAGAAAATCTGTTGAACCTAATATGAACTTATCTTCAACTACATATCTGATCAATGGAAAATTTTTATTGATAAGGCCCGTAGTTACTACACGGTCTTTTTGAAATTCATTTACTGAATAAAGCGGAAGAGGGTAATACTTGTTCTCCTTATCCTGTGCCAGCCCGATACTGCGTTCCACATTGCCATACCAATCGTGAATTTTAGTTTTCAAATAGGATTCCACTTTATCTCTTTGGAAACCATACAAAGTTTCAGATGATGTGAATGCGTTGCCAATTTCCAGGTGCAGGCCTTTTTTCTCCAATTCGATACAAAGTTTATACAAATAACTTGGGAAAGCTTCTATGGCAACCGGGCCAAATTTAACAATCATTTCATGGTACTTTGTAATGGTACCTTCATTGATATTCGGACTGGAAATGTAAAGGATATTGGCTTTTTTATAATATTCATGTGCGGTGTTTTTACCCAATGCCCCGCGAATAGATAACAAAGGCTGCCCTGCATGAAAGCCATGCATCTGGCGATAATGACGAATGTAAGCCTGCTCGGTAGCGATATTTACCGGAGTACGGTAAACCGTTAAGGGTGTACCGGAAGTTCCGCTTGTGAGCCCTTTTACTTTCATGAAATCAAATCCATGATAGATCTTATTTACCTGATGTTTTATAATGTGCCTGTTTATTTCAGGCAATTTTGTAAGATCTGTAAGGTCGCGTACCGAAGAAATCCCTAGGCCGTGATCCTGATACAGTTTTTTATAAAAATCCGAATACTTAAATGCCCTTTTGAACAACGCTACGAATGCATCATTGTACCGGCTTAACAGTTGCGTATGGTCAAGTTCATAAAACTTGGAAATCTCTTTGTATTTCCTTGTTGTAATGATATTGTTCTTCGAATAATATTTTACCAGCTCATTCATAATAGGTAGAGATAAGTTATGATTCTATCATTAAGCCAGACCCAAATAAAGCATTTTCCTGACAAGTAATGATGTTTAAGGTGGAAAAAAACACTCCTGTTATATTTAATTTCCTTCTAAAAAACGACCTGATTTGGGTCATTGGACTGAAAATCCTTCGCAATCTATCTACAACAATAACGTTACCTGAAAAATTTATTGTATGTATGGCATAATTAAAATCGGTTTTTTTGAAAGGCCTGATCTCGATATGAGCCACTTCTTCAAAGCTGTTTTCTGAAAGCTTGAGCACCCGGTTAAAAGTGATGGATTTTCCATAATAAGCCTTACAATTTTGAGTGGGCCGGTATAGTTGTCCGTTAACTATCACAAAATCACCTGCCGGTCGGCTCCCATCTGCATTGTCTTTTACCGGGTTCAGTTTATGGGGAGCATAGGGACCATCCCATTTATTGGAAAAGTAGATATGCAGTTGATTATTACTATGAATGCCGCGATGTGTGGCAAATAGCCAGAATTTGCCTTCATGAAAAATAATGCTGGCATCAAGCAATTGGATGTCGGGAAAAATCAATTTTCTGTTGATGAGCCTTTTATTATCAAAATCAATTTCATAAGCATAATGCTGACCTCCTTTGCTTGCTTCCGGCATTAAGTATAGATTTCCTTCAGCCGCATAAACATAGGGATAGGACAGATGGCTGCCAGTGTTCAATACTTCTGTTTCTTCAATCACATTGAAATGGCTATCTAATTTGCACATACGAATCTTTCCAATCCACTCATCAAGTATAAAATCTTCATAAAAAAGAAAAAGTTCGTTCATCTTATTACGGGCTAAAAATGGATCTGCCATGAAGCGGTTGGATTTATGATTGGGTATCCAGGTAAAATTCAATTTATCTATTCCATGGTTTAAAACATCTTCCTTACTGCCATAACAAAGACCGATACTCCATTGTTTGATGAAAAACATATCATACATTTTCGAAAACAAATCCATGGTTACTTTTTAAGGGTTTTATGATTTAGGGCACAATTAACATTCAGTTGAGGAACCTCAATACCTGCGATCCAGTTTTTCTGAAATGTTCCTCAATACAAAATAGGGTAACGATTGAAAATTGGTACAAGCTTTCACTTCACCTCCAAATGACATTTTAAAATCGTTAATGCCTTTCAAGCTGGTATCGTTGGTTTCAAATGCATACCCACCAAAATCCATCAACCGATATCCGATTGCTTTATAATGACCGATATCTTTGGCTGTAAGCAATTTGTTGGCCAAGCCAATCAATTTGCGGTCGAATCGTTCATCCAAACGTCTGGACGCGGATTGAAAAAGCCTGGTAATGCCCAATTCACGATCAACAATATAGCTGTGGGCCACCAGTATTTCGCCTTCGTAAAGCGCAAAACTGGTATGGAAATTTTCACCGATACTTTCAATCATTCCTCGCTGTGCAGGATAGATTTTTTTCAAGGCAGCAAATTCATTAAAAAAAGGAATGAACGTTTCGATATCGGTTTTAAAAACGCAACTGATTCCTGATGATTCTGCCTTTCGAATTTCCTGCACAACCGTTTTCCTGAATTGGCTTTGTAACGTTTCCATTTCGGGTAGGAGGGAAAGCTCCACCGTATGCGTAATGGTTTTTATACAATTGTGCTTTTTTACTAACTCGGGGTTCTGCACAAAACTATACTGGCGTAATCTAATATAATCGCTAAGCCTGTATTGGTACTGAAACCAGGTATCAGTTACTTTAAAAAGGTAAAATTTTTTTTTGAACTGCACCATTGGTAAATTCATTTTTGATCAAATAGGGCATTGTATCATTGTCTTTTAATACAATCCTTGTAAAAAGAAATGGTTTTTTTCGCCACATTTACACATTGATATCGTTCAGTAGCATTGGCTTTTGCAGCTTGTGCAACCGCTATTACCGTTTCATGATTGTTATACAAATCACCAAGAAGGGCAGTTAATTTAAGCGGATCGTTCAAATTGAAAAGGTAGCCATCAACCGAATCATTGATCATTTCAGGAATACCGCCAACAGCTGATGCGGCCACAACTTTTCCGGCTGCCATCGCTTCTGCAATAACCATCGGCAAAGATTCATGCATTGATGAAACCACCAGGATATCCGCTTTTGCCATTTCTTCCAGCACTTTTTGTTGCGGAACCCATCCATGGAAATGCAATTGTTCACCTAATTTAAAACGTTCAACCGTTTCCGTTATGATAGCTTCATATTCAGGGTTGCTGAATCCACCCAATACATCCAATGTGAACTTTTTGCCGGTTTCATTTAATTCATGTAAGCGATGTAGTAAAAAAACAAGGTTCTTGTTGTTGTCGATAATCCCTAAATAAATGATTTTATTTTCTGTACCTGTTTTAAGTGGCAGGTTGAAATATGCCGGTACAATGGCATTGGGAATAATGACACTATGGATATGCCTGTTCGAACCATACAGCGTCCTGGAAAACTGGGAGAGGTGGATGAGGTTTCCGGGTGACATCACTTTTTGCATGGCACCATTAAAATACCAGGTTATCTTCTCTTTGATCTTTTTCTTTCTTTTCACTTCCAGTAAACTCATCCCATGTATCGTTTGCAAATAAGCCGTTTTATAGAGCCCATTTATCTTGGCAAATAAAAAGCTATTCCCTTCTTCAAAATGGATAATGTCTGGCTTAAATACCCTGATCTGCTTTTTAAGTATCCTTGGGGCATGCATCAGATAATTCAGGGAATGGTAACTGTATTTTCCTTCCGGGAGGTAATGTATACTAATGTTTTCAGCGAATTCG
This sequence comes from Sphingobacteriales bacterium, assembly GCA_026391525.1. Classification (GTDB taxonomy): domain Bacteria; phylum Bacteroidota; class Bacteroidia; order Chitinophagales; family Chitinophagaceae; genus Ferruginibacter. Next base: position 16,501 of record JAPLEF010000004.1, read on the forward strand.
CTCACGGTTTCCTCGTTCACTTCTCTGGAAAAAACCAAAACCCTCACTTTTACATCCTGTTGTATAAACCCCTGCAGCAAATTTACAACGGCAGAATGTACACCTCCCTTGATCTGATCAAGGCGAAGGGGAAGGCCGGGTACAAGCAGCAAAATACGCATGAAGGATAGGGTTTGTTTTCTATTTAGGATTGTTTATCAGTAGATTACGGATAATATCAAATTTACAACGGTATAATAAAAATGGGTAATAATACTTACTCAGGTATGTTGATAAGCCGATAATAACTGTTTGGTATTAAACCGGCCATTGGCTTCATTATAAGTGGAAACAACCTCAGTTTCCAGGTCTTTGTAATGTGCATCAGTTAATGCCCTGATTATGCTTTTTGATAATGCAGTAGGCTCTGCTTCAGTTAACAAGCCATTTTTTTCATGGGTGATATATTCGGGAAACGAGCCTACATTACTGGCCACCACTGTTTTGCCGGCAGCAAAGGATGTCATGAGTACACCGCTTTGGGTGGCATCACGGTATGGACAAACAACAAACTGAGCTTCTGAAATGATGCCAACCAGTTCCTCAGTATCCAGGAACCTGCTGATCACTTTGATATTGTTCTTGTATTTATCAATGATTGCTTCATCAACTTTTGTTCCGAATGCAGGTTTGCCTGCAATGATGAACTGCTGTGTTGGGAATTTTTCCAGAACTTTAGGAATGGCTTCAAGCAGTATATCAATACCTTTATAGGCTGAAAGACGACCGAAAAAAAGAATATATTTTGAATCTGTTTTTCCTGAAGGGAGGTATTGCCGGATAAAAGTGTACGGCTGTAATCTGATGCTGTAAAATGGCACTCTTATCTTAGGATAATATATACCGAATTGTTTTTGTGCAAATTCAGAATAAAAAATAAAAGATGAAGCCATCCTATAAAAAACAAAATTGGGTACATCTTCACGCCAGTTGTATTCGCCGGTATGCGGAACCGGATCATGTAAGGCTATTACCACTTTCAATTTCCGTAAATAAGGATATAGACCTATGGCCCGGGGTGAGATGGTATCAAAATGAAATACATCAATCGGAAATTTTTTCAGGAACATACCTACAGCCCTTGCATTTTTCAAGGTGGTGAGCGATAAACTTCTTTTGTTGCGGTGCACCACAAAATGAACGCTAGCTACTCCTTCAAAATAGGGTTTAAATTTTCCCCATCTGGCTTCACCCAATACTTCTTCAGGTGATGCAATCAATGGTAAGTGATCGATGGAATCTACATTGATCAAGGTAGCATGTTTCGATTGGTTGGAGATTTCAATCAATACATGTAAGGTCGCCTTATGTTTGATACACTGGATGGTTTCCAGGATCACATCCATGAAATTGGTTGAAGTATAATAGGCAACAGTCATTTCGAGAGGTAATAACGGTGAAAAGGTAATGATATTATACTTGTGTTTGATTTATTGATTTAGTAATGAACTGTTTATCGTTTTCCTTTTGTAAAAAAAGGGGTTCCATTTATTGCATAAATAATGAAAGTTCAGCACAATCAATGCACTGATCAGATAAAATAAAAATACCTGCCGGAAACTGACTATTTTCTTGCGTACCAGTACCACATCCTGTATCAGGTGAAAAGCAAAGAATGAAATGAAAATCGCAATATTCACTACAGTTAATGATTGTTCAAACTGAAATCCGATCAGACAAAGCAACACATTCAATACCAGACTCGCAGCGTTACAAACCATATCTAACTTCTCCAGCTTTAGTGTGATCAGCACATTAGCCTGTAAAAAAACAGTTGGAAAAACGAGCATCACCAAAAACATTTCCTTACAAAATTGAGGTGTGGCCAAATATTTTTCCCCGAACAATAATGGGATCAGCCAATCAGCATAAGCATAGATAAAAGTATAGGCCAATAAACCATACAGCGCAAAAGCGATAAATGCCTTGTGATAGATGCTCTTCATTTTGTCAAGGTCTTCCTTATAGGCTTTTAATAAGATAGGATAGATGCTTGATGAAACGATCACCGGAAGGATATAGGCCATCGAAAGCAGCTTAAATGAAACCTCATAATGCGCAACATCTTCAAGTGTGAGTTTTTTGGATACCAATATGCTCCCAATCCGCCAGTAAATCACAGAGATGCTTCCAATGATGATAAACGACCAGTTAGAAACAATAATGCCCCTGATTTCTTTCCAGTTTACCCTGGCTTTGATAATCTTTTGCAAACTCACCAGGTTTGAACTGCCAAACCGTACAAACATATTAAGGGTGATCAGTCTTAGTGCGATAAGGATCACAGAAAGGTAGAGGATAGGAATTGGATAAAATAATAATGAGCCCGCTACGATGCATTTCAGTGAAGCTTCAATCGTTAAAAGTGTGAAAGATTTCCTTTGTTGTTCATTTGCAATGTTGATATACTTGATTACATAAATAAGATTGTCGAATATCACATTGATGCCTATGATCACGGATAATGATCTTACCAGTGGGCTTTCATAAAGCATATTGGCCATCAGTATATTCAGCACGTAAAATATAACGCCTACGTATAGCTGCATTTTGAAAAACTTATCTATCAATGCAGGCTTATCATCCGTATTGATCAGTTCTCTGATGAACCAATGTCCAAGGCCCAGGGTAGAAAATCCAACGATGAAACTATACACCGTATTGGCTATGATATATTGTGCGAAGTCTTCCGTGCTATATTGTCTTGCCAGTACGATGAAAAAAACACTGAGTAAGATATTCTGTAACACATTAGCTACAATACCCCATGCACTGTTCTTAAACAGGGCGGTTCCAAATTTCAGCTTGATCTGGGTGAAAATATTCAAAACGTTTGTTTTATTGTGGAACGGGTTCAGCTTCTTCTGTTTCCGTATTGTTTTGTAAAAGTCTCTGTTTACTCAGGATGAGCAGGCAGAGAATGGTTATGATGAGTACTTTCAAACGCACATCTCCAAATGAATAGGTAGAATAAAAGCCGGTCATCCAACTCAGCACCGCTGAAATCAGGAGGATGATAGAACTGTCTTTCGTTCGCAGATAAACCAGGAATGCATTGAACATCGGCAACAACACAAAAAGGAAAATACATACAAATCCTGTAGCCCCTAATTCGGTAAGGAATTTCAGGTAGCCGCTTTCGGGGTGATCGAAATAGATGAATTCATTCTCAACAAGCCAGAACTGGTCTGGATTGTGTACTGTAACATATTTGGCATAATTACCGATACCTATACCGAAGAATGGTTGCCCCAGAAATATCTGGTATGCATCTTCCCAAATTCCATGTCTGAAATCATAAGTCTCACTCATATCGCCACCCCTTTTGAATATGGCGAAACTGTCGCCGAAATTCAGGGCAACCAGATATAAAATTCCACAGGTAACCAATACCGTTATCCGGTAATTGGCATTGCTGAATAATACCATGAGCGACATGCCCACTGCCCAACCCAGCATACCTGCACGTCCTCCTGCAGTAAAAATGGCAAGCAGGCAAAGTATGGCTAAAACATAGTTGATTACTTTTAAATTGTTTCCTTCTTTGTCTTTAATCAAACAAATGAAACTCATTGCTGCCAGATATTGTGAATACACCTGAGGATCTGAAAGGAAGCTGGGATAACGGATACCGTCTGAAATGATGATATTCGGATTCTGGTGTGCAGAAAGTGAAAATTGAACACCCAAAACAAATTGAAGGCAGAGAAATACAAATGAAACTATCAGGGTGATTTTGAGGCATCTGATGATCTCGTAAAAAAAATCCATATCTTCCAGGCATTCATCGATCAGTATTTTTGAAAAAATGAAAACCGGAAAAATACTGAGATAATCACTGATGCTTTCTATACCGATCCCTTCATCTGCTAAAAACATTCCAATGGCAACCAACAACAACATGACCACAAAAATGACAGTATACACAAAGCCTTCACGAAAAGACTGCTCCCTTTTTTTATAAAAAACAAAAAGGAAGGTAAAGCAAATCATATCAAACCCGGTCAGGATTGGGATGAGGTAAATGGCCAATACCGGGTAGGAGAGGAGGATGAATTTGATGAATAGCTGGTTCTTATCGCCTTTATTCACCAGCATCATCACCAGGAATACAGCGAAATTGAGCAGACCCAAGATTTTTAAAATACTCAATCCCATGATTTATGAGGTTGGATTCCCTTTTTTACGGTTGAACCATAAACCGGTCATCCTGCAAATGTTTTCTTTAAATGATATGTTTTCCAACACATCAAAACGGGGTAATTCAAAAAGGTTATGCAGGTTTTAAGGAGTGATATATACTGGTACAGTTGTAAATGCGGCATCATATCCTGAATGATGAAGGTAGTTAATTTCCCGTTGGGTAAATAAGCCATTAGGGTACGCAAAAAAATGCACCTCTTTCTGAAGCCAGTTTTGTAGCGTGGTTTTAGAATCTTTGATTTCCAGTTCCGATTGTAAATCGCTGCAAGTGGTAAGTATCGGATGGGTAACGGTATGGCTACCAAACTGAACAAAATTTCCTTTGGCAATTTCCTGTATTTCGGCAATTGTCATGGCCTCTCTTTGCAGCGGTATCGTTTCGGCTAATTTTGAAATCAATATTTTTCTTTCCGTATCGGGCCATTTTTTCAATCCTGATACCGTTTCGGTGATCAATCCTTTTTGAGCAGCTTTAGCGGCATACGACCACCAGAAAGCACCGCCTTTTTCAACAGGATCTGTTGACGCAAATATGGTTACCGGAACTTTGTATTTTTCTGCGATACCAGCGATATTGGTGCGATTGTTTTTCCAGCCATCATCAACAGTAAAAACTACTGCGGAAGGAGGGAAGGGCTTGCTCTGGCGGAGAAGATCTACTAGTTCTTGAACTGAAATGAACTGAAAGCCATGTTGCTGGAACCAGCGAACACAGGATTCAAATAATTCACGACTGGGATCGTGAAAATAAACGGAGATGATAAACTCACCTCTGGCAGCAGCAGCTTTCAGTTTTCTGAGTTTTCCTGAAGCTAGAAGGTAAGTTGAAAAAAAGTAGGCCGCAATGTTACGGATGCTGATGCCCATCAGGTTCATTTTATCAGGTGAATATGTTCACCAAAGTTCGCCATTAATGATCACCTATCCCAAACGGATAAAAAAAACGCGTGGTATAAAAACCTGATTTAAAAAGTATTAACGGTTACGAAACCATGTTCTTTACTTGTGGAACATTAGAATAATCTAACAATTCAACATTCGAACGGGTGGTTTCTGCAGTCATCATATAACCTAACGACGGCAAAGTAACTTTAACCTGTAAAGTTTGGGTATTGTTCATAACAAATGTTTCGGTTTCTTCCAACTGGCTGTTCACGATACGCACCATTTCAGTAGTGTTTACCGGAGTTTTTTCCAGGCTGACATTCGTATACTCGTTGAGGAAATGCTGTATGGTTTCAATTTCAACATCTTTTACCTGTGCAGGTCTTCCCAACCAGTAAACAAAATTAACCACTTCATTTGTTTGACGGATACTGGCCATCTCCAGGTCTGTGATATGCACAAACACATAAGATGGAAACAGTGGATCCAAATTCACTTTCTTGCGATCATTCACCTGCTTGGTTAATCGGTTGAGCGGGCAATAATTTTCAATTTTCTTTTTCGTTAACGAAGCCGATACTTTCTTTTCACATTTCGGCTTAGTGTAAACTGCATACCAATTCTTTTTCATTTGGTAAATTTTATAATGATAAAATATGCAGTTTCTCACTGGATTAGATGATTCACGGAATTTTAAAGGATATGACTTCGCTCTTGGTTTTTTGTGCAAAAGGATGCACCAGATTTTCGGTAGATATTGCTTTATTAAAGCAGGACTTTATCGCTTGTATTCAACTTAACTTCTTCTTCGGATTCAATTTGCCTTTCTTCTTATCGTTATTTACATATTTACCTCCGTAAACATAATCATAGCCGTAACCATAATTATTCTTAAAGAAACCCCTCATTTTTACCCCATTGAAAATGATCGCAGGGTTGTTAAGCGGGTTGATTTTCATATTTTCGTCAATTCGCTTCACGAGCATTTTGGGTGTGTACTTGTGCCGAACTACATAGAGCGTTGCATTACTCAGTTTCGACAATACATGTGCATCTGTAACCAAAACAACCGGTGCGGTATCCATCACCACTACATCGAAATTAGCTTCCAAATGGTCTACCAATTCCTGAATTTTTTCATTCAGCAACAACTCCGATGGACTTTCATACAAGGCACCAGAAGAAACAAAAAACAAATTCTCATGCTCAGGAACCGGTTTGATTATTTCATCAATAGTAGCCTCTCCAGCCAAAAAATCACTCACTCCCGAATCATCCGGCGTTTTGCCAAATACTTTCCCTAATCCCGGATTATGAAGGTCGATATCTACAAGAACTACTTTTTTGCCAGTTAAAGCCTGACTGATTCCCAAATTGGCAACAATAAAACTTTTCCCTTCACCTGGGATACTGGAGGTAACCAGTATTTTCTTATTTGTTTTATCGATACCCAGAAAATGCAATGAAACCCTTATTTTCCGAAATTCTTCTGCTATAAAACTCCTTTTGCCCGCTTCAATCACCACAGATTCCTTCGATTTATTGAAAGCTACTTCCCCGATAATCGGCACATGGGTCATGGCTTCCAGTTCGTGGCGGTATAGCACTTTACTACTAAAGGTTTCTCGCGCACTGATAAACAAAATACATAACCCGAATGCTGCGGCCAGTGCAGCGAGGTAAATCATCATTTTCTTTGGACTTACCGGAAATTTGCTCGACTGCGCCTTATTTACCACCCTACTATCGGAAAGGGTGGAAGCATACGACAACTCACTTTCTTCCCTTTTTTGTAACAAGAACGAGTAAATGCCGTTCTTGATATTCTGATCCCTGCTCATTTCCAGCAACTGCCTTTCCTTTTGCGGGATGGTGCTGAGCATCGAATTGTACTTATTATTCGTACCTGCGATGTTGATCCTGCTAGCTTCAAGATTCTGGCGCTGACTTTGAAGGTTATCCGCAATTGCAGGCCTGATTTTTGTAATCTGATCTCTCAGGGAAACCAAAATCGGGTTGTTTTCTGCAACTGTTTTCCTCAGTCGCTCATACTCCAGTTCCTTCGTGTTCAGATCGGTCATCATCTGCGATATAGCAGGGTCTGATATCCCCATTGTGGAAGGCATCACTGTTCCACCTCCTGATTGCAGTGCTTTGTCTACCTGATCTAACACTGCAAGCTGCATGTTTATTTTCCCCAATTCCTGGTCGTTGCTACTTACATTCTGCAAATACAACTGACCCTGAGTACTGATATCGCCCGCACCTCTTCCTGCTTTAAACTGCTGAACATTCTGCTCAATAGAATCAAGGTCTTTAGCTACAATATTCAACCGATCCTCAACAAACTGCAGGGTATTTTTGGCCAAACTGTTTTTCTCATCAATCGCTGCCCTGTCGTACATCACAACCAGTTGATTCAATACATCCTCAGCCCTTGCCGGAACCTCATCTTTGTAACTTAAGTTGATAATACTGGATAACTTTGTTGCCGCTGTTACCTTTAAACTGTTCAATATCATCTTAGTAACATCCTTTACCTGCAAAATCGAAAAGAAAAATGGCTTACCACTGTTACCGGGTACATAACGCTTATTAAGAAGAAACTTCAACTTCCCATAAGGCGTGTTCAACCATTCGTTTACTGCACCGGCTTTTTTGCCATCCAGAATAACCATTCCCGATTTCTGGTCGTACTCCATGATCACTTTCTTCACTTCACGCATCGAATCAGGATTAAATGCCTGAACCATCAGAGGTGAGAAATGATAGGCAGAAATGGTTTTTATCTTTCCTTCCTGCGAAACAGGAGCATACAAATGGAGGCTTTTAACCACATTATCCATCAAGCTCCTGGAATGCAATACTTCAACTTCATTTTCAATGATCTTCTTGGTGCTGATCAAGTTTAAAGACTCCGTTTGTGAATCTTGAGCACCCTTTTTTTCATCCTTGATAATTAGCGTAGCCGTAGCTTCATATAAAGGCGTAGTATAACGAACATATACATAAGCCGCTGCAACAGCCAGAATGAAAAACAACACAAAGAGCGGCCAGAACATGATATATTTTGATATCAACTGGGTAATCAGGCTTTCTTCATTGTGCAGCGGGTTCTTATTTAACTTTTGTTGCGCCATTTATCTTACCAATTGGGTTACTACAAGGGCAACAATCGACAATGCACTCAGAATACTGGGCAATAACAATGGATTTCGATTGGCCGAGGTCACTTTTTGTTGGTTAGGCTCCACATAAATCACATCATTAGGTTGAAGATAATAGTAAGATGAAGTTAAAAACGTGTTGGAATTCAAATTGATACGTTTAACTTTTCTCTTGCCTTCAACTTCCCTGATGAGAAGCACATTGTCTTTTTTTCCATAAACTGTAATATCACCTGCAATACCCAAAGCTTTCAGTAACGAAATTTTTTCATTCGGCACATTGATTACTGTGGGCTTGGCAACTTCACCGATCACTGTTACCTCATAATTGAGATGACGGATGGTTACAATCGGATCAATCAGTAATTTTTTGTCAATGATCTGGTTTGTTATCTCTTCTTTCAATTGCTTTTTGGTGATTCCAGATGCCTTAACGGTTCCTAAAATCGGCAATTGAATATTTCCTTCCGGATTTACCAGATAACCTCCCGAGCCCGCGGTTGTTCCGGTACTGGTTGAACTGGTAGTAGCCTGCGTGTTCGGTGCATTAAAAACAGCCGATGCCTCTGCATTTAAACTGCTGATATAGATACTTAGGATGTCGTTCTTCTGTATAACCGTTTCGATATCTTCGATTCTGGTTATCAGGGTAGTGTCACCCGCATTTGAAAAATAAGAGGCCTCCTGTGTATTGAGGCAGGAACTTGTGCCAAATACAAGGAATAGCAATGCGATCTTCAGGTAGTTAAGAGATGAGG
>JAPLEF010000160.1:0-1572 GCA_026391525.1 Sphingobacteriales bacterium
TGTTTCTGGCAACTTTGAAATTAACGACTCAATAAGTATTTCGTATGTAGGTTATGAAAAACTCAACCTCAAAATCGAAGGACAGAAAATAACTACTCGACAACTTAGGCTTGATAGAAAACTACTCAAAGCTGTTAAAGTCCAAGCGTGCAAGAGTTATGAAAACTCAGAATATTCAAACTTAATTGCCGATTCATCCGACAGGAAATTTGCGGGTGTAAGCTGGCTTGGAGCCAGTAACAGTAAATTAGCTGTCATGCTAACTCCATCTGTTGCAAACGGACATTTAGAGAGTATTTCACTTTGGTTAAAACGGGATATTGCTTCCCCAAAATCCTCCATCCAAGCTCCCTTTAAGATTTCATTCTATGAAGTCATCGACTCTTCAGGTCTTCCCGGGGAACTCATTAACAATCGTCAAATCGTTTATTTCCCCAAAAAAGAAGGTAAACAAGTAATTCAATTGGACACACTCAATTTAAGACTACCAGAAAATGGTATTTATTTGGTCTTTGAATATATAGTCCTCGATAAGTATAAATGGTCCTTCACATATCTTGATAAAGAAAAAGGAATTGATACAACTGTTATCGGCTTTGGTGCAAGGTTTGATGGAGTCTTTGCAAAGCAATTTCTTCTAGCTTTTTATGATTACAAAACTGACCATTGGTTTTTCCCTGGCAATAGAGACAAGACTTCAGCCGACAGGATACACGGAACAATTAAGTTCTCAGCAAGAATTCGCTATTGTAGAGAAAAAATTCCATAATAGCGTCGCACAACAAGGCATTTTCCTTGCCGGAAACGTCTCTCGAAGATGACGTTTCGTTGATTTTAAAACCTCTCATGTTGTTATCAGCAACTGTTTTATTTTAACTGCAGGCAAAATCCTCTAGCATTTTCCTATTCTTTTGAACCGTATTGCCGGATAAAATCCTATTGCGCCAATCCAACCTAATTAGGCTGTATTGGCGTAATAAAGTAAATTAGTGGTGCGGCAAATAACGAGTTAGCTGCAAGTCAAAAGCAGCACCCTAATAACCCAAGCGACTTATGCAATTTGACAATTTAAAGCATCTGAACAAAAAACTGCAATGGTGAAAACTACTCTAATAATACTTTTTTTATCGCTGTCCCTTTTGTCTTATGGACAAACACAGCATCTTTTCAAAATCACCCTAAACGACAAGGTTGGCTACATTAATGAAAAAGGTAAGGTTGCGATAAGCCCAATTTTCTTAAGTGGAAATGATTTTTCAGAAGGTTTGGCGGCGGTTCGACTTAACGGCATGTATGGATTTATCAACGAAAGTGGAACATTTGTCATTAAGCCCGACTATGATTTTGCAACCAACTTTGTTCATGGTTTGACAGTTGTTTATAAAGACGGAGAACCATTGTTTATCGACAAGACAGGAAATGTAGCTTTACCAAAAGTTTACAAAGAACTTTATTTCACTGACACCAAAAAAGGTATAATCACCACCAAGACAGACAAGCAAGGTTTAATCGACGTATTCACAAAACAATTACTAATAGACACAATTTTCAGCTCTATAAGTGAATTTAAAA
>JAPLEF010000160.1:1643-2279 GCA_026391525.1 Sphingobacteriales bacterium
AGTTGGTGTTATAGACACCACGGGGAAATTTATTGTTCCCTTTGGAAAATATGAAACGATAAAACCATTTTTTGAAGGGTTTTCATCAGTCGAAATTAATGACAAGCGGAATAAAGATGGCAGCACTGATGGAGTAATTGACACTAAAGGCAATCTTCTTTTCAAGCGACCTTATAAGAACAACAGTTACGTTGATGGAAATTTCTATGATGGTTTCGCCAAAGTAAGCTTGTACAAGTATTGGATACCTGAAAAAAATGGTGTTATTTCTACTTCTGATAAAAGTTATGAGGGTTTCATAAATTTAAAAGGAGAAGTAATATTTAACGACACCAATTATAGATATGTAAATGATTTTGCCAATGGAAGAGCATTTATCAAAGAGAATGGAAAGGATTATGTTTTGGTTGACAAAAACTTTAAACGAGTTGGCAATAAAGAATTTCAAGATATTCCAGCCGAAACTTTCAAAAATGGATACGCAATTGTCGAAACAGATGATGGCTTTGGCATTATTGACACTTTAGGAAATTTAGTAACAAAACCTGACTATGGCGAGATAGATAGAGTTGGCATTGTTGATGGCTATTTCTTTTTTTCTGACGAAAATGATGAAAACAAAATATTATTCGGAAT
>JAPLEF010000022.1 GCA_026391525.1 Sphingobacteriales bacterium
ATCCCAACAATAAGAAAGGAAAAAACCGCAGTAATAATTAAAGATACTTTTTGAATAGTATAATACTTTCCTTTGTTGCCTTGATACTTCATAATTAGCATCAGCAAGGACAATGTTATCTTTTGCATAGCTATTTGAATAAATCGTATAATGAAACTCCAATGTCTATTGCAGTTATAATCGCAAATCCCATAGGGCTACTAAATCGAATTGTTTCTTTCGCTACTAATAACCCTGTTTTTAGAGCTGCCATTCCATAATTACCATCGTACACATCTGTTCCAACATCTAAAATATCAGAAGCAGTTGAAACGGCTCCTATGGCAGGTATATCTTTTAATACTTTAATTCCTTTCATCACATCATCCGCGTGACTTAATTTATTCGTTGCTATAATAGCTCCACCTACTAATGCTTCATTTGCACTTGCTGCCGCTCCATAAGCATCATTTACTGCTTCTGTATTACTTTTGGCTTGATCTAAATTATTTGATGGTTCACTATTTGCTTTATCTGGTTTTGTAGTAGATTGTTTTGCAGTAACTGCCTTTCCTTTATCTGGCCTTGCTGCATGGTCTCTATGTTCAACAGTGACTTCAGCATCTTTTGAAAGCCCATGCCCAATATTTTTTCCGTTTTTATCTTTTTCAAAGAAAACTTCTCCTTTGTTTACTGTGTAAATTTCATCGTAAGCTTCTTTGGTTTCGATGCGTCCTATTTCTTTTCCTTTTTTGTCGCGGTAAATGATATCATCTGGCGACGACCCATCAGGGTTAACTACACTCTCATGAATATGCTCAACCCAATCTAATGGACTCATACCATCCGGGTCAATAAATCTTATTGGATTATCAAATGCGTAGTTATATGGAGAAAACCTTCGCATTAAATCTGCAAGTGGGTCAATATGATTCCACCTACCAATCTGTGCATCATACATCCTCGCCCCATAATCATACCATTCCAATCCTGAACCATCGGTGAACTCTTTTGTCTGTTGCTCCTTTCCGTTGTATTTATAATTATTTGTGAGAGAGCCGGCGGCTTTAGAAGATATTCCTGCCATCGTTAACCCAAACGGATAATAATGCGTTTCTTCCAATATCCTACCCCGTGGAGGAGGTTACAGTTCAAAGAGCTTTTGTTAAAAAGTAAATTTAGGGATTTTGATTTGGCTGGCAAATGGGTAGGGGTAATACAAAAAAACCGGTTGCAAACCGGGGGACTTTGTAGACACCAGTGATCCGCTGGAACACAGGCGCCAGAGAGAGAAGCTGGGATATTCGTTGCTATGTCAGCCTGACCGTTCAAGCCAAAAGTAACGAAGATTTGGAACACACCCAAGTTGCAGCCCCGGCACTAAATGCGTAGCCAAACGGCCGGGGCGGATTAGTAGAATGTCCGCTGACAACCAAAGCTTGGCCGAGATATGAAACTGAAATACCTTGTGTCAGCCCCAGTTTACGCCAATGAGATGTGAGAGCGGTGGTGCTTTTATCAGCCTGTTTTGAAGTTTTGGATTAGATCCTTGAGTTCTTTATCAGAAATATTGTCAACATCTCCTTTATCAAAAATAGTTAGCAGGTTAACAGTTATTTCTTCGTCTGAAATTTTTTCAGCATATCCGATTAAAGAAGTCTCAACTAGTGAGATCACTCTTGCTCCTCCACTTTTGCCTTTGCCTTTACTTGTAACTTTAAGTCGTATTTTGTATGCTTCCTTACCCAGAGGAGTACCAAGTCTGGGCGTACTTACAAGAGCTTTTTCAAGATTTAGTAAATCTTTCGATAGAGATTGATACTTCTTTAGGAGGGGTTTTGCGGCAGTTTTAAAGGATTTGGTTATTTTAACTGTTACTTTCACGCAAAAAATCTTTTAGTGTTTGCAATTTTTTCCCCGACTTTCTTGCTTCCTTTACTTCTAAAAGACCTTCTTTTATATCAGTGAAAACCTTCAATTTATTTTGAAGCTTACTATACTCTTTATTGATCTTCTCCCAAGTCCTTATTGGAACCAAAACAGAAGTTTTATCTCCGTTTTCATCAACCATATATTTTAATGCGCTTGCCATAAAAATGTTTAGTCAAAAGTACAAAATTTCTTTGAATCGAAAAGCTGCCTTAGCATCACACCGCTAACGAAACGGGTCAAGTAGCCCCCCGTATTTCAACAGAAGGCTCTCACAGAACCGTACGTGAAGGTCTCCCTTCATACGGCTCTTGACATACAAATCCATTTTGTCTTTACTATAGTTTCCAGTGCACAAATAAGGTTGGATAACTTAAC
>JAPLEF010000099.1 GCA_026391525.1 Sphingobacteriales bacterium
AATTGGAATAATCAGTTGTTATAGACATTTCCGTTCCTCCTGCATCAGAAGTGCTTTCTTCACGCAACAGCAGATTGGTTTTGGTAGCGTAATATTCAACGGTTGTTTTACCGCTTGGTTTGGTAATCTTCAACTTATAACAATCTTCACTGCCCACTTTTCCAATTCCCAGATAGCTGGTTTGATAATCGGAAGTCAGGTAATACAATTGTGGAATAACACCTTTATCATCCAGGGCTTCTTTGATCTCTTTCTCATCCATTTCTTTCTTCTGGCCCATCTGTGCCTGATATCCTTTACTGCCATTGAATGAACTTTGGAATACTTTCATTTCGCCCATCTTCATTTCGGTATAGTGTTTATTCGGCATCATTTTCAAATCGGTACCTTCAATTGTTCTGCCCATCATATCCATTGTTACACTCGATTTGAGGGTATTCACTTTTTTCGCTTCTTCTTTTCCGCCAATCGCTTTCAGATAACCATCAATCACCGAGAAGGCTGAAATGGCTTCTGTATTTTTTTCAGATTCTTTGATATTGGCATCTGCTGGTTTATCAACAATCGGATTGGCATACTTATCATATTTTTTGATAGGGTAGCCCAGTCTGGTTAAATTCGGCAATATTTTTTCTCCATTGCCCACCACGATGATACGGCTGTTGTCTTTATCGAAATATTTTTTCGAAACCTTTTGTACATCAGTAACCGAAACAGCATTAACTTTTTGCAGGTAAGTGCTGTAAAAATCTTTTGGTAAATTATTGATCAGGATGTTCGAAGCATAAGAGGCTGCTCTTGCCGGATCTTCCATTCCCAGTGCAAACGAACCATTGAATTTCGCTTTTGCGATGGCCAGTTCTTCTGGCGTGATAGCGCCTTTTTGCATGTTGTCGATCTCTTTCATCATCTCCTGGATGGCGCTGTCTACTTTCTCACTCCTTACCTGTGCACTGCTCGAAAACTGGCTTTGGAAACGGCCGCTGCCAACATTAGAATAACTGCCATAAGTGAAACCATGCTTTTCACGTAGGTTCATGAACAATTTGCTTTCAGAGCCGCCTCCCAATATCTGGTTGGCAATAAGCAATGAATGATAATCCGGACTGCTCATCGGGTTATTGATCAGATTGGTAACCCTTATTTCACCCTGAACTGCTGTAGGCAGATCTATAAAATCAATTTCAGTTCCTTTTACATTATCTGCATTGGGGATGGCAGGTAATTCGAGTTTTTTACCTTTCCAATCGCCAAATGCTTTTTGAGTCAATGCCTTGGCTTCAGCCGGCGTGATATCACCCACAAAAGTGAGGTAACTGCGAGAAGGTGTGATACTTTCTGCATAAGCAGTTTTCACATCCGCCAATGTTAAACCTTTGATAGATTCCTCTGTTTCAAATTCACCCATAGCTGTATTCTTGCCATAGCTTAATGCTCCTACCACACGGCTTGAAATGGCAGCAGCACTTTTTTCACCCGATTTCAAACCGGTGATGCTTTGGGTTTTGATCTTATCAAATGATTCCTGCGGAAATGCTGGATGCTGGATAGCTTCGGCCATCATCAGGAAGGTCTGGTTAAAATAACGGGTAAGGGAAGACGCACTTCCTCCGGTTGAATACAAATTGAGTTCGGCACCCATCAGGTCGATCGATTCGTCGAATTTTGCTTTTGGTGTTTTTGTAGTGCCTTCAAGAAGCATTACACCCATGATGTTCATGATACCGGCTTTTTGCCCCTCTAAAACCGGACCACGGTCGATATTGAGTGTGGCCGACACTTTAGGTAACTTATGGTTTTCAACCACCAGTACTTTCATGCCATTGGGCATATCGAAAATTACGGGGTCTTTTATACTGATGGTTGGTGGCGGACCAGCTTTTGGCTGCTTGCTGCGATCGATGGGAGGTTGCGCTAAAGCAACTAAACTAAAGGTGGTACCTATGATGGAAAGAATAATCTTGTTCATAATATTTTTTTTAAAAAGAATAGGAGGTTGTTATTTTTTAGGTAAGTAGTAAAGTACTACACGCTGGTTTTTATTCAGGTATTTTTTCGCTACCGTCTGAATATCCTGACGGGTGATTTTGCGTACTTCTTCCAGTTCTTCATTTACGTGATTGGTGTTTTTATTCTGAAATATGTAACCATCCGCTAAGTTTTCTGCAACACCTAACATACGGGCGTTTTTACCGATGTAATTGTTTTCAAACTGGTTGCGGATCTTAGTGAATTCTGTTTCGCTGATGGGTTCGTTCTGCAATTTCACAATCTCATCATCCATATCTTTTAATAAGGAATCCAAAGGGTATGGCCCACTCGGTAAGGCATAATTGATATAAGCACCATAATCTTCCAACGCATAATTGAAAGATCCTACCTGCAGTGAATTCTTCTTATCATCAACCATTTTCTTATACATACGGCTGCTGGCTCCTGTGCTCAATACATCTGAGGCCAGTTGCAAGGCGATCGATTCTTTACTGGTCATGCCCGGTGTGAGGTATGCAGTCATGATTGCAGGAATCTGGATGTTATTATCATATGCGGTATCGATAACCTCCCTGGTGATGGGGTCTTCCTGGATATTCACTTTCTCTACCGGTTTGCCTGTAGGTACTTCTGCAAAATACTGGGTAACAAGCTTCTTTGTTTTGTCAATATCGATATCTCCTGCAATTACCAATGCGGCATTATTAGGGATATAATATTTTTTGTTGAATGCGATGAATTCAGATAATGTTGCAGCATCCAGATCGGCCATGCTACCTATCGGCACCCAGTTATAAGGATGCTTGGTAAAAAGGCGCTTCATCACTTCTGATAGGAAGTTGCCATAAGGCTGATTATCTACCCTTAAACGTTTTTCTTCTTTAACCACTTCATTCTGGGTTTTCACACCAATTTCGTTGATGATCGGATGAAGCATACGCTCACTTTCCAACCATAAGCCGGTTTCCAATTGGTTGCTCGGAAACACTTCATAATAAAAGGTACGGTCCTGTGTGGTATTGGCATTGTTTTGCCCGCCATTGCTGCTCACAATTTTCATGAACTCTCCGCGCTTGATGTTTTCACTGCCTTCAAAAAGAAGATGTTCAAAAAAATGGGCAAAGCCGGTACGGTTGGTTTGTTCGTTTTTACTGCCTACGTGGTACATTACGGATACGGCAACAACCGGGGCGGTTTTATCCTGATGCAGGATAACATGTAAGCCATTGGGCAGGTCGTATTCTGTAAAAGCAACTTTTTGTGCTTGTGCCAGCGAAAAACCGAAAACAAGCATGAATCCGAGTGAAAATTTCAGCATAATTGTATTTTTTTGTAAAAATAGGGACTAAATCCGCATAGCATTGTTATATATTATATAAATGATGGGCGGTGAAAATTTTTTATTGATGGAAAAAAACCTTTAATAGTGTTGATATTTATCTGCTGAGCGAATTTACTTTGGCCATTACCGCATCTGATAAGGTTATTTTATAGGCCTCCAGTTTTTCTGCCAGAGATGGATCTGATGTACCAAGGATCTGGGCAGCTAAAATACCTGCATTTTTCGCTCCGTCTAACGCCACTGTAGCCACAGGTACCCCGCCGGGCATCTGCAATATCGAAAGTACGGAATCCCATCCATCGATCGAATGGGATGATTTTACAGGAACGCCTATTACAGGCAGACTGCTATATGCCGCTACCATGCCCGGGAGATGGGCGGCACCTCCGGCACCGGCAATGATAACTTTTATACCCCTGGATCTGGCCGTAAGGGCAAAATCGCGCATGCGATCGGGCGTACGGTGGGCAGAAACAATGGTCATTTCAAAAGGGATACCAAAATAATCGAGCATTTCAGCCGCAGCTTTCATTACTGCCATATCGCTGTCGCTTCCCATGATGATGCTAACGGTTGCCGGCATAGATAGTTATTTTGGATTGAGTTAATAAATAGCAATACTTATAACAAAGATAAACAGTTGGCAACTGTGCAGCAATAACATGCGGCCATTTTTAACTGAATGATTTACATTCTTGCATGAAGCCCCTTATTTTACCAGCTCCCCCTTCAAACGAAGCAGCGTGGTTTCTGCTAATTTGGTATTGTAGCGGGCTGAAATCAGGCGGTTATAGGCGTCTTCCAGACTTTTCTGGGTTTCTCGCAATTCAATCAGTGTAGAAACCCCTAACCGCAACCGTTCCACTGCGATATAAACATTTTCTTTAGCCAGCCGTATATTTTCTTCTTCTAAAGCTAGATTTTTCTTTTGCAATGTGTAGCTTTTAAACGCACCTGTAATGGCTGCATTCACTTTAGATTGTTCAAACCGGTATTGCAAATCCTGATAACTCACATTCAATGCTGCTTCTTTGATCTGCCGGCGAACGGTAAATCCATTGAAGATCGGGATTACTGCCGACACGCCATAATTATATCCCAGGTTTCGGTTAAAAAGGGGAGTGAAATTATTCACCACGGTCTGGTTATTGGTTTTTGAAAACACATATGCCCCATTGATGCTTATGGTTGGGAAACGCTCCGCCTTTCGTTCTTTTAACGCATAACCGGCAATCAGTTGCTGCTGGCGGGCTACGGCAATGGATGGATTACTTTTAGCTGCTCCGCTGTAAATATCATCGAAGCTTAAATTGAGATTGATGGGGATACTATCTGCCACTTCGTAATCGGTGCCTGGAGCAAAAGAAATGAGCAGGTTAAGGTCTTCTTTCAATAAATCGATCAGGGTTTGTTGGTTCAACAAAGAAGAAAGCTGCGCGTTCAAATCGAGTTTCGCTTGTAACAGTTCGGGTTTTGCACCAAGGCCTGTACTGAATTTTTTCTCCGCTTGTTCAACACGGGTTTCATTGATGCGCATTTGTTCTTTTATCGCTTTGAGTTGTTCTTTCTGCCTCACAATGGCGTAATAGGTGTTGATCACTTCTGCCACCGTTGTGTTGAGCTGGGCTTTGAGGTTGAGGTTGCCAAGCACCGCTTCTGCTGCAATCCTGTCGCGTGTGGCAAACATCTTTAAACCGTCGAAAACGGTCCAGTTCATATTAACGGCTGCATTTTCGTTATTCGACCTGATACCTGAAGCCCCCCGTTCAGATCCGTCGGGCAATCGCTGTTTCTGGTTGTTGTGGTTTATTACGAAGGTGTTACTGGCATTGAAGCGCGGATAAAAAACACCTCGGGCATATTGGTTATTCAAGGCATATACAACAGAATCGTTTTTACTCAGCAGGATATCGTAATTGTTTTCCAGTGCTGCAGCTACCGCTTCTTCCACCGTAAGCATTTTCTGTTGTGCAGATACACCCGGCGTTAAACAAATAACCACACCTAAAAGCAGGAATAATTTCAGTTGCTTCATGCGATTTCGGGTTTTGTTTCAACCATGGGTTCATCAAGCGCACTTTTCTTTTTTCGGGTGCTCAATACACTATAGATTGCAGGAATAACAAAAAGGGTGAGTATCAGCGAAAACAATACGCCGCCCACAATCACGATACCCAACGGCATACGGCTGGTTGATGCATCGCCCAGAGAAAGGGCCAATGGCAAAGCGCCGAGCGACATCGCCAGGCTCGTCATCAATATCGGACGGAAACGCGCAACAGCTGCATCAACAACAGCCACTTTTTTATTACTCCCTTTCAGTTGTTGTTGATTCGCAAATTCTACAATCAGAATACCGTTTTTGGTAACCAATCCTATCAGCATGATCATGCCAATCTGTGAAAAGATATTGATGGTTTGATCAAATAGCCAAAGGGAAAGTACGGCTCCTGCCAGGGCAAGTGGAACGGTAACCATAATGGTTAGGGGATCGATGAAACTTTCGAACTGCGCAGCCAATACCAGAAAGATCAGTCCCAACGCAAGAAAGAAAGCGAAATAAGTATTACCCGAACTTTCGGAATAATCACGTGAAGAACCCGCCAACGAAGTGGTGAAACTTTCGTCAAGCACGGTGTCGGCAATGGCTTGTATCGCTTTGATGCCTTCACCAATCGTTTTTCCTTCAGCAAGCCCGGCAGAAACGGTAGCTGAACGGTACCGGTTAAAATGATAAAGGGTAGGAGGAGTAACGTCTTCTGTGATATCTAACAGATTAAGCAAAGCGATGGCCTGGCCCTTATTGCTTTTTACATAGATGTGCTGAAGATCGGAAGGGTCGTCTCTGTTGATGCGTTCTACCTGCCCGATTACTGAATATTGCTTGCCGTCTTTAGTAAAATAGCCCATACGCTGATTGCTAAGCGCCAGTTGCAGAGTTTGTGAAATATCCTGCACACTTACACCCAGTTCGCTTGCCTTTAAGCGGTTGATATTGATCCTGATTTCAGGTTTGTTGAATTTAAGGTCGGCATCTACACCTGTTAGCACATTGCTTTTATTTGCCGCATCCAGCATTCGGGGAAGGGCTGCTTTGAGTTTATCTGCATTTACATTTTGCAATACAAACTGCACAGGTTGCCCACCTCTTCGGTTTACGGCAATGGTTTGTTCCTGTACCGCAAATGTTCGCCCCTGATTGAATCTTGGCATTTTTTTGTTCACCCAGTTTACGATTTCCTGCTGGGTGCGTTTACGCATAGCCGGGGGAACCAATACGATACGTACAAAGCCTGAATTAGACGAACCCGTTCCAGTAAAACCGGGGGCTGTCATGCTCGTTACATATTTTTTTTCCGGCAGCGAATCAATCAGAAAGGCTACGAGCTTATCCATGTACTGGTCCATCGCATCATAAGAAGTGCCTTCCGGCGCAGTTACCTGAAGCCGGAATCCGCTCTTGTCTTCCATCGGCGCAAGTTCGGAGGGGATGTTTTTACCTAAGAAGAAGATGATACCTATGCAGGCAAGTAATAAAACCCCCGCAAGCCAACGTTTACGCATAAACGATTCTAATAGACTGCGATACCCGTTTTCCAAACCCCTGAAAAAAGGTTCAGTTGCAGTATAGAATCTCGAATGCTTAAATTTTTTCCCTGCCAGTTTTACATTGAGCACCGGCGTGAGGGTAAGTGATACAAAAGCAGAAATCAGTACCGCTCCTGCTACCACCACGCCAAATTCCCTGAACAACCTGCCCACAAAGCCTTCCAGAAAGATGATCGGCAAAAATACCACAGCAAGGGTGATGGAGGTAGCGATTACCGCAAAATAGATTTCTTTCGATCCTTCCTGTGCAGCACGCCATTTGTCCATACCTGCTTCCATCTTTTTATAGATGTTTTCGGTAACTACAATGCCATCATCTACCACAAGCCCTGTTGCAAGAACGATTGCCAGCAAGGTGAGGATGTTGATGGTGAAGCCGCTTATATACATGATGAAGAATGCGCCAATCAGAGAAACAGGAATATCAATAAGCGGACGTATCGCTATCAACCAATCTCGGAAAAACAAAAACACAATCATCACAACAAGCAAAAAAGATATGATAAGCGTTTCTTTTACTTCACTGATGGAGTTGCGTATCGTTAGGGTAGCATCTGTGGAGATTTCCAATTTTAAATCAGGAGGTAAGTCTGTTTTTATCGCCTTAACCCTCTGCTGCACTTCATCTGCAATACTGATATAATTGGTGCCGGGCTGCGGAATCACAGCAATAGCAATCATGGGTATGGCACTTTCTTTTAGCACGCTTTCTTCGTTCTCTGGCCCCAGTACAGCTTCCCCGATATCTTTAAGCCGGATATCCGAACCGTTTACGTTCCGGATGATCAGGTCGTTGAATTCCTCTTCTGTATTTAGTTTGCCAAAAGTGCGGATACCCAGTTCCGTGGTATTACCGGCGATTTTTCCTGCAGGCAATTCGATGTTCTCGCGAAGTAAAGCCTGCTGTACATCTTCGGGAGTAATGGAATAGGAACTCATCCTTGTCGGGTTGAACCAGATGCGCATCGCATATTTCTTTTCGCCCCAAATATTCACACCACTTACTCCGGGAATGGTTTGTAGCCTTTCTACCAGGTTGTTATTGGCATATTCAGTTATTTCAAGGGCATTGCGCACATCGCTTTTCAACAGCATGATCACCACAGGTTCGCTACTGGCATCAGCTTTGCTCACTACCGGCGGGGCATCGAGGTCGGAAGGCAAACTTCTCAACGCCTGTGAAACCTTATCACGTACATCATTAGCCGCTTCTTCGAGCGGTATTCCCAAACTGAATTCAATACTGATATTGCTGCTGCCCAATGAACTTTGGGAACTGATATTCTTGATACCTGCAATTCCATTAATTGATTTTTCGAGCGGTTCGGTGATCTGTGTTTCGATGATCTCGGCATTCGCTCCGGGATAGGAAGTGCGTACATTGATATTGGGAGGATCTAAAGCCGGATAATCGCGCACCCCCAAAAAACTATAACCGATTGCCCCGAACAGCACAATCAGGATATTCAGCACGATGGCAAAAACCGGCCGGCGTAAACTGAAGGTGGAGATGTTCATGGCGGATGAAATGCGTTTAGTCGGTTACGTTATTTAAGGCAAAATCTTGCTGATGGCAACCTTGCCGTTGGGTTTCAATCCCATGAGTCCGGTAGTAAGTATCGTATCCCCGGTCATAAGCCCTTCTGTTACCTTGATCATCGCAGCATCACGGGTTCCGGTTTTGATGTCCCTGAAAACCGCATTGCCATTTTTGTACATTGCCACTTTCTTGCCCCTGGCTTGTGGAATTACTGCTTGGGTTGGTATCAGTAAGGTTGCCGTATCTGCCTCAAATTTAAGCACCACTTTGATGAATACACCCGGAAGGAGTTGGTCATCAGCATTACTAACCAAAGCGCGTACACGTAAACTACGGTTATCTTCCGAAACACCCGATTCTGTTGCCGTCACCCTGGCTTCATAAGGTTTATTGCTGCCTTCAATGCTGAATGCTACTTTCTTACCGGTTTGCACTTCGGTAGCATATCTTTCCGGAACGGTAAAATCTATTTTCAAACTACTGTTCTGACGGATGCTGGTGATCACGGTTTGGGGGGTTACGTAAGCACCCGGACTAACCATCCTCAACCCCAATGTTCCGGTGAATGGGGCAAGGATAACAGTTCGTTGTATATTGCTCTTCACCAGTTCACGGTCGGCACGAAGGTTATTTACCTGAAGTTGAACCAGATCGTATTCCTGCTGGCTTACACCATTGATACGCAGCAATTCTGCATAACGGGCAACCGTTTGTTCCTGCACTTTGATCTGCACATCCAGTTTTTTCAATTGCGATTGTAAGTCTCCGTCGTAAATCTTGGCAAGTAAAGTGCCTTTCGTTACCGTTTTTCCTTCACTGGCATTCAGATAGGTGAGCCTTCCGGAAATTTCAGGATTGATCGTGGTAGATTCGTTGGAAATAACTGAACCGGGCAATTCGATATTTTCTGCAACACTTGATTGCTTAACGATATAAGCTTCCAGTTTAGGAATGGGAGGTGGACCCTGCGGCACTGCTCCAGCTTTATCAGCCGATTGTTTACAACAACTGAAATTTACAAGCGCCATGGAGGCAAAGAGGTACAGTGAAATTTTTTGCACTTGATTCAAATGAGATGGTTTAATAGCAAAAGAGATACAACGGATCAAGCCTTTGCAAATAGCAGGTGTTTGATCTTATTCACTTTATGCAAAAGGTCTTGTTTTTCTTTACTGAGTATGGTTACATGACCCATCTTACGCCCGGGTTTGGTATCAGATTTGCCATAAAGATGTACAAATACATTGTCCATAGACAGTACTTCCTCCAGTCCTTCATACTTTACCGGTCCTGTAAATCCGGCTGAACCCACCAGGTTAACCAGCGCTGCAGGTAAAATCGGGGTAGTGTTACCCAGCGGATAGCCGAGGATGATGCGCCATAACATATCAAACTGGCTGCAGTAATTGGCTTCAATGCTGTGGTGGCCGCTGTTGTGTACGCGTGGGGCAACTTCATTTACCAAAACCTGTCCATCGGCATCAGCAAACAATTCTATAGCAAAGATTCCTGCACTGTTGAGTTTACGTACCAGGTTAAGCGCAATGGCTTCCACTTTCCAAAACACTTTTTCTGGTAATTCAGCAGGGCATAGCTGGTGGCTCAATAAATTGAGATGTGGATCGAACACCATATCAACAGGCGGGTAAATGGCCGTTGAACCATCATCACTTACTGCAATGATGATGGCGATTTCTTTATGGATGATCACTTTCTTTTCCAATACTGCCGGCGCATCAAAACCAAATTCAATTTCTGCTGCAGTACCGATCACCTGTACTCCCTTACCATCATATCCGCCCATGGCTAGTTTATGAACAGCAGGTAAAAAATGGCTTTGCGCTTCCAGTTCAGCTTTGTTCTTTGTAACCACGAATGCAGAACTGGGAATTTCATGAACGGCATAAAATTCTTTCTGCGCAATTTTATTCTTGATGATTTTTAAAGCGGCTGGCTTGGGATAAATTTTTACGCCTTCCGCTTCCAGTTTTTCCAGGGCTTCGATATTCACCGATTCAATCTCTATGGTTAATGCATCGAGTTCTTTTCCAAAAGCATATACATCATCGAAAGAACGGATATCGCCGCTGCAAAAATGATGGCACAGATGAGCCGCAGGTGCCAAAGGGTCGTTTTCCATCAGATGGGTTTCAACAGGATAATTGATGGCAGCCTGCAATAACATCCTTCCCAGTTGGCCACCACCAAGGATACCTACTTTTTTCATGCCACAAAGATAAACGGATGCCGCCGGATTAAGGAACTGATTTTAACAGAATGCTGCAAACCTTATCAAAGTTTTTTTTATCTTTGAACACGTGCAACCTGATTATCCTCATAAACGCTTCGGTGATAAACGCGGAACTTATTCGCTGCTCATGATCACACTGGCTATGGATACCACTCGCTTCTTCAGGGATTTTGCCTGATCATTACTGCCTTTCAAAGCAATTGCTCATCAATTTAATTCCAATTTATGCCTTCAGCACTTACTGCCAATATGATGGAAACGCCTGTTACAGCCGATTTCCTGCCCCTTATGGGCACCGATTACGTAGAATTTTACGTAGGAAATGGCAAACAATCCGCCAATTTTTATAAGAACGCATTCGGTTTTCAATCCATTGCTTACGCAGGGCCAGAAACCGGGATGATGGACCGCGTTAGTTATGTACTGCGACAAAACCAGATCACTTTTGTGCTCACCACCGCACTCAAAATGAATAATCCCATTGCCGATCATGTGTACAAACATGGGGATGGAGTGAAAGTACTTGCTTTGAAAGTGGAAGACGCTACCGATGCCTGGAAACAAACCACCATCCGTGGAGGAAAAAGTTACCTCGAACCAACAACGCTGAAAGATCATGAAGGCGAAGTGGTACTCAGCGGTATCCATACCTATGGCGATACGGTTCATCTTTTTGTGGAACGTAAAAATTATTCCGGTAGCTTCATGCCGGGTTTCCGTAAGTGGGAGTCAAGAAGCAATCCTACTTCAACCGGTTTATTGTATGTAGACCACTGTGTTGGAAATGTGGGATGGAACCAGATGAACCCCTGGGTGAAATTCTATGAAGAGGTGATGGGTTTCCGGAATATCCTTTCTTTCGATGATAAAGATATCTCCACAGAATATTCCGCATTGATGAGCAAAGTGATGAGTAACGGTAACGGATATGTTAAATTTCCGATCAATGAACCTGCTGAAGGGAAGAAGAAAAGCCAGGTGGAAGAATATCTCGATTTTTATAACGGAGAAGGTGTTCAGCATATCGCCATTGCAACCCATGATATCATTGAAACCGTAACAACATTACAACAACGTGGCGTTGAATTCCTTAATATTCCGGGAAGTTATTACGAAACGGTGCTCGAAAGGGTAGGGAAGATTGATGAAGATTTGGAACCGCTGCAAAAACTCGGTATCCTCATCGATCGCGATGATGAAGGCTACCTGTTGCAGATTTTCAGTAAACCGATGCAGGACAGGCCAACGCTGTTTTTCGAAATCATCCAGCGTAAAGGAGCCAAAAGCTTCGGGAAAGGTAATTTTAAAGCGCTCTTTGAAGCATTAGAGCGCGAACAGGATGCAAGGGGCAATTTGTAAAGCCGCCCCGTTATGATAACATAGGAGGATTATTGAAACCACAACCATTGTTCATTTGATGAGGAAACTACTTTTCTTTTTGGCGATCTGTTTTATGCTTTCACCTTATCGGTTGGAAGCACAGAACAACACTTCGAATATGCAGAAATACCAGACAAAGATGTCGGGCATTGATCGTATGGAAGATTCTCTACGAAAGCAGTTTGAGAAGCAGAAACTTTCCTGGCCTCCTCAAGCCGTGTATCTCCGTTCCTTCAAATACGATCGTCAGTTGGAAGTATGGGTGAAAGACGATCCGAAGAAGCCATTCCAATTATTTAAAACGTATAAGGTTTGCATGCAAAGCGGTGCGATGGGCCCTAAGCGCATGGAAGGTGATTACCAGGTGCCGGAAGGTTTTTATCATATCAACGAATTCAATCCGAATAGCAATTATCATTTATCGCTGGGGCTTAATTATCCCAATTCTTCCGATCGTATACTCAGCGATTCGTTACGCCCGGGCTCGGCCATCTATATTCATGGCAATTGCGTGTCTACCGGATGTATTGCCATTAGCGATATCCCGATCGAAGAAGTTTATATCCTTAGTACACAGGCCAGAAACCAGGGACAGGAATTCATACCGGTTCATGTTTTTCCGGTACGGTACAACAATAAAAAATCAATGGATTATTTATTGGAAGCTACGAAATCGAATTCTTCCTTACAGCAATTCAGCAGCAATATCAAAGCGGTTTTCGATTATTTTGAATTGAAGAAAGAACTTCCCATCATCATGGTGAACCGGAAAGGGGAGTATGTAATCAACTGATCGTTACCGTTAGTATCAGCTTGGCTGCAATCATTTTTTATCGCATCAGCACCTGTACGGTTTCAACTGTTCGTTGTTCCAGCAACACTGTTTTGCCTGCTGTCAGTTTTTTTAAAGTGATATCGTCGTAATGCCTGATTGTGAGCAGACTCAGATTTTTTTCTAACACCACATCAAAAAATGCTGCCGCCGATGCTGCCAAATCTCCTATCTTTTCAGGATGGTCGTTAAAGCAACAAAGTAAAGAAATGGCCGTATGCTGCGAAAGATTCGGTTTGATGCGCACTTCCTCAAACAAACGATGCAATTGCTGCACGGGCTTGTCTTCAACGAAACTAAAATCTTTCGATTGGAAAGTCACCAATACCTGATTTTCTTTCCATACGATGATAGGCGGTAATTTTTTATTTGAAGTGCTGCTGATTACTGTTCCGGGAAGAGCGGGGTCTAGAAAACTCTTCACATAAAGCGGAATACTTTTGTTTTGTAAAGGCTTGATGGTTTTAGGATGTATCACCTGTGCGCCATAGTATGCCATCTCAATCACTTCCGTAAAACTCAATGCCGGTATGATTTGTGCCTCAGGAAATTTACGGGGATCGGCACTCATCACAGCATCTACATCTTTCCAGATAGTAACTTCAGCCGCTTCCATTAGGTTGGCAAAAATAGCTGCGGTATAATCACTCCCTTCTCGTCCTAATGTAGTGCTTTCGTTTTCATCAGTGGCCCCGATATAACCCTGAGTGATGATCACATCGTAATCATCAAAAAGAGGCAATACCGATTCTTTGATTCGGGTTGCCGTAAAATCCCAATCTACACCGGCATCCCTGAAATTATCATCCGTTCGTAAAACATCCCTCACATCCAGCCAGGTAGCGTTGATGCCCTGCTCTTTAAGGCTGTGCGCCAAAATGCTACTGCTGAGCAATTCGCCGCAGCACACCAGTTGGTCGTAATAATAATCATACTGGCGTACCGGTTTGTCGTGCAACATCCATTCCACTTCGGTGAAAAAATCTTTCAACTGATTTTCGGCGGCTTCCCATCCGGTTACCAGAAGATATTTTAAAGTGTTGAGATGACTGTTCTTGATCTGTTCAAACAATTGCTGGGCATCCGATAACCTGCCTTCAAAAAAAGCGTCAGTTATTTTTTCAAGCGCATTGGTTGTTTTGCCCATAGCCGAAACCACTACCAGTAATTTTTCGGGGGCAGCTGCGTTGATGATCTTTCCAACATTTTTTATCCGTTCGGGATTCTGTATGCTGGCTCCTCCAAATTTGTACACCTTCATCATAATAAACCTTACTTTTGGAATTCAAAATTAACCTCGTTCATCGTAAACCTGAAATTGTTTTATGGCAATCAACAGAAAGATTCAAACCCTCGATGAGTTTACCATCCAGCAGATGCGCAATTTCCCGAAGGCAACCGGTGAATTGTCGGGCTTGCTCCGCGATATTGGCCTTGCCGCCAAAAGGGTGCATGTGGAAGTGAATAAAGCAGGCCTGGTAGACATCCTCGGCGATGCCGGAACCATGAATGTGCAGGGAGAGGAAGTGAAAAAACTGGATATATTCGCCAATAACCAGTTCATGGGTGTGCTCAGGCATGGTATCAGTTGTGCAGGTATCGGCAGTGAAGAGATGGATGATATCGTTGTTTTTGATGATGATATCAGCAACCAATCAAAATATGTATGCCTTTTCGATCCGCTCGATGGCAGCAGCAATATCGATGTCAATGTTTCTATCGGTACCATTTTCAGTGTGTTCCGCAGGGTTAGTGAGTTGGGCAAACCTGCTAAAAGCGAAGATTTCCTTCAACAGGGAAATAAGCAGGTGGCTGCCGGCTATGTGATTTATGGATCATCCACGATGTTGGTTTATGCAACAAGAAGAGGAGTTAACGGCTTCACCCTCGACCAGGCGATTGGAGAATTCACCCTAAGCCATCCTGATATCGTTTGTCCGGATAGCGGCAAAATCTACTCCGTGAATCACGGCAATTATTTCCAGTATGATGAGCCTGTGAAAAAATACATCACCGCCTGCCAGCAGAAAACGAAAACTACCGGTGGCCCTTATACGCAGAGGTATATCGGAAGCATGGTTGCCGATGTGCACCGCAACCTGATCAAAGGGGGTATATTCATGTATCCCGGAACTACCGACAAGCCCAAAGGGAAACTCAGGCTTCTATATGAATGCAACCCATTCGCTTTCATCGTTGAAAAAGCCGGTGGCAAAGCAACCGACGGCAATCAACGGATATTGGATATACAGCCAACCGAAGTGCATCAGCGAACCCCATTCTTCATCGGCAGCCGGTTGATGATGGAAGAGCTGGAAAGTATGGCCTGACCCTTTTTTACAGATGCAAATACAATTGGAACCTAATCATGACCCAAACCATCATAACCGTAAAAGACCTCTGCAAGAATTATGGCGCATTTCAGGCTGTAAAATCAATTTCTTTTGAGGTAAAGAAGGGCGAAATTTTTGGGCTACTGGGTCCTAATGGTGCCGGTAAATCAACCACACTTGAAATCATTGAAACCCTCAGGGAAAAAACATCAGGGCAGGTGATGGTAGATGGTATCGACCTCGATAAGGATCCTGCTGCGATCAAAAAAATCATCGGTGTACAATTGCAGAGTGCAGGTTTTTATCCCGGCCTCAACCTGATTGAACTGATCAACCTGTTTGCCGGTTTGTACAACCGAAAAGTAGATCCCATCGAATTATTAAATAAAGTTAATCTTGCCGATAAAGCCAAAAGTAAAAGTAAGGAACTCAGTGGGGGACAAAAACAACGGTTCTCTATTGCCACAACACTCATCAACCAACCACGGATTATTTTTTTAGACGAACCCACTACCGGGCTCGACCCACAGGCCAGGCGGAATCTTTGGGAACTGATCCGCGAAATCCGAAATGCCGGAGCCACAGTGATCATCACCACGCATTATATGGATGAGGCTGAGCAACTCTGTGATAGAATCGCTATCATGGATGAAGGCAGGATCATCAAAATGGACTCACCCGATAAGATGATCGACGATCTGGTAGCTACTGGATTTGAACGCCCCAAACAGGTGAAAGCGGCCAACCTCGAAGATGTATTCATTCACCTTACCGGTAAAGAAATACGGGAAGAATAATTTCACTCATTATTTTTGCAGAAAATGTTTTTGATGAACAAGCTTTTTTTCATTTTCACAATTCCATTATGGCCACTGCTGGTTTCGGGGCAGGCCAAAAAAACAACACCAGCTTTACCCATGCGAAACCTGCTGGATAGCTTCAGTTATGCCGCAGGCCTCAATGTTGCTGGTAACATGAAAGATCAGGGTGTTACGGAAATCAATTACAGTTTGATGATGAAGGCTATCGAAGATGTACTTACGAATAAGCCTAAATTATTATCCCCCGAAAAAACTAATATGACATTACAGGAACAATTACAGATTTTTGCCCAGAAGAAAATGGCAGCTGAAAAAGCCAGGGGACGCGCGTTCCTGGCCGAAAATAAAACCTTGCCCAATGTGGTTTCTCTGCCCAACGGCTTGCAATATGAAGTGATCGAATCGGGCAACAAAGAGGGCATCCATCCTTTACCTGTAGATACGGTTGTGGTAAACTATATCGGCACGCTGGTAGATGGAACAGCATTCGACAATTCTTTCAAACGGGGTAAACCGGCCAGTTTTCCTTTGAATGGGGTAATAAAGGGTTGGACAGCAATTCTCCAAATGATGGTTCCCGGGGATAAGTGGAAAGTGTATATCCCCTATGAACTGGGTTATGGCGAACAAGGGTCTTCAGGAACCATACCCCCGGGTGCAGCTCTTATTTTTGTGATACATTTACTGGAAATCAAAAAAGCAATACAATGATCACCGATGAATTGAAATATCCGATAGGAAAATACGTACCCGAACCTTTCAGCGAAGCAACCTTACAGGCATGGATAGCCGATATCCGGTTTCTCCCTCAGGAATTGGAAAGGGCGATTGAAAATCTGGATGAAATAGCGCTGAATACCCCTTACCGCGATGGTGGCTGGACGATCCATCAATTGGTACATCATGTTGCCGATAGCCACATGAATGCCTTTATCCGTTTCAAACTGGCACTAACCGAAAATAACCCATCGATAAAACCCTATGATCAGGATGCCTGGGTAACACTCCCGGATGTATTGAATGAACCGGTGAATGTATCCATCACCTTATTGCATGCTTTGCATCGCCGGTGGACGAGCTTGCTTGTTGAAATTAATGGCGATCAGTGGAAACGAACACTCATGCATCCGGAGTATCAAAAAACGATGACATTATGGTACCTGCTGGGAATGTATGCATGGCACAGCCGCCATCATGTAGCCCATATCGTTAGCTGTCGAAATCGACTGGGTTGGTAGATTTTCGATGTGTTTCAGATAATCCAAAAAATATAACATGAGCAATATGGTTAAAGTGGTGAATTCAACGTATCTCAGTAAACACAAGTATTTCACCGCAAGGCAGGATCATTATATCCTGCCATCAGGGAAGGAAGTGGATCCATATTTTATTGTTGAAATGCCACCCAGTGCTGCTGCAATGGCCATCACCGAAAATAATGAAGTGATTCTTGTAGAACAATATCGCCATCCGGTTAAAGAACACCTGCTAGAATTACCCGGTGGTTTTATCGATCCGGGGGAAGAACCGGGAGAAGCCATCAAAAGGGAATTGCTCGAAGAAACAGGTTACCGTTTTTCCCGGATTCATTGTTTGGCCATAACAGCGGCCAATCCGGGTGTACTCAGCAATTTCTCCTATCTCTTCCTCGCTACAGGAGGTGTGAAAGCATCTGAACAACAGCTTGACGACAATGAAGAAATAAAGATCATACTCAAGCCCATTGAAGAAGTGAAAGTTTTACTGGCAGAAAGCGGTATCAAGCAAAGTATGCACGCACTTTGTTTGTTTTATGGGTTTCAGTATTTGAATCAATAAGTACCCGGTTGCGTTTCGGCGATGATGAAAAAACTGCCGCAAACCATGATCACATCTGCTTCTTCAGCCGAAGCTAAAGCTGCCCTGATGGCTGTATTAACATCATCATATCCTTTTCCTGCAAGATGAAATGCTGCTGCTTGTTGCATCAGGTTTTCATAAGGTAATGCCCTTGGTATATGCGCATTGGTGAAATAATAAGTTGCTGATGCTGGAAATAAGGAAAGTATTTTCTCTAAAGATTTATCGTTTACAAACCCAAGTACGAAATGCCAATTGCATCGGGGATAATTGGCCTGCAATTGTTCCAATACTACATTGACGCCTGCTTCATTATGTGCCACATCAAAAATCAATGTTGGTTTTTCTTTGATCAGTTCCCAGCGGCCCATCAAACCGGTTAGCTGTTTTACCCGCGATAAACTACTAAACATAGCCGCTTCTGCAATCGGGAAACCCAAATCTTTCAACAGTTTCCGGGCAGCAATGGCTGTACGAATATTTTTTATCTGATAACTGCCCAACAAGTCTGTTTCCAGCATTTTTTTTTCGCCGGTCTTTTGGTCAGTTATTTCCACCGTCAACATCGAAGGAAGCCCATCAGTTTGAACTATTGAGAATACATTTTCTGCAAAACTTATGTCGGCTTCGCATTGAGTTGCTTTTTCAAGGAATACCCCGGTGGTTGAGGGATGGGTTTCTCCAATCAATACCGGTGTGTTAGGCTTGATGATGCCGGCTTTTTCAAAAGCAATTTCCTCAAGGGTATTCCCCAGGATGTTCATATGGTCGTAACCGATATTGGTGATGATGGAAAGTACCGGACTGATCACATTCGTGCTGTCGAGCCTGCCACCCAATCCGGTTTCAATAACAGCAACGTCTACCTGCTGTTGAGTAAAATAGTCAAATGCCATGGCAACAGTGAGTTCAAAAAAAGATGGTCTGACCTGTTCCTGAATCGCCATTGTTTTTTCGGTGAAGTGGATTACAAAATCTTCTTCGATCATTTCTCCGTTAACTTTGATACGCTCCCCGAAATCCCTGATATGAGGCGAAGTATATAATCCGGTTTTGTATCCCGCTTCCTGAAGCATGGCCGCCAGCATATGGCTGGTACTGCCTTTGCCATTGGTTCCGGCGATATGGATACTCTTGAATTGTTGTTGTGGTTTACCTAACGCTTCACATAAAGCGAGGGTATTGTGAAGGTCTTTTTTGTAAGCAGCGCTGCCAATGCGGCTGAACATGGGCAATTGCGAATAGAGGTAATCGATAGTCTGTTTGTAATTCATGCTTCAACATACCCTGAATCGGGTTGATCGCAAATATAAACAATGCGCAGTTGCTGGCTTATTTGATATTGAAATTGAATTGCACCGTTACAGTAGATTCCGAAGTAGCTTTATCGAAACTGATGTTTTGCAGGTAATTCCTGATGGCATCGGCGTAAGCCTGATCGCGGGAGGTAGATTTTTTATCAAAGCCTAAGAAACTGCCTTTGCCGGCAGGCGAAACCCTGATCAATGCATAAATAGTAGCCTTTTCCATCTCCCCGGTAAAAGTATAATAGTGCACGATTTTTCTGGA
Source organism: Sphingobacteriales bacterium (assembly GCA_026391525.1). Classification (GTDB taxonomy): domain Bacteria; phylum Bacteroidota; class Bacteroidia; order Chitinophagales; family Chitinophagaceae; genus Ferruginibacter. The sequence continues at coordinate 19,509 of JAPLEF010000099.1, forward strand.
ACCCTTGATCACTTTCGGGCCGCCTTTTCCACCACCCGGGTTTTTCCCGAATGCGTCTTTTGCTCCTTCCGGTATACCATCGTCATTTATGCTTTTGGGCTTTTTTCCCTGGCTTTTAAATTCATTGTCTTCAGTATCATTATTGCCTGCCGGGCCTTTTTTATCACCTGGGTAAGTAATCAGTGGCTTTTTGGGTTTAGGTGCCGCTTTGCTTTCAGGCTTTGTATTATTCACTGCGGGCGACTTCTTTATTGGTTTAACAACCGGTGCGGCATCTTCCGGGGCGTTTTCTTCAGGAGCAACATCATCCGGGGCAGAAGCAGGTGCAGAAGATTTGGATGGAGCTATTGTAGGTGTTTCAGGCGTAGGGTTACCTTTTGTCAATGGCTGCGTTTCGCCAAAGCCCTCTTCATTATTTCCTAAATTGATTTCAATAAGGTCTTGAACCACGGGAATGGAAACGGGTTCCTGTTTCCAACGGATCAGGATGAATAATAGGAGTAATACCACACAAATGATAACGGTATAGGTAAACGCTTTTCTGTTTTTCTCTGATTCAAAGGTTGAAGTCATTCGCTTAACTTTCGGTGCTAAAGATATTTCTTTCCGGCAAGGATATCAGCAGGCGGCTCTAAAAATAAATCCATTGAAGGTTAAATTTAACATTTTTCCATTAATGATTCAATCGGCTGCCGAATAACATGCTTCCTATACGTATCAGGTTAGAACCTGCATTGAGTGCCATGCCATAATCTGCACTCATACCCATGCTGAGGATCTGGCAATCAATTCCAGTTGCAACTTGATCTTTGTATTGCTTGAACAACTGACTCAATCCGGAAAATTCTTTTTCTATCAGGGCATTGTCTTCTGTAAAACTGGCCATGCCCATCAATCCTTTAATGGTTGCAAATGGATATAAAGGAGTTGATTCCGTACTGATGATTTTGTTGAGTAATAATTTCAATTCCTGTTCCGAAAAACCGAATTTGCTGCTTTCAGCTGCGATATGTACCTGAAGCAGGCAAGGTATAACCCTGTTGATTTTTTGTCCCTGCTTATTTACTTCTGCAAGCAACTTCTCACTATCAACTCCGTGAATAAGATGCACAAAAGGGGCAACATATTTTACTTTATTCGTTTGGAGATGACCGATAAAATGCCAACGGATATCTTTCGGAAGGGCAGCTTCTTTATCAACCAGCTCCTGTACATAATTTTCACCGAAATCTCTCACGCCATGGGCATAGGCTTCACTGATATCTGTTATGGATTTTGTTTTTGAAACCGCAACCAATGTGGCTCCAAAGGGGAGGAGCGATTGTTTAATTTTATCGAATACCTGCTTATCAAATGGCATCTCTGGTATCATTAAAAAAGCCCATGCTTCTTAGTCACATGGGCTCTTGTTGAACAAGTCAGTGTTATTTTAAAATAGAACGGCTGATTACGATTCGCTGAACCTCACTGGTACCTTCATAGATCTGGGTGATTTTTGCGTCGCGCATCATCCTTTCCACATGGTATTCTTTTACAAAACCATATCCACCATGAATTTGCACAGCTTCTGTGCTGGTCCACATGGCTGTTTCACTACTGAACACTTTGGCCATGGAGCCGCTAAGGGTATAATCGAGGTGTTCATCTTTTTCCCAGGCTGCCTTCAAACAAAGTAAACGCGAACATTCGATGCGGGTAGCCATATCAGCCAATTTGAACTGGATGATCTGGTGATTCATGATTTCTGTACCGAAAGCCTTGCGTTGCTTGCTATAGGCCAATGCGAGTTCGTAGGCACCACTGGCAATTCCCAACGCTTGCGCTGCAATGCCTATTCTTCCACCTGCCAATGTTTTCATGGCAAACTTGAATCCGAATCCATCTTCACCGATACGGTTTTCCTTAGGCACTTTAACATCGTTGAATAAGATGGTATGCGTATCACTTCCTCGGATGCCCAGTTTATTTTCTTTGGCACCTACAATTACGCCGGGCCAGCTTTTTTCCACAATAAAAGCGTTGATACCCCGGCTGCCTTTGGCTACATCGGTTTGTGCAATCACCAGGTAAATGCTGGCTGAGTTGCCATTGGTGATCCAGTTCTTCGTACCATTTAATAAATAATGATCGCCCTTATCTTCTGCAGTAGTGCTCTGGGAAGTGGCATCACTGCCTGCTTCAGGCTCGCTCAAAAGGAACGCTCCAATATGCAATTCGCCGTCTTTTTTACCCTGAGCAAGAGGCTTCAGGTATTTCTGTTTCTGTTCTTCATTGCCATATTCCTGCAAGCCGTAACAAACCAGACTGTTATTAACGCTCATGCATACACTAACACTGGCATCCACTTTACTGATTTCTTCCATGGCCAGTACATAACTGATGGTATCCATTCCGCTTCCACCATAAGCAGGGTCTACCATCATGCCCATAAAACCGAGGTCGGCTAATTTTTCTATCTGTTCTTTCGGGAATTTTTGAAGTTCGTCACGTTCAATCACACCGGGTAAGCAATCTTGCTGGGCAAAATCACGTGCCGCTTTTTGAATCATGAGGTGTTCTTCTGAAAGTTGAAATTGCATGGCACTGTTTTTTGAAGGCACAAAAATAAGGTACAGTTACAAGCCTTCACATCTTTGTGGCATTTATTTTTATTTTGAAAGTTCCGGTATAAAATGGAGGGCTGTGGTAGATTCATAGGTTCTCTTTAACTTTAGCTTCTAACCATAGCAATTGTCTACTTCTACACAAAATTTCAAAACGCAGCGGATTATCGCCATCCTTTCGGTGCTTTTGTTTATAACCAAACTGGTGGCATGGTACCTCACCAATTCAGTGGCGATACTTACCGATGCTTTAGAAAGTACCGTAAATGTTGTGGCAGGCATGATCGGTTTATATAGCCTCTATGTTTCTGCAAAGCCTCGGGATATCGATCATCCTTACGGCCATGGCAAGGTGGAATTCATTTCTGCCGCCATTGAAGGTACTTTAATTACGGTGGCTGGCTTACTTATCCTTTATGAAGCCATAAGTAATTTATGGCACCCACATGAAATCACCCGCATTGATTATGGTATCTACCTGGTGGCAACCACTGCAATTTTAAATTATATAGCCGGATACATTTGTGTACGCACCGGTAAGCGTAATAATTCTCTCGCTCTGATTGCAAGCGGTAAACACCTGATTACCGATACGGTTACCACTGCAGGAATTATCGGAGGATTAATTTTATTGTGGATCACAGGAATTACATGGATAGATAGTGCAGTAGCCATTCTATTCGCATTCATCATCTTTTATACCGGTTATAAAATCGTGCGTACTTCCATTGCAGGTATCATGGATGAAGCAGACCTGGAACTTTTAAAAAAGATAGTGGAGATGCTAAATGCCAATCGTAAAACGAACTGGATAGATTTGCATAATCTGCGAATCATCAAGTACGGAGCAACCCTGCATCTCGATTGCCATCTTACTGTTCCCTGGTATTTTAATGTGAATGAAGCTCATCAGGAAATTGATGAACTTTCAGAGCTGGTGCGGTTGCATTTTGGCAAATCGGTAGAGTTATTTGTGCATTCAGATGGATGCCTCGATTTTTCGTGCAAGATTTGTGATATTTCCGGTTGTAAAGTACGCCAGCATCCTTTTTCTCATAAAATAGAATGGACGATGGAAAATATTTCTTCCAATAACAAACACCAGATTTAAACCAACTGAAATGCAGCAACCGCTGGATGATCAATACTGGAATAACCGTTATCTTGAAAGCAGCACCGGTTGGGACCTTGGAATGGTATCTCCTCCGCTCGGTATATATATCGATCAGCTTACCGATAAAAGGCAACGCATCCTTATTCCCGGTTGTGGAAATGCCTATGAAGCTCAATATCTCGCAGATAAAGGGTTTTCTTCTATCACACTGGTAGATTTCGCCCCATCGCTGGTAAAAAAGCTGCAAGCAGCGTTCAATCGGGATGAAACAAATACGGTAAGGCTTATCTGTGAAGATTTTTTTAATCTGAAGGGTACTTTTGATTTGATATTGGAACAAACTTTTTTTTGTGCTTTAGAACCTGGGTTAAGGAATGACTATGTTTTGAAAATGCATGAATTATTAGCAGATGGCGGGCGATTGGCCGGAGTTCTTTTCAACAGGGAATTTGAGGGAGGGCCACCATTTGGCGGAAGCAAGGTTGAATATGTTGCCTTATTTGAACCTTGGTTTGATATCCTTAAAATGGAAGTATGCCAGCATTCCATTCAACCCCGCATGGGTACTGAATTGTTTTTTGAACTAAAGAAAAAATCAGTGCTCAAATAAACTGGCAACACCAAAAGCAGCTGCAGCGGCTAAAGCGCCGATCATGGTAACTCTTAATGCGCCCAACCATGGATTGATTCCGGTTATTTTACTCTTGAAAAATCCGAATATAAATAAACAGATCAATGTTGCAATTACCGAATAGATTAATGCTTCTTTCGCATCCGCAATAAAGAAATAAGGGCTTAATGGGATCACACCTCCAGCTATATAAGATAAACCGATGTTCAACGCACTTTTAGTAGCCCTTTTCGGATCTGGTTTATCGAGGCCTAATTCATATTTCATCATGAAATCTACCCATCTGTCTTTGTCCTGTGCAATCTCTGCAGTAGCTTGATCTTGCAGGGCCGGACTAAGGCCGATATTGGCAAAAAATTCTTTTGTCTCCTCCAGTTCACGATGCCGGAGATTTTCAACCTCGTCGTATTCACGCTTTACTTCGCTTCGGTAATGGTCTTGCTCGGTTTTTCCGGCAAGATAGCCACCAAGCCCCATGGCGATACTGCCTGCAGCGATTTCGGCAATGCCCGCAATGATGATGATAGAACTGCTGTCTACAGCTCCACTCAGCCCGGCCGCAAGGGCAAAGGGCACGGTAAGTCCGTCGCTCATGCCGATTACAACATCCCTTAACAGGTCTGAACTTTTAAGGTGGTTTTCAATATGGTCGTGGTGAAGATGCGTGTCCATTATACTGCGTTTATACGTAATTGTTATTTAATATGATCTAGTGCAGGAAGACTTTTCCGAATGATTTCCACGGCATCCGAAATCTGGTTTTTTGTTATGTTAAGTGGAGGCGCAAACCTTATCTTATCGCCATGTGTCGGTTTCGCCAGCAAGCCGTTTTGCATCAGTTCCAGGCATAGGTGCCAGGCGGCTTCCGGATTGGGGTGACTGATCACAATGGCATTGAGCAAACCACGTCCACGGATAGACGAAATATAAGGCGATTCAAGTTGCAACAGTTCATTGCGCAGCAGTTCTCCCATGTTTGCAGCATTCTCGGCTAGTTGTTCATCTTTGATCACCTTCAGCGAAGCCATAGCCACTTTGCAAGCTAGTGGGTTACCTCCGTAAGTGCTTCCATGTTCACCGGCTTTGATGGTTAGCATCACCACATCGTCGGCCAAAACGGCGCTGATGGGTAAGGTTCCACCACTTAGCGCCTTCCCAAGCAAAAGAATATCTGGCCTAACATTTTCATGGTCGCAGGCCAGCATTTTTCCGGTACGTGCAAGTCCGGTTTGTATCTCATCTGCAATCATCAGCACATTGTATTGATCGCATAAGGCCCTTACTCCGCTGAGGTAGCCATCATCGGGAATCACAACTCCGGCTTCGCCCTGGATCGGTTCTACCATAAACGCCGCAACATGGCTGTTCTGAAATGCCAATTCAAGTGCTTCCAGATCATTATAGGGTACCACATCGAAGCCCGGCATGAAAGGTCCGAATTGACGGTAACTGCTTGGATCTGTTGATGAAGAGATCGCTGCCATCGTTCGTCCCCAGAAATTGCCTTCAGCAAAAATGATCCTGGCCATGTTTTCCGGAATATTTTTCACCGTATATCCCCATCTCCTGGCCAATTTAATGGCGGTTTCACCGGCTTCTACTCCGGTGTTCATAGGCAGTACCTTATCATAACCGAAGTATTCGGTGATATAGGATTCATAAATGCCAAGCAGATTGTTATGAAAAGCCCTTGAAGTAAGGGTTAAACTGGATGCCTGTTCAACCAGTGCCTGAATGATGGAAGGATGGCAATGCCCCTGATTTACCGCCGAATAACCGCTAAGGAAATCGAGGTATTTTTTGTCATCTACATCCCAAAGATAAACGCCTTGTCCCTTTTTCAATACTACCGGTAAGGGATGATAGTTGTGTGCACCGAACTCATGTTCAAGATCAAGAAAATATTGTGTTGCGGCAGATGCCTGTATGGTACTGAGCATATGATTCGATTTATAGAAATAATAATGAAGTGAATTCCCCTGTATCAATAGGGGTGGCGTTTAGGAGAACGTCAATGATTGAGCAGGTCCAGATTCGACCTTAAGAAAGCAGGTATGTCATAAAAAATCATAGGCAAATATAGCCATTTAAACCCATTGGTAAAAGTAGCTGTCAGGAAACTTAAGGTTAATCATTTTGTTAGACGGGAAGATGCCATAAATGCTGCTGCCACTGCCACTCATGGAGGCATAAATGGCCCCCTCCTCGTAGAGCATTTTTTTCAAACCGGCCAGAACGGGATATTGTATAAATACCGTAGCTTCAAAATCGTTGAGTATACTTTTTTTCCATTCCGATACCGGCTTCATCACTTCTTCCCTGAGTTTCGTGTTGCTCGGTGCAGGCTTGATGTTGCTGAAAGCCATACTTGTTTTTACCGAAATGCCGGGATACACGATCAGCAGTTGGTAGCCCTCAAGGCTTAGTACCACTTCCTGCAGCTTTTCTCCGCGCCCCTCAGCATAAGCAGGGGAAGCCTTTATAAAGAATGGACAATCGCTTCCTAACTGTAAAGCATATGCGCAAAGTGCCTTCTGGTCGATACCAAGTGAGCATTTATCATTGATCAGCTTTAGCATGTAAGCTGCATCCGATGAACCTCCTCCTAGCCCGGCACCCATGGGAATGTTTTTATGAAGATGGGCGATTAGTTTGGGTAGCTCCGGGAAATCATTTTTAAGTAACTGAAAAGCTTTGATAATGAGGTTCTCTGATTCTTTTCCTCCCACCTGCAAGCCGGATTGGGTGAAGCTGATCTCTTTAGTTGCAGTTGGTGGCGCTTCAATCAGTTCTAATGCATCATGAATTTTAACCGGATAGAATATGGTTTCAAGGTTGTGATAGCCATCCGGTCTTTTTTCGGTTACCCGTAACCCGATGTTGATTTTTGCTTTCGGAAATACCAGCATCACATTCTTATTTTACATTCAAAGAGGGAAAGTAAACAATCCATGGCATGCTGTTTAAGAAGCGCTTCCACCCCGACTTTTGATTTCATCTCTGATTGCGATCGCTTTGATATAATCTTCATGTTCCAGCACTTCATTGAGCAGTTTATGGAGTTCTTCCAGGTTCATCGAATGCAGATCGTCTTTACTGCCCGATTCGGAAGTGATACCCCCACCTGATTTTTTTTGATCGTCTTCCATCAAAACTCCTGCATGATCGAGGATATTGTCGTAGGTATAAATAGGGCAACCAAATCTCACCGCCAGCGCTAAGGCATCGGAAGTGCGGGAATCTATTTCAACCGTATCGTTTGCAGAACTGCATACCAGTTTAGCATAAAAAATTCCTTCCTGTAAATCGTTGATTACAATTTCATGTAGTTCAACATTGAATGCAAGCATGAAATTTTTCATCAGGTCGTGAGTAAGCGGACGGCTTGGCGTCATCCGTTCCAAAGCAACCGCAATTGCCTGAGCTTCAAATCCCCCGATAACGATGGGCAAGCGCCTGAGTCCTTTGATTTCACCCAACACTACTGCATAAGAATGGGTTTGAGTGATACTGTGCGACAGTGCTACGATTTCCAGTTCTATCTTTTTCATTCGGGGGAAAAAAATTTTACATAATAACTACAAATATAAAAATTTAACGTGTTGTACAATGCTAAAGGGCTAAATTATTGAACATTATACCGATTGGACAAACAATATAGTCCAGTATCGGCTATCGCCTCATTGTACTATTTGTTTGATACCATCGGCATTTATACCGATTGGACAAACAATATAGTCCAATATCGGCTATCGCCTCATTGTACTATTTGTTTGATACCATCGGCATATAAGATTTATAAAATA
>JAPLEF010000028.1:0-6287 GCA_026391525.1 Sphingobacteriales bacterium
TCCCTCTACTTACCACATTACATTAATTCACGGCTTTGCTGTGTTTTTTTATCCAGATTGATCATCTTAAATTAATGCTTCATTATGGCTGTTCAAACCTTATTCGAAAAGCTCCAGTTAAAAGATGAAAAGAATATATTGATCCAGGGGCTTCCTTCTTCAATTGAAAAACAGTTCATCAAATTATCTTTTGCCAAAAGCATCACCCCATTGCTGAAGATAAAAAAAGTAGAATTTGCGCTTTTGTTTGCCGTAAGTACCAGGCAGCTTGCTGATATCTTAACCGAAGTAATGCCGGCACTTTTGCCTGATGTGAAATTATGGATTGCCTATCCAAAGCCTACAGCCAAGATTTCGAGCGATTTATGCCGCCAAACCCATTGGCAGGTAATTGATGATTTTGGTCTGGAGAGCTTCGAACATATCGAACTGGATAATGTATGGTGTGCCTGTAATTTCCGCCGCATAGAAAAGAAATTGGTAGAATTACCTGTAACCAGGAAAATCAGCCTGAAAACTCCTGCACTGGCTGTATCCTGATCATTTATAAATCACCATCCCGCTTTCTGAAGTAAGTTTCGTTTCAAGGGCTTTTAATGCCAGATGGGTTTCCATGTACAACAATTGATCATCTGGATTATTGGTTTTTTCCAGTTCCAGTTGATTTTCGATTATCAGCCTTTTGATTTTTCGTAACCGAAGGTAGTTAAGAGTTGAAGTCACTTCTTCCCGGTAAAGCTCCTCTCTGGTTGCAATCTTGCCTTCAAAATGATTTTTCCAATTGTGGCTGATTTCAGTTTGGGTGTCCATTATTTTTATCACTAAACTGCTCATGGCATGATCATCGTGGTATAGAAAATTTTTTGAACCGGGCATCAGCCCTTCATTGTACCAATTTCGGTAAAGAAGGATAATGTCAACCAATTGACGGTTATCGATGAGCTCCTCCAGATCAGCATCGGCCATTTCCTTGAAAACAAAATCGGCTACTGTTTCATTTTCTTTCCACGATTTGGTACCGAATTCAATCAAAGTTCTAACAAAAGCCTGTTCCTGCATTTCATCTTTTTGTAATAAGGCTTCTAATTGATCTGTGCCAGCTTCATCAATGGGTTCAGTTGGTGAAAGGGTTTGACGAATATTGCGACTTTCTTCTTTTGTAAATTTTTCCCTGATAAACTTATTCACCAGTTCATTGAATCCAGCTTCTTCAATTTTGAGCAGGCCCGAAACCTGTCGTACGTAATCCTGTCTTTTTGAAAACTCTTCCGTCTTGTTGATCTTAGAAAGTGTTTCCGCGATCTGGTTTACTACAACTGCTTTTTTCGCGTTATCGTCGCTGGCTTCCTGAAGTGCAATGCCCAATTGAAATAAAATGAAATCCTTTTTTTCTGCCTGGATGAATGCTTTGAAAGCTTCTGCACCGATCTTATTTACATAACTGTCTGGATCTTCCTTATCCGGAATAAGCACCATCCTCACATCAAGGCCTTCTTCAAGGGCGAGGTCTAATCCACGCATCGCTGCTTTGATACCCGCAGCATCTCCATCGTAGATGATAGTAAGATGAGTACTGTATTTTTTTATGAGCCTTAACTGGTCGGTAGTAAGCGATGTGCCACCACTGGCTACAACGTTTTCAATACCTGCCTGATGTAAACTAACCACATCCGTATAGCCTTCCACCAGTAAACATTCATCGGCCTTATCGATGGCATGCCTGGCAAAATAAGTACCGTACAAAATCTTGCTTTTTACATAGATTTCATTTTCCGGAGTATTGATATACTTAGGAGCTTTATCGTTCGATTTGATTACCCTTGCCCCGAAGCCAAGCACCTTCCCGGATTGGTTGTGGATTGGAAAGATGATCCTGCCGCGATAATTGTCTGCCGGCTGCTCATCTCTAAAAGTAATGAGGCCTGCTTTTTGAAGCAATCCGGTGTTGTATTGAGCTGTGATAGCAGCCTGTGCAAATGCGTCCCTTTGTTCCGGGTTATAACCCAGTTGGAATTTCCTGATGATTTCTTCGTTGAAACCTCTTTGTTTAAGGTAACTGAGGGCGATAGCTTTACCTTCATCAGTTTCAAGCAAGGCATTGCTGAAAAAATCTCTGGCAAATTGGTTCACAATAAAAAGACTGTCGGCTGTAAGTTGCTGGGCTTTGAATTCCGGACTGGTTGCTGTTTCTTCAATTGCTATATCATACTTTTGAGCCAGCCAGCGCAGGGCTTCAACATAACTGTATTTTTCGTGATCCATGAGAAAGCCAATGGTATTTCCGCTTCTTCCGCAACCGAAACATTTGTAAATTTCCTTTGCAGGGGAAACCGTAAAAGAGGGAGATTTTTCATTGTGAAAAGGGCATAAGCCCAGATAATTGGTTCCCCTTTTTTTCAGTTTGATGAAACTGCCGATGATATCGATGATATCGATGCGGTTTTGAATTTGCGATATGGTTTCCTGACTGATCAGGCTGTAAAATTATCAAAGCTGAGGCGAGGAAAAAAAAATACCTTTTCCTTGTTAAGTATTATTAAAAAAGCGGAATAAATGGCACAATAGTTGGCAGAATCCAATATCTTTAGCCCCTTAAAATTACCTTTATATATGAAGAAACTTTTATCCCTTGCTATGGCTATATCGCTGTTTGTAAATGCCGGTGCGCAGGATCTGGATCAGATTAACGAATTGATGACTAAATCGAAATTCAAAGAAGCCAAAACGGGTATCGATAAATACCTTCTAAACCCTAAAAAAGCTAATGATGCAGAAGGCTGGTATTACAAAGGCCGGGTTTACAATTCCCTTTCTCACGATAGTACAGTTCCACAGTCGGATTTATTCCAGCTCCGCAATGATGCCTATAATGCGTTCAAACAAAACCAACTGCTCGATCCTGCTGATATTTACATGAAGCTGGAAACTTATAATTCTTACCTCGATCTGTATTTTGGATTTTATGACCTTGGTGCAAAAGAATTCAACAGCAAGAATTTCAATGGCGCACTGGAGTCGTTCAAAAAATCGAACGAGGTGAAAGATTATATCCTTGCCAAGAAGTATACCTATGCACAGATCACTTTGTATCCGCTCGATACGGCTTTGGTTTTGAACACTGCAGCTTCAGCCGTACAGGCTAAAAAAGAAGATGAAGCGGTTGTGTATTACCGTAAACTTACTGATGCCAATGTTTCGGGTAAAGATTACCTTGAAATATATGAGTATCTGGTTGATTATTACAACCGAAAAGAAGATCAGGCAAATCTTCAGGCAATGCTTGCAAAAGCAAAATCTTATTATCCGGAAAATGAATTCTGGTATGATGTCGAAATACGAAATGCCAAGAAATCGGGAGATCAGGCACTGCTGCTTGCTAAGTATGAAGAATTGCTAAAACAAAATCCAAAGAATTTCACCCTATCGTATAATTACGGAATCGAGTTATACAATGGCCTTTATGGTAAAGAAGCCAAAACAGGTGATAATACTGAAGCCAAACAGAAACTTACCGGAGTTTTACAACAAGCCATCGATAATGAACCTAATGGAGATGTAACCGCTACCGTTATGATGGCCAATCACCTTTTCAATGTGGCAGCAGATGAACTGAATACTTCCAACATGATTAAAAGCACCAAGCCGGAGGATGTAAAGAAGAAAGCCGATTTGAAAGCTCAGGCACATAAAACCATGGATGAATGTATCAAGTATGCTGAAACTGCGGAGAAATATTATGACGGATTACCGAAGCTTACCGGCGGACAAAAAGCCAATTACAAAATCATGATCGGCTATCTGGGAGATATTTATAGTCTAAAAAATAATAAAGCCAAGACTGCAGAATATGAAAAGAAAAATGCAGAATCGGATAAAAAATTATAGCTGCTGTACTACCGGATTATATCAATAAGCAAACCACTGCTGTTATTCGGCAGTAACCACATTCTTGTGTTTACTTCTCCCGATCCATCCTAAATGGGTATGATCAAAACTATCCGGGCACTTTAATCCGTATCCGGCTATTCTGTAAAAACAACTGTGGCTTATAAAAATCAATCCTACTTCAACGAGTACTTCATTATCTAACACATAGCCAAGAGCAATATTCAAAATAAACAAAGGAGAAAAGAAACATTAAGGCTGAGTCTTCCAGTTTTACGATCAGTTGCATGATTGATTGCATTTATGAATTATAAATATAGTTGCTTTCTTTTTATCTTGCTAGATTTTTGAAAGCTTACTTTATCAAACTTTCCTGTTTTGAAAATTTTGTTTTCTTCAATGAAATATCATTATTTTAATTTTTAAATTAATTAGCGTCATGAAAAAATTATTTGCTGAATTCATAGGTACTTTCTGGTTGGTTTTAGGCGGATGCGGAAGCGCAGTATTGGCAGCAAGTTTTAATCCGGGTGGCATTGGTTTACTTGGCGTTTCTCTGGCATTTGGTTTAACGGTGGTTACCATTGCTTATGCATTGGGGCATATATCGGGTGCACATTTGAATCCGGCAGTATCAATAGGCTTATTTATTGGGGGAAGATTTAGCGGTAAAGAGCTACCGGGGTATATTGCAGCGCAAATAGCCGGAGGCCTTGTTGCTGCAGCCGTATTATATTTTATTGCAACAGGAAATGGTACTGCAGTTGGTGATTTTGCAGCCAATGGTTATGCAGAACATTCTCCCGGAAAATATTCATTACCCGCTGCATTCCTTACCGAAGCGGTAATGACTTTCATCTTCCTTATTATCATCTTAGGAGCAACCGATCAAAAAGCACCTAAAGGTTTTGCAGGGCTCGCCATTGGTTTAGGGCTTACCTTGATTCATCTGATCAGTATTCCGGTAACCAATACATCGGTAAATCCGGCACGCAGTATCAGTCAGGCTGTTTTTGCACAAGGTGGATGGGCATTGGGCCAGTTATGGTTATTTATAGTAGCGCCTATTGCAGGAGCTGTGTTGGCTGGTTTGGTGTACAAGGTTTTTGGTAACGGGAAGGATTAGGATTTTAGTTTATGGTTTATGGTTTGTAGTTTATGGTTTATAGTTGAGTTGAGAAGGATTATTCTGAATCATAATCAACTTAAAACTTCACCTGATGAAATTTTTTATCAAACCATAAACTTACAACCCGCAACTTCTTTTAGTTGCCTCTTCTAAACTGACTGCCGAACATGTTCTGCATTTCTTTCATGGGCTTCACTTCAACATCTTTAGGGATAGTAAATTCTTTTTCATCGATATTTTTAGTGAGGTCGATTTTAGTAACTTCCACTTCCATTCTTCTACGGTTGCGCATGTTGGCTTCGTACCGCATCACAAATCCGTCTATCTTATCTAGCCCACTTAGGTTTACGCCCATGTTACCCATCATTCCGCCGAAGGCCTGAAGGCCCCCTGTGCTGAGGATGTTTTGTATTTTGATTTCAGTGGTGTACCATATGTTGATCGTATCTTTTATACCAAGCAGCCTTGTATTAATCAGATAAGCCTTGGTGCAATGGTATCCGGCAATTTTTTTGCTTTCTCCGGCCGGACTTATTTCTGCCGGAATTTCAGTTTGAGGCGCAGCCTGAACTGCAGTTGTATCTTTACTTCTGCGGGCTTTGATCGTGCTGTCCATTTTACGCTTCATTTCCACCTGTTCCTCATCAGTGATGTAAAATCCCATCTTATTGCCCATCATTTCAATAAGGGTAGTGGTTAATTTCTTATCCTGATCTCTGTAAATGGTAGATCGGCCCATTTCGCTTTTAATCACGGTTTTTACCATACCATCTTTAAGGTAAGTAGTGAATTTGGTTTCCCCGTCCATCATATTGCGGAAATTCATACCTCCCGGGCCTTGTGGGTTTTGAAGGCTTTGAATGTCTTCCTCTTCGGGGGCAATAACATTTGTTGTAGTGGTTATGATGGCCTGTTTAACAAGGGTAGGTTGTGCTGAAGCGGGGCATAAAGAGAAACAGCATGCCAACAATAAAATCAGTTTCATAATAAAAGATTGGTAATTAGGGATTGCAATGATCATGTAAAGAAACAAAAAATTGATGAATGCTACTGTTCACTGGATATATAAAAAACAAGCATGCGTTTCTTATACCGATTGGACAAACAATATAGTCCAATATCGGCTATCGCCTCATTGTACTATTTGTTTGATACCATCGGCATTGACTCCCGAAAGCATTCGGGATAAGATTTATAAAATATTGGCATATTATATAAATCACATTGGTATTACACATAATAAAAAAAGGGTTCACATGGTAAAAAGCAACTC
>JAPLEF010000028.1:6388-58944 GCA_026391525.1 Sphingobacteriales bacterium
ATGTTAATTGAGATATTAAGCGCTTCTTTTCAACTGGATTTCTGCATGAATTTTCACTTCTTCTCCAACCAGTAAGCCGCCGCCATCAAGAGGTACGTTCCAGTTGAGTTCAAAATCTTTGCGATTTACGGTACCATTAATCGCGAACGCAGCCTTTTCATTACCCCAAGGATCTTTTATCACTCCGCCAAATTCCACATCCAGTTTGATTTTTTTTGAAATGCCTTTGATGGTCAATTCGCCCCAAAGCTCGTAGCTGCCATCCTTATCTACCGATTCAATACTATTTCCGATGAAGCTGATTTGAGGATGGTTTTCCACATCAAAAAAATCAGGAGCCTTTACATGAACATCACGATCGGCATTGCCGGTATCTACTGAAGCGGCATCAATGTAACAATCGATTTCTGAGGTCATGAAATCATCACCTGTTGTGTAAATACTGGCATCAAATTGTTTGAACTGGCCGCGTACTTTGCTGATCATCAAGTGCCTTACCATAAAACCGATTTCGCTGTGGGTAATGTCGATCACCCACTTTTCTTTTACTTTTTCTTCCATTTTTGCTTTATTTAATAAGTGAAACTAATCAAAAGATGTTAATAAATTGTTGTGAAAAACTAGTGAATAAGTAAAGATAACACAAGACGGATTAAAAAAAATTACCGAAACAAAAAGATTACATTTACCGTTTGTTTTGTACGCTGTAAGGTGGGTGATTGTTGGGGTTGGTAAATCAATTTATTACCCGGTTTTGCAAAAAAACATATTATTAAGGGAACGATAAAAATTAGAAATAGTGCGATTAAAGAGTTTAGAAATCAAGGGTTTTAAAAGTTTTGCCGATAAAACGGTACTCAACTTTGATGAAGGGATCACGGGTGTGATCGGGCCGAACGGTTGCGGAAAAAGTAATATCATCGACAGCATCCGATGGGTGATCGGTGAACACAAAATCAGTAACCTCAGGAGCGAAAACCTCGAAAGTCTGGTTTTTAACGGAAGTAAAACAAGAAGTGCCAGCGGACTTGCCGAGGTGAGCCTCACTTTTGAAAACACCAAGAACCTGTTGCCTACAGAATTTAATACGGTAACGATTACCCGAAAATATTACAAAAGCGGCGAAAGTGAATACCGCCTGAACGATGTAAGCTGCAGGCTGAAAGATATCCATAACCTCTTCATGGATACTGGTGTAAGTACCGACAGTTACGCGATCATCGAATTGGGGATGGTTGACGATATCATAAAAGACAAAGACAATTCCCGCCGCAAAATGCTTGAGCAGGCAGCAGGAATCACCATCTACAAAACAAGGAAAAGGGAAGCGAAATTGAAACTGGATGCTACCGAACAAGACCTTGCACGAATTGAAGATCTCCTTTTTGAAATCAACAACCAGTTGAAAAGTTTGGAAAGCCAGGCCAAGAAAGCAGAGAAATATTTTGAAATCAAAAAGGAGTACAAAGAAATAAGTATTGAGTTGGCTAAAGCTGCTCTTGAAGGATTCAATATCACTTATCGCGACCTGAATCAGCAGCAGCAGGAAGAAGTAGACAAGCGCATCGAACTGGAAACTACCATTGCCAAAGAAGAAGCAAATCTTGAACAAGAGAAACTGGTATTCATTGAAAAGGAAAAAGCATTGCACCTGATGCAACAGCAGTTCAATGAAATGCTCGACAATGTCCGTGGCAGGGAAAATGAAAAGAACCTGGCTTCTCAACGTCTGCAATATCTCAGGGAAAGACAGCTGAACCTGGATGAATTTTTAAAAAAATCTTCCGGTCAACTCAAAGGGATTGAAGAAAGTATACGATTTACCGGAAACCAGATTCTGGATGAAGAATCCAAGTTAGCAAACCTGGTTACGCAACTAGAACAATTGAAGCAGGCCGTTGAAGCAAAGCGGGGGGTATTTGATGGCAGGCGTTCGGCTATCGACATTCTCCGTAAAGAAAACCAAAGCATTCAGCGTCATCAGTTCGATGCTGAGAAAATGGTTGCCGTTGCCGACACATCCATTCAGAATTTGCAAAGAAGTATTGCTCAATTAAAAGAAGAACAGGTACAACGATTAGATCAGATCAGCAGATTGGAATCTGAGCGCAAAGAAAAAGAAAACGAATTGGCTCTTGCCCAGAAAAGTTTGCTGCAATTGCAGGAAGAACACGAATATACCAAAGATCAAATATTACAAACTCAGGGTATTTTAGAAGGGTTACGTAACAGTTTGAATGAAGAGAATCGCAAACTGGATGCACGCAAAAATGAACACGATCTATTAAAAAGCCTTATAGATTCCATGGAAGGCTATCCGGAGAGTGTAAAATTCCTCCATAAGAATACAGGATGGAACCATGAGGCGCCATTGTTGTCGGATATCATTTATGTAAAAGAGCAATACCGGGCTGCGGTAGAAAATGTGTTAGAGCCTTACCTCAATTATTATGTAGTGAACAACCTTTCAGAAGGTTTGCAGGCGGTTCATTTGTTGGATGAAAACAAGAAAGGCAAAGCGAATTTCTTTTTATTGGATCAGTTTGGTGCCATTGAACAAGGGCACCAGCCGGGCGGAACCATCAAGGCACTGGATGTAGTAGAAATTGATGGCAAGTACAATCAGTTGGCATCACACTTGTTGGGAAATGTATTTATTGCTGAGAATGATGATGCGCTGAAAGACAGCAACGGTTCTGTGATACTTGAAAAAACAGGAAAATATGTCAAGGGCAAGTATGCGCTAAGCGGGGGTAGTGTAGGTTTGTTTGAAGGAAAGAAAATCGGCAGGGTGAAGAACCTTGAAAAACTTGTTAAAGAAATAGAAGCTCAACGAAAAATTGTGGATGCCTTGAAAGCGGATATCCAGCAACGTCATAACGAGGTGATTGTTTTCAACAACCAGTTGAAGGAACAGGCGATCCGTAAAACACAGGAAGACATTAATCAGCTTAGCAATCAGGTTTTTGCCTTGCAACATAAATCTGAAAACCTGCACCAACAGGAAACGAATGCTACCCAACGGCTCGCCGATTTAAACAACCAATTGGCATCGAAGCATACTTCAATCGAAAGTACCCGCACCCAGCTTGAAAAGTTGAACATGCAGCTCATAGAAATCCAGGATCGGTTGCAATCGGAAGAAAATGAATATAGCCTTGCCGAAGAGGCTTATAATCTTTCTAATGCAGCGTTCAACGAAGGTAATATCAGGTTTACCCAGCAACAAAGCAAATTGCTTTCCATCCGTCAGGAATTGGAATTCAAGAGCAACCAGTTGAGCGATTTACAATTGCAGGTAGAAAGCAGTTCACAACAACGAGAGGAAGCAGCAGGGAGTATTGCGGAAACTTCAGAAAATCTGAATGGCCTTGAAACTTTGATGGTAGTACTTTTGAAACAAAAAGAACTGGAAGAAAAATCACTCAATGAGGCTGATCAGGCTTATTACAACCTGCGCAATATCCTTTCAGAAAAAGAAGGTGAATTGCGCCACAAGCAAAAATCAAAAGAGGGAATTGATCATCTCTTGAATGAAATCAAAGACAGGCTTACCGATCTCAAATTACAACTGGCCGGTATGAAAGAGCGCCTGAATGTAGAATTCAGGGTAGATCTGGATGCCATTATCGATGAGCCAAGAACCACTGAAATAGCTTTGGAAGATTTGCAGGAGAAGAATGAGCGGATGAAAAAGAAGCTCGAAAACATAGGTGAAGTGAACCCTACAGCCATTGAGGCTTATACCGAAATGAAAAAAAGGTATGAGTTCATCGTTGAGCAAAAAAACGATCTGGTAACGGCAAAGGATAGCCTCATGCAAACGATCCAGGAAGTGGAAGCAACCGCCAACCAGCAATTTCTGGATACCTTCAATAAAACCCGTGAAAATTTCCAGAAAGTATTCAAAGCTTTGTTCACCGATGAAGACACGGCTGATATGGTTTTGGTTGATCCTGAAAATCTTGCTGAAACCGGAATCGATATTGTGGCTAAGCCAAAGGGGAAACGCCCGAGCAGTATCGGTCAGTTGAGCGGAGGTGAAAAAACCCTTACCGCAACAGCGTTGTTATTTGCCATTTACCTGATCAAACCTGCACCTTTCTGTATTCTTGATGAGGTTGATGCACCACTGGATGATGCCAATGTGGGTAAATTCACTAATATGATCAAACAATTCAGTGAAAACTCACAGTTCATAATTGTTACCCATAATAAAATGACCATGAGCGCTGTAGATGTGATTTACGGCGTAACCATGCAGGAAGCCGGGGTTAGTAAGCTGGTGCCGGTAGATTTCAGAAGTTTGAATTAATGGTTTGAATTTCCCCTAAAACGGACAAAATATCGATTGGGATTTACTTTTCTAGGTAATTCCCTTTTTTTTATCCTTACTTATTCAAATAATTAGTACATTTATTCATTGCCAATCAACTCATTACTATGAATAATTCTACTCTCAACAAAATTGCAATCCTATTTTTGTTTTTTGTAAGCTTTGCTGGATTATCTGCTCATGCACAGGTAAATGATGAATGTAACAATGCTATTGAGCTCAATGTTGGCTCTGCTTGCAATTATCTGCAGTATACTACCTTCGGCGCAACAGCATCGCAAGGAGCACCTGCTCCGGGTTGTGCCAGTTATCAGGGTGGTGATGTTTGGTTTAAAGCGGTGATTCCTGCTAATGGTACCTTGGAACTTAACTCAAATATCGGTGATATAACAGATGGTGGGATGGCCGTTTACACAGGCAATTGTAACTCCCTTACGTTGATTGCATGCGACGATGATGGAGGAAATAATGGTTTGATGCCCTATCTGAATCTCAGTGGATTAATCGTAGGGTCAACGGTATACATCCGTTTTTGGGAATACGATAATGATGTGTTCGGTACTTTTTCTATCTGTGCAAAAATTGGTATTACTCCCACTAACTGTACTGTTGCCAACCCAGGAGGATGTTCTTGTGCAACTGCAGGAGCTACCGACTGTAATCTGATTCCGGACATCATTGCCGGAAAACATTCCTTAAACGACAATACAGGTTGGTTTGAATTTAATCAGCTGATCAATGATGAAAACAAAGGATTATTGAGGGTGGATGTTTCTACACCCAATGTAGGATGGGGTCCGATGGAGGTTTCACCAACCAATGATTACATCTGTGGAGGCGATACCTTGCGCGATTTCTTTCCTGCACCTAATTTCCTTTGTCCTGATGGCGGTTTCCCTAAACGCCTGATCAACCAACGCATTTATCATAAAGTGGGTAATACTTTCCAATATATCCTCAGGCCTGCAGGCTTCATGCAATACCATCCTTCCCATGGTCATATTCATTTAGATGGATGGGGTTTATACACGTTACGATTACGTGATGTTTCAGTTGCAGATACTTTACAGTGGCCTATTGTAAACAGTGGTGTTAAAGTGAGTTTTTGTCTGATAGACCTTACCACCTGTTCAGGCAGTCAGGGCGATTGTGTTGATGCTGCCGGAAATACTTTGATCAATACCTCCTTCCCCAATTACGGATTGGGAGATGGCTACAACTGTGGTAATCAACGTCAGGGCATCAGTGTAGGTAAAGTTGATATTTATCATCATTACCTCGACGAGAGTTTTGTAAAAATTCCATACGAAGCCTGTAACGGCGATTATCATGTGGTGATTCAAATTGATCCGGATAATCATTTTCTGGAAATGAATGAGAATAACAACTGGTTGGCAGCAAAAACACCGCTTACCCAACAGCGTACCAGCAATACCGGTGCCTATGCTTATATTTTCAGCAAAAAGGGAAACATTAGTTGCAGTGGTGAAACGCTTACTTTAGAGGCCTCAGGTGCCAGTAATTATCAATGGAGCACTGGAGCTACTTCTCAAAAAATTACGGTAAATCAACCCGGTCGTTATTGGGTGCGTGCAACAACCCCTTGTGGTACGGCAACCAGCGATACCCTAGATATCTTTAGTGCAGGCGGAAGTTCACTGCCAACCGATGTAAGAACAGATACGGTGTGCCGTGGAGGCAATGCTCATCTTTATGCCAACGGTAATGCGCATTGGTATGATGCCCCAACCGGTGGAAACCTGCTTTTTGTAGGCAACGATTTCACTACGGGTACGCTTAACAGCAATAGTACTTTTTATGTGGCTGATCAGCCTGCTACTTATGCAGATTCAATGGGACCTGTAAGAACCAATTTTTCAGGTACCGGAACCCTTGTTTCTGAAACGAACGACTATCTCATCTTTAATGCTTTTCTACCGTTCATCTTGCGTAAAGTAACGGTTAATGCTGCTACTGCAGGTGTACGTAATATCCAGCTTCGCGACATTTACGGTAAGGTTCTGGTTGAAAAGCAGTTGACACTCAGTGCAGGTATCCAGGAACTGTCGTTGAACTTTTATGTGCCTTCCGGCCTCAACCTCCAATTGGGTGTTGAAGTTGGAGGAACTTCTCCCGGATTATACAAAAGCACTACTGGTGCCGTAAATATTGGTTATCCTTTCAAACTGAATAGCATTGCCAATATCGTGGGCTCTTCTAAAGGCGATCAGCAATATCCTTTCTTTTATAACTGGCAGATTGAAGGCATGGCTCAAACCTGTAATGATGGAAGCCGTTTACCCATTACTGCTTTTGTAGCGCCTGATGTAACGCCGGTAATTTCTGGTGTTGATCCCATGTACCTCAGCACCGATCAGCCTGTAATCGTTGGCGTTAGTCCTGCCGGTGGAATCCTTACAGGCCCCGGTGTATCCGGAAATGTTTTCAGTCCGGTTGCAGCAGGTACCGGCATCCACCAGCTTACTTATACGTACGCTTTTGGTAACTGTACAAGATCTACCAGTTTACAAACAGAAGTGAAATTCGACAGCTCAAGTGTACAGCTGACCGATATGATCCAATTGTACAATAACCCAAGCCCCAACCCCAGATTATATGTGGTAACCAATCAGGCTACCAACCTGGAATGGCGTATTGTAAACAGTATCGGACAATTGGTTAAAACAGGCCGCTATGGAACCATCCGTGGAAGCAACATGTACGATTTCGATTTATCGAATCTGTCACGTGGTGTTTATATGCTGGATGTACGTATGGGTAATGAGGTACAGCGTAAAGTATTCAAACTGGTTCGTTAGATGCTGTTTAATCAGGAAGAAAATGGTTTTGCCTTATTAAGCCTTTTTTGCAGTTCCATTTCCAATTCAGATTGCTGTTCCTGTTTCTCAAAGATGCGCTGATCAATCTTCAGGTTATTGATCTCTTTTTCGGGGGTAATGATTCCTTTTGCACTGATAACAACGGTTTGCTGTAAACTGCATTCCCCGGAGAAGCTCAAGGTACCAGTCATCCCGTTCAACGCCGCAGGAAAAATGCTGATATCCAAAACGAGATCGTATTTCACCACACAACCACCAGATAGTGTAACGGTACCGGTTACATGGATTTTTTTCAGGGGCGATTTGTTTACTTCAATTAAACCCAGAGGTTCAGCAAATGTTTTTTTGTACATTAGGTTTAAGCCGCAACTCAGCAGCAAAAGAGGAATCAGTTTCTTCATGACATGATTTTTTTAATGAGCCTACCTTAAGTTTTAGGGATTACTTTGTCGGCATTTTACCCGGTTCCAACAGATCTAAACCAGGCATAAAATTATAATCGGCGATTGGGAGTAAAAAGTGAAAATCAACGCTGTCCAAGTGATTTTGCTTCAAAAAAAAGCGGTCTTTCTCATTAGAAAACTGAGCAAGAAACGGTAAAAATCAGGGCAAAAGAAATTATGGAATTTCCTTATCAGCAGGTTACCTTACCAATTTGCCTATTCTGCCACCACCACCTGCAAAATATACCGTTTTGCCTTTCTTTGATTTGGCGCAAACATGATAACCATCCTTGCTGATCAGTTTAAAATGCTTCCCATCATCTGAAGTGAAGTCTACGCCATTTAATCCACACATGATCCATTGTTTTTTTCTGAGATACACAACACAACTGCGGTATCCATGAGGAGGTTCTATGGGTGTTTGCCAGTTTTTTCCGGCATCTGAAGTAAAAATGCAATTGTATGATGAAGCATCTTTTTCATTGAAATCGCCACCAGCAATCATAAACGTTTTCTTGTTTTTTATGGCAATTGAATTGGCTCCACTACTTTCTTTTCTTGTACCTAATGGGAGTTCGATTTTCTTATCGCGAATGAACAAATGAGCAGATAATCCACCACTGATGAATATCGCTTCCGCTTTATTAAGCGCCCTGATATTGGTACCACTGCTGGCAAAACAGGCTTCACCACTGTCAGCAAGCGGACGATAATTTTCCGGGATGCCTTGCCAGTTTCTGCCTTCATCGAATGTTCGGGCGATAAAAAACCTGCCCTTGATAGGGTCGCCGATGACGATACCACTTTGGCTGTTCCAGAATTCCATCGCATCAAGAAACATGCCTTTGCTGCTATCACTGAATACCCTGGTCCAGTTTTGGCCACCGTCTACCGTACGAAGAATATAAGCAGGTTCTGCAATGCCCATCACAACAGCAGTGTATGCATCAAAAGCCTCGATATCCCGGAACTCAGTTTTTTCATATCCTTTGATCACCGACCATTTCCAGGTAATTCCACCATCCAGGCTTTGGCCTATTTGTCCGTTGTTGCCACAAACCCAAACCGTATTGTCGTTGGGAACTGATAATCCGCGCATCGAAATTTTTCTACCACTGGTGAGCAGTTGTACTGTTTGGGCACTCATGCTGATGGTTGTGAGTAGCAAAACTATAAATATGGATATCGGTTTCATTACTTGTATTTTTAACTGATCTGTGATGCAGGCAAATATACTCTGCATTCTTTTCTTTACTTTTGAAACCATAGTATTTTTCAGTCAACTGCCATTTACAATATGAGTTACAATTACCTGCCACTTGATCGTTTGCCAACAGATTTTACCCAAGTATCTAATTTTCTCCGGTATAACCAAAAGGTATCGATCAGTTTTGATGCACATGAAAGGATCATTTCCTGCAGGGCATATCTCGATAAAAAACTTTCAGAAACCGATGAGCTTTTTTATGGCATCAATACCGGTTTTGGATTTTTGCAGCATGTGCGTATCGATAAAACCCAATTGCATGAGTTGCAGGATAATTTGCTAAAGTCACATGCCTGTGGTTTGGGAGATGAAGTACCTGCAGCAATAGTCAAGTTAATGATGGCATTAAAAATAAAGTCGCTGAGTTATGGTCATTCAGGCGTGCAGGTAGAAACGGTAAACCGGTTGATGGATATGCATAATGAGGATATGTTTCCGGTAATTTTTACACAGGGTTCTCTTGGTGCTTCAGGCGATCTTGCACCCCTGAGCCACCTGAGTTTGCCCCTTATCGGTTTTGGTGAAGTAAACTGGCGGGGCAGGAAATGGGCTGCAGCAGATGCTTTGAAGGAATTGAACTGGCTGCCTGTTGATTTAAAAAGTAAGGAAGGCCTGGCTTTGATCAATGGCACCCAGTTTATGAGTGCTTATGGCTTGTATTGCATGGTTCAGGCTGAGCGGTTGATGAAATGGGCAAACATCATTGCTGCAATCAGTGTTGAAGCTTTTGATGCTGTTCCGTATCCTTTCCATCCGTTGATACATGCGGTAAGGCCACATGCCGGACAAGTAGCTACTGCTTCAACACTTTTAAGGTTACTTAACGGAAGTGAAATTACCGATCAGCCCAAGCAGCAGGTACAGGATCCGTATTCTTTCCGCTGTATACCGCAGGTGCATGGTGCCAGTGCAGATACTTTTGAATATGTAAAATCGGTTTTGATCCGGGAGATCAATTCGGTAACAGACAATCCGAATATTTTTCCGGAGGAAGATTTGATTGTAAGTGGGGGAAATTTTCATGGACAACCTCTAGCCCTTGTATTGGATTTTCTGTCGATTGCCGCAAGTGAATTGGCGAATATCAGTGAAAGAAGAACCTATCAGCTCATCAGCGGGCAGCGTGGATTACCGCCTTTTCTGGTTCACAATCCCGGGTTGCATAGTGGTTTCATGATTCCTCAATATACTGCAGCGGGAATCGTAAGTGAAAATAAGCAGTTGTGCACGCCCAGCTGTGTAGATTCAATTCCATCCAGTAACAATCAGGAAGATCATGTAAGTATGGGTGCCAATGGTGCAGTAAAATGCAAACGGGTAATAGATAATATTGAAAAAGTATTGGCAATCGAGTTGCTAACCGCTGTTCAGGCCATTGAATTCAGGCGGCCAGCGAAATCATCCCCTGTTTTGGAAAAGGTCATTGCTGCCTTCCGCACGAAAGTAAGTATCAATGAGGCCGACCGGATTTTACATGATGATATGATGGCATCAATAGCATTTTTAAGGGATGAGGAATTATTAGATACTTGTTACTAACAGTAATAAGTATACGAAATTACCATCAATGGTATAAGGCAACTGCCGATTCCAATGCAAGATGCGTCATGCTGTTGAGGGTATTTTGCCTTTGATCTGGGGTGAGTCGTTCTCCGGTAGGTATGATATCAGTGATGGTAAGCAAGGTAGCAGCCATTTTTTCATGATATCTGGCATTGGCAAAAAGGGCAAAGGCTTCCATTTCAACAGCGGCACACTGATGATTAAGTGCTAAGGCAGGAATGCCATCTGCACTCCTGTAAAATACATCACTGGTATGGATAGGGGCAGATATTACCGGTGTACTCAACCTTGTTGCCGTTTCAATTATACAATCATGGGCCATTCCCTGATGGCTCATAAATTCCTCTTGATACCCAAACGCCTCAAATGCATAGGTAGATTCGCTGTATGCCTTGTTAACATTAATCACATCATAGAGTTTACTATCACTGGTGTAAGCGCCGCAGGTTCCGATCCTGATGACACACTTTACTTCGTACTGATCAAATAATTCATAAGAGTAGATGCCTATGGAGGGACAGCCCATACCGCTTGCACCGATGGTGATTTCTACACCTTCATAGGTACCTGTGTAGAAGTAAATATTTCGTACATCACTTACCAACCTGGGTTTGATCAGCATTTGCGATGCAATATGCTTTGCCCTTAAA
Organism: Sphingobacteriales bacterium; assembly: GCA_026391525.1. Classification (GTDB taxonomy): domain Bacteria; phylum Bacteroidota; class Bacteroidia; order Chitinophagales; family Chitinophagaceae; genus Ferruginibacter. The sequence goes on from JAPLEF010000028.1 coordinate 17,488, forward strand.
GGGTCTCCCGGCATTAATACGATTGGGGCGATTGCTCCCGGTTGGGCATTGATATGCAGGCTCATGAAAGCGTTTTATATTATGGTGAAATCAAACAGCATTGCAATTTATATAAAGCTTTACTAAAGTGGGTTTATTTTATTTTTTGAAGCTTTTAAAAGCGTGGCAGGAAAAATAAGTTTCATTTGGTTATTTTTGTAAATATTTCATCTAACTTATTCCATAAATATACCATCATGGCCATTGAAACAATTGTTCGCCACTACGACCCGGTGAAATATAAAACGCCAACCGGCAACTCATTACAGTGTAAAGGATGGGTGCAGGAAGCAGCCTTGCGGATGTTATTGAATAATCTTGATCCTGAAGTTGCTGAGCGCCCTGATGACTTAATTGTATATGGGGGCAGGGGAAAAGCTGCAAGAAGTTTTGAAGCGCTCGATCAGATTATTGCCTCATTAAAAATTCTTGAAAACGACGAAAGCCTGCTTATTCAAAGTGGCAAACCTGTTGCCATCCTGAAAACACATGCTGATGCCCCCCGGGTTCTTATCAGCAATTCGCAACTCGTACCTAAATGGGCTAGCTGGGAACATTTTGATGAATTGGAAAAAAAAGGTTTGATGATGTACGGCCAGATGACTGCAGGTTCCTGGATCTATATCGGGAGCCAGGGGATTGTACAAGGCACTTATGAAACCTATGCAGCTGTAGCCGAAATGCATTTTGGCGGCACCTTAAAAGGTACGTTGAATGTTACTGCCGGTCTTGGAGGCATGGGTGGTGCACAACCCCTGGCCATCACCATGAATGAAGGTGTTGCTCTCGTTGCTGAGGTGGAAGAATGGCGTATTGATAAAAGAATAGAAACCCGATATCTAGATGAAAAATTCACCGATCCCGATCTCGCCATCACCCAGGCACTAAAATATAAAAAGGAAGGTAAAGCACTCAGCATTGGTGTTTTATGCAATGCCATAACCCTGCTTGAAAAACTGCTCGAAAGAAATATCATTCCGGATACACTTACCGACCAAACCAGTGCCCACGACCCGTTGATCGGCTATGTGCCGCATAGCCTCAGTAATGAACAGGCCAATATTTTGCGAACAGAAAATCCGGTTGAATATACTTCCCGTAGCTATGAAAGCATGTACTATCATGTACAACTCATGTTGCAATTGATGGACAAAGGAGCAATCACGTTCGACTATGGCAATAACCTCAGGGCAAGAGCTATGGAATATGAGAAAGATGAAACTCATGCAAAACATACTGGATGGAATTTCAAACCCGGCAGATGTTTCGATTTCCCTGGATTTGTACCGGCTTATATCCGTCCACTTTTCTGCGAAGGCAAAGGCCCTTTCAGATGGGTAGCACTGTCTGGCGACCCTGAAGATATTCGTGTAACCGATGCCGTTATGAAATCGCTTTTCCCCGAAAATAAAGGAATGCTTCGCTGGATGGAAATGGCTGAAAAGAAGATTGCTTTTCAGGGATTACCTGCCCGGATTTGCTGGATAGGGCAGGGCGAAAGGGAGAAGGCAGGTAAGGCGTTCAATGAGCTTGTTCGTTCAGGGAAAGTAAAAGCACCTATCGTAATCGGCCGTGATCATCTGGATACAGGTTCGGTAGCCAGCCCTAATCGGGAAACGGAAGCTATGCTGGATGGTAGCGATGCAGTGGCAGATTGGCCCATTCTAAATGCATTGGTGAATACGGCAGGAGGAGCCAGTTGGGTGAGTTTGCATCATGGAGGTGGAGTGGGCATGGGCTACAGCATTCATTCGGGTATGGTGATTGTTGCTGATGGAACTGATGCAGCAGCAGCCAGGTTGAGCAGGGTTTTACGCAATGATCCGGGGATGGGGGTCATACGTCATGCTGATGCGGGATATGAATTGGCCATACAAACACGTGCTGATCAGGGACTGGATTTTACTGATCGCATGTGATCATTGTTTCCACTTTGCTGGAGGGAACCTTATTCGAGTCACCTCTTTTTTTCATGCGCAATTTTAAGATTGTTTTCCTGTTATCATTTAAAATTGAATTCTCATCTATTTCAAACCCTATGTCTATATTTTAATGAAGCGGGAATACCCATTCAACATTCGTGTTTTTGGGTAAATCTGGCGAACGCACTGTATTGCTGTAATCCAAATCGCTCCAATGCAGCGGCCCGTTTGGTCCATAGGCGAGAAAATGTATAGCATTATTAGGAGGGTCTACAACCACTTCCATATAACTTTGAAAGAAAGGCGCCACATTATAATCAAATGCAGCACTCAGCCATTCTGCACTGAATGGCCACCCATTGTATTTTTTTGTCCATAACCAGGCAGGCTTTTTGAGGATATTGTTTCGTTCATCAATCTTTTTAATTAAAGGTGCTGATGCGGGATAATGCGCCCATGTTGGCAGCACCATTTCGTTTCGGGGTTTGAGTGCAGCACCTAAACTCAGGTAAGCGCCACCGCCGCCATTTACAAAGTGATGCATGTATTTACCGGTATCCTGCTCACTGATGGGTTCTGCATAATATTCAAGGTCGTGTGTATCCCCAGCCATTACAACCTTTACGCCATAACTCTTCAGTAAGGAATGGAGCGCTTCAAATTGAGGGTTCATTTTTCCCTGGTATTCGCCAATGGCGTAAAACGGATGGCCAACAAGTGCCATGATGAATTTCCCCTTCGAAGCTTCAAGGGTGCTTTTAAGCCAGCGCATCTGTACACTGTCTATGCTACGGGTAACACCCGTTTCAATGGAAATGAAGGCAAAGTCTTTAGTCTGTAATTGAAAGTAAGGTGCCTGCTGAAACCCTGTAGGAACCTGATAAGCTGCACGAAGCCTTGCCGCTTCATTGAGTTGAGTGGAAAGTTTTTCTTTGAACTTATCACTTATTTTCAAATCGCTTTCCCTTCTTGCCTGTATGGCTTTACGTGCGGATACGGGATCGAAAAATGTTACCGCAAATCCCTCCAAAGCATCATACCAGTCGTGGTTACCGGGTATGGCATACACCGGTTTATGGATACCTTTCATCGGCAACCAGAATTTTTTTTCATAGTCTTTCAAAGCACCATCCGGATAAACCACATCGCTGGATATCACCATGAATTTAACCAATTCCTTAGCGGTGTTAATTACCAATTGATCATGCAGTACCCATTGAGAGGCATCTCCTTCTCCGGGATCGCCCAAAACGATAAATGAAAATTTACCTGTATCGGATACACCTTCCGGCTTGATATGAAAACTCGTAGCGTTAGGTGCAGCATCGATGGAATTTACCATGCTCATGCGCCAATCGTTGGTTCGTGAGGCTGCCCGACTATCCCATATTCCTGATGCCCAGTTTTCCGTATCAAAATACCAACTCATACCGAAAACAGGAATAATTGATGCTAGTAAAGCTGCATAAGGTAATCCTATTCGTAAACCGGTTCTTAATGCAGTTTTAAAAGAATAACCAGCCTTTAGTATACGGATATGATGCCTGATTTTGCGGTCGAGCCAGGATTTCACCACGGTATGAAAACCGAAACTCTTTGTTTTGTTTGGCGGCAGACCGGTGAGCCATTGCCATCCTCTTCTTTCAATAGGGCGTATTAGTTTTCGCCAGAAACTTGCCAACGGAATAATAATCACATAAGCGATGATTAGGGCAATTACCATATCTCCAACAAGCGCAATGAATGGAGAAAGTATGCCATAATGGGAGCGGTCGAAACCCATCCTGCCCAAATGTATAAAAAATAATACGGCCATTAAAGTTGCAATCCAATACCGATCAATGGGGGCACGTTTCAACTCTTCATCTTCTATTTCCTGTGCCCTTGCCATCACTGCAGGATTATCCTCCAGATCCAAATGGTCAACAACATCTTCACTTACTTCACTCATTACACCTAACCTTGATGTGAGCATTTCAATTCCCATTCCTGCAATCCTTAAACCACTTGAGATGGCTATTAACCAGATAAGCGTTTTGTCTTTAAAGAAAATTAAAGCCAATACCACCATCATATTGCCTACAAAACCCAATAGTTGACAAAATCGTGGTAGATGATTTTTTTTTCGCTTTAAAAATCCATAACCCTGACGCATACCATCAGCAAGAAAAAGTACTAATGTAAAAAGGTAGATGGCATCATGCTGAAACAATTCAAAATTCACCAGCAGCATTCCCAGCAAAAATGTGATGAATGCACTCATATGAGCAGAACTCCTGTCTTCGGTAGATGATCGGTTAAAACCCTGGAGGAATACCAGTATGGAAGACCATATTACTAAAGTTCCAATTTCAGAAAGGCCGGCATTGATGTTCAGTGGATTGAACAATACTACAAATGCCATGATGAATGCCAGGCAGGCAAAAACCCTTTGACGGAATTTTGCTGTTAAAATGTTATTGAGCATAAAAAAAACTCCTCATAATTAATAAACCTAAATTTAGGTAAGTTTTATTCAAGTAATCCATATAACGAATGTTCTCTATCTGACTTCTTCCTTGTAGAAAAACTTTTATCTATTTTAGGGTACCGATTGGAGTGATATCATCAGGTTAGTTTATATTTTTCTTTAAATTGCTGCTTGTAATGCCGGAATTGACAATTATATCATTATTAAAACAAAAGAAATGAAAAAATGGATCCTATCATCACTAATGCTTATGGCTCTCACAACAATGGCTCAAACCGAAAAAAAATCATGGCTTGTTGGCGGAGGTTTATCACTCCGTACAGGAAGTAGTACTGCTGCCTTCTCAATTACGCCTTCTGCAGGCATGTTCATAGCCGATAACTTTGTAGTTGGTGGCAATATTGAATACGATTATAATAAGATCGGGGATCTTAAATCGAATGGGTTTGGTATCGGTCCCTTCACCAGATATTATTTTGGAAAATCTAATACAAAACCATTTGCAGTAGGGGAATTTGCTTTTGAGACTAATACCACAAAAAATTCTGTTACCAATACCAATATTAAGACAAACGGTTATGGCTTTTTATTTGGCTTAGGATTTGCTGCTTTCATTAATAAGAATATTGCTATTGAAGGGATTTCCGGTTACAGTTTTTCAAAATTTAAAGATACCGATGGCAGTGGCGGGTTTAATCTCCGATTGGGATTTGGTTTGTATTTCAACCGAAATAATGTGAAAGACCTTAAAAATAATATCCTTTAAAATTAATCTTTACGATTAAAGAACAAAGATTTTTCCAACTATAGAAAATGCCACCGGGTGAATTATTCCTAGTGGCATTTTTGCTTCATGGGGAAAATGGTTTAAAAAATTTAAAGTAAAGTGCCCCATAAAAACTGATCGATCCATTTTTTTGATTCAGGGTCATCTCCACTGAACCACTCTTTAGTCCGTTCTATTAAGGTAGATTGTAGTTGTTTTTTGTTTAGCATATTTTTTCCGGTTGTAGTCTTGATATCTGCTTCTTTCGCTGCATCAATAGTTACTTTAGTGGCGATAAAGGAAGTGTACATCCTCGGAATGGTTAAGCCTAATATCATACCGGGAAGCCCGTTGATGGAACAGGGCCCGCCGGATATCATGATCTCTTCTGTATAGAACGCAAAAACATAAACGCTATCCATGATAATACCGGTTGCTTTTCGGCAATTATAACCCGCAATAACCCTGTTTTCATTGCTGAGTTTCCATTGTATTTTCATGATGGAATCAGTAACATTGAAATTAGTACCGAATACATTTTTCTGCATCTGGAACTGGTTGGTGCTGTGATCGAAATACCATTGGTTCTCTTCGTCACTTTTGCGCAGGAAATCAGGGATTTTTTCTTTCTCATCCCAATGATCAAATTTATAAAGGCTCTTGGTGCCAGAAAAACTGAATTGGTAATATCCTGTTTTGAAAGTGGGTAAATTCTCGCTCATCCTTTCAGCCCAGGAATCGTTGCCCATGGTCTTTTTAAGATTAGTTTTCACTTCAAATTCAATAGCAGCTTTGCTAATGAACTGCTGCGCACGTGAATGGTGGACACCTGAAATCAGTGAAATAAAAAAAATACTAGATCTAATAAATATTGGTTTCATCATTTTTCGGCAGCTTTGTTTTTATTTTTAAAATCCCATGCAAATCCCAGCATGAAGTACCTTTTCAAACGTTGGTTACGCACTTCTGTAACATAGTTGGCAGAGAAACTTCTTTCAATACCAATGTTCTGGTTTAAGATATCCCTTGCCTGGAAATACACGGTAAATTCATCCTTGTGGAAGGTGCGTTGCAACTTAGCATTCCAAATATGATTGCTGTTATAATCGGGAAACTGTACGGTTTTTTGACGATAGAGAAACTGCCAGTCACTTTGCAACGACCATACTTTTTTGAAATAAACCAAACCGTTCACCATAAGGGTGTTGGTGAAAAAGTTAGTTGAACCGGTATTCTGGCCATTTTTGTTGTTATTGAAATTGAAGTCGTTATTGAGGGAGAATTCATATTTCTTATCTTTCGACTTATCGGCATTTAAAGATAATCCCGCGTTCAAGGTTTTGGAGAAACTCTTATTCCCATTGATGAAATCTGCATATTTATAATAGTTGGCATTGGGTGCAATCTGAAACCTTGTATTGATCTTCTTTATTTTGAAACCTATCCCTGTCCATAAATTAACAGAAAGATTTCCATTGGTATTGATGGGTTGAGTGACGGTTTTTCCTGAACTATAATCTATGATGCTGTTATTGGTGATGGAATTGCTGGTAAGCGTAACGTTTAGCGACTGGTACATCCATTGGTCTTTAAGGAAATCGTAACCATTATGGCTGATATTGAAATTGTTGGTGAAAGATGGCTTTAAATCGGGATTGCCGATATATTGGTTGAACTGGTCGGTGTTGTTTTGTAGTGGCTGTAACTGGTTGATAGTTGGTTGGGTGGTATTTCCCCGGTAATTGAACCGGAAACTGTGATTGCTTTTATAATTGTAGGTAAATCCTGCAGTAGGGAAAAAATTGGTGAAATTGCGGTTGTTCTCCTGATCCTGAGAAATATCGTTGAGCCTGAAACGGGTAAGACCGAAACCTGAACCGAAATTATATTTTAACTTCTTATCGCTGAAATTAAAGCGTAAACTGGGTTTGTTCAAGGTGATGGTTTGCCTGAATTTATTGGTTAACGAATCAACAGGCGTATCGTATTTACCAGAAGCATCCGAATAACTGAAAGTGCTTTGGTCGTTCTTTCCATAGCTATACTGGAATTCATGACTAAGTTCGATGGCCCATTTCTTGCTTAAGGGTTCGGTATAAACAGCCTTTGTAGTGAACTTGTTGGTATTTTTATCGCCATCGATACGCTGGTTGAGGTCAACTACAAAAGGGTTCTGCGGATCGAAGGATTGGTTATAGGTATCATTGATGCCGGTACTTGTGGTATTGAGCAAACTCCAATCTACGTTCCAGGAAAATGTTCTGCGAAGCTTCCTGAATTTATGCTTGAACAAAGCGGTTCCGGAATAAGCCTGCTTGTCTATATCACGGTTAAGCGTACCTGCACTTGCGTTGATCAATTGGGCGCTGCCTTCATTCCTGGTTTCCGAAAGGGTACGGTCGGTACTTTCTGTATGATAGAAGTTGGCCTTGGCTGTGAGTTTAAGGGTATTGTTGGAGTCGATCTTGATATCATAAACCGCTGTTGTTTTGATATTGTATCTTTTGATATCACTCTGTTTTGCTTCATTCCGGTTCAGGAACAAAGGTTTGCCTGTAGCAGAATCCAATACCTGGTTTTGGGTAAACGTACTTTGGAGGTTGGTATAATCCTGCAGATTGAATCTTGGTGAAAAATTCAGGGTTTGCTTATCATTCCATTTGTTGCTGTATTGCAAACCGGCATTTACATTTCGGATGAAGCCATTCTCGGTATTGATTTCAGGTTCTTCATCTCCACCGCCTTGTCTCCATGAATACATGCCGCCGGATTCTTCATCAAAGTTCATGGTCATATCGTCGTTGCCTCCGTATTTCTCGCTATCCTGCCAGTTTAATCCATCCTGGCCGGTATTCCCATTTAAGACGAAGGCAGAAAACTTCCTTTTTCCCTTGAATGATCCAAACATCAGGTTGTTGTTGAACCTCGGGTCTACATCATTACTTAAACCACCAGCCAAACCTATTTTTCCGAAATAGCCTTTCTTCTTGTCTTCTTTGAGTTTCAGGTTGATAGTTTTTTGGGTATTTCCATCATCAATACCGGTAAATTCGGCCTGTTCACTCTTTTTATCAAAAACCTGCACTTCTTTTACTGCATCAGCACGGAGATTTTTTACCGCCATTCCGGGATCATCGCCAAAAAATTCTTCTCCATCAACCAATACCTTTTCTACTTTTTCACCCATGGCTTTGATCTCACCATTTTTATCTACCTGGATCCCGGGCAATTTCTTCAATAACTCTTCAACATTGGCATTGGCGCTTACATTGAAACTATCAGCTGTATAAATGGTGGTATCACCTTTGATCTTGATCGGGCTTCCACTTTTAACGATAACGGCTGCAAGCAGTTTCGATTTTGAGGTTACCGGAATTGGGTCAATTTGTTGCTGATTGCTACTGATGGTAATACCATCTACATAATCGGCAAATTGCGGATGCATCACCATCAGGATATAATTTCCGGATGGTACATCTTTAAGCACATAGCTGCCGTCGCCGGAAGTACGGGCGAATGATTTCAGGATCGAATCTTTGGGTGTTAATAATAGCACAACAGCGTTCTGAACAGGAATATTTGAAGTAGTGTCTTTTAATGATCCCCGGATATCAGTTTGCTGCGCATAGGTACTGTTGATACTGAAAAAAGCAATCAAAAGCAGTAGTAGAATTGAACGCATGTAATAATAGTTGAACTTCAGTTGCAAAATCATCTGTTAAATTGTGATAAAAAATCCTTAATGCAAACTAACTATTCCTAAATTTAGGTTAAATCGTTTTTTTTTAAACGGTAACAACAAGCTATCAATGGCATACGAAGACAATCATTTTATTGAAAGCCGGAAACTGGTGTGGAACTATTCTTTCTTTACCGCATCGTTGATTGAACTTTTTCAGCAAGGGTTACATGCAACTGCTTATGAACAATTCGGCAACCACCGGCATACTGTTTTAGAAACTGAAGGTTACTATTTTGCAGTTTGGGCTCCCAATGCAAAATATATTTCTATAGTTGGCGATTTCAACGGATGGAAAAAGGAATTACATCCTTTATTTGTGCGGCTTGACTATTCCGGCATATGGGAAGGTTTTATACCCCGTTTACCAAAAGGAACAGTGTATAAATATCATATTGAAGATGCAGACGGTAACAGCTATCTTAAAGCAGATCCCTATGCACGATTCGCAGAAAAAAGGCCTGAAACCGCATCTGTCACCTGGCATTTTGAGCATGAATGGAACGACGAATATTGGATGAAAGGCCGAAAAAACAATAATGCACTGAATGCCCCATGGAACGTTTATGAAGTACATCTGGCAAGCTGGATGCGGCCGGAAAAAAATAATGAAAGCAGTTTCAACACCTACCTGCAAATGGCCGAGACATTAGTGCCATATGTTAAAGGGATGGGCTTTACACATGTAGAGTTGATGCCGGTGATGGAATATCCTTATGATGGAAGCTGGGGTTATCAGGGTACCGGTTTTTTTGCGGCAACATCACGGTTTGGCTTACCCGAAGAATTGATGCATCTGATTCAGGTTTTTCATCAGGAAGGGATTGGAGTTATTCTCGATTGGGTGCCTTCTCATTTTCCGGGAGATGCGCATGGACTTTATCGCTTCGACGGATCTCATGTTTATGAATATGCAGATATGCGAAAAGGATTCCATCCCGATTGGAACAGCTATATTTTCAATTACGACAGGGGAGAAGTTCGTTCGTTCCTGCTCAGCAGCGCTCATTTCTGGTTGAAGTATTACCATGCAGACGGTATACGCGTAGACGCAGTAAATTCTATTATACGCCTCGATTTTTCAAGGAAACCAGGAGAGTGGGAGCCTAACAAATTCGGTGGAAATGAAAATATTGAAGCTATTGCTTTTCTAAAAAAAATGAATGAAATCATCTATCACGATTTTCCGGATGTACAAACTATTGCAGAAGAAGCATCTGATTGGCCGGGTATCACGCAACCATTGAAAAAAGGCGGTTTTGGCTTTGGTATGAAATGGATGATGGGCTGGATGCACGATACTTTTCGATATTTCAAACTTCCACACGATAAGCGGATGGCTGCTCAGGATAAGTTCAGTTTTTCTCTCATGTATTTTTATGATGAAAAATTCATGCTGCCTATCAGCCATGATGAAGTGGTGCATGGTAAAAGTCCGATGATTTACAAGATGCCGGGCTATGAATGGGAGAAATTTGCCAATCTCCGTTTGCTTTATACTTATATGTATACACATCCAGGTGCTAAACTCTTGTTCATGGGCAATGAGTTTGCCCAAAGTTCGGAGTGGAACCACAAATCGGAACTCGACTGGGAACTCCTAAAATTCGATTCGCACCAGAAAATGCAGGATTGTGTGAAATACTTATCCCATCTCTATAAAAACCAACCGGCTTTATATGAATACCAGTTTGATCAACGCGGATTTGAGTGGGTGGAATTGAACCGCAGGGAAAATGGCATTATTGCGTATAAGCGAAAGGGCAAGCACCGCGATGATGACATTTTGGTGGTTATGAATGTATCGAGCAATAATTATTACCAAACGCCTATTACAGTTAAAGGCAAAAGCAACTGGAAGGAGATCTTCAACAGCAATGATATCGCCTACTGGGGCACCGGAGAAAACCTTAACCCTTTGCCAACTATCCATTTCACAGATAAAAAAAGAAAGCTTTGTGAAATAATTTTAGATGTTCCGGCGTTAAGTGCTATGATATTCCGATAATCGAAATATTGAAGCCAAAGCCCGACTATGAAAAACCTCCTGCTTGTAATATCTCTATGCCTTTGCAATTTTGTATTCGCCCAAAATACGGACAGCACGGAGTTCTACTTTCAGAAGGGCATGGCTGAGAAAACCTCAGGCCGTTTTCTTGTTGCCAGCCAGCAATTTGATAAAGCCCTTAACTTCAATCCAAAACATCAACCATCTTTACTCCAAAACGCTTATGCCTGTTTGGAAATGAAACGTACCGATCAGGCAAAAGCCCTGCTTATCAAATTATACGAATTCTACCCCCACCTTCAGGAAGCAAAGCAGGAACTGATGCAAATCTATTTCAATTACCGACAGTTTTCCGAAGCTATTGCATTGGCCAATACCTGTAATAATTGCAAAGGTTCGGCCCGGATTCTTGGCATGAGCCATTATGAAAAGGAGGATTATCCGGAAGCCGAAAAGCATTTATTAACTGCGCTAAAACAAGACCCTTCAGATGCTGTAGCTACGCATACCCTTGCACGTGTTTATGTGGATATGGAGTTTTATAAAAAAGCCATTCCCTGGTATGAGAAAGCAGTTGCCTTGAAGGATGCGAAGAGCTCCTGGATGTATGAACAGGGGATATTGCTTTATAACCAAAGCCAATATAAGGCAGCCATGCAGGCTATGCAGAATGCTGCTGATCATGGTTATACCCAATCGCATGATTTCAAAGAGAATCTTGGTTTTGCATCGTTATACAGTGGTGAATATGAAAAAGGAGAATCGCTGCTGATGACCGTTTTGGAAAAAAAACCGGGTAACAAAGATCTGATCCGTGGATTGGCCGAAGTACTCTTTCAACAAAAACAATTTGATAAATCATTGCAATACTGTCAGAAATTACTGGAGTTAGACGGTAACGATGGTAAAGCATTATATCAGGCCGGGTTATGCTTTCAACGTAAAGGGGAAAAAGACCGTGGCCAACAGATGTGCGACAAGGCTATCATAATAGATCCGTCTCTAGCTTCCTTACGCACCAAAAAAGAAATAACAGGATTATAATAAAGAGGCTTTTCTTAAAGGTTGATTTTTACAGGACAACAGGACCGGGATTAATTATCCCGGTTCACTATTTTCAACTATTTATTACCGTTAGTAAATATAAGATTAAGGGGATAAATTAGTTCATCATCAAAATGTTCACACTGCGTTGCAGGATGTTGAATGCGATTTCCGCCATGAGATTTTCCTTATCGAGCGTAGGGTTTACTTCAGTGATTTCAAAACAGCAAACTTTCCTGTTCTGCATGAATTTACTGATCAGATCTTCAGCTTCTCTTTCCCTAAGCCCGTTACCAACCGGTGTTCCGGTTCCGCGGGAAATCGCACTATCTAAACTATCCACATCAAAACTTACATAAATGTCGGTACAGTCACTGAGGTATCTCAATACTTTGCGACTGATATTTTCTGCTCCATTGCGGCGAACTTCGCCGGTACTGATCACTTTCATCCCGTATTTTTCAATCAATGCTTTCTCTTCTTTCTCAAAATCACGCAGGGATATAAATACCACATCTTCAGGCAATACTTTCTGGTTGATTTTACCTATCGCTTTCAATTGGTTCCAAAGCTTTGTGGTTTTATCATCCAAATCATGAACTTTATTCTCTTCATTATCTTCTGCAATAGCTGTGGCAAGCGGCATGCCATGCATGTTTCCTGAAGGCGTGGTATAAGGGGTGTGGAGGTCGGCATGGGCATCTATCCAAATTACACCGAGTTTACTTTTTGGTTTTGCCATCTTGATTCCGGCAATGGTGCCACCTGCATTGCTATGGTCGCCACTGAGGATTACAGGAAAAAAATTATTCTTCATACTGTCGCATACCGCTTTACTGATTCTTTCGTACATATTCAACACGCCCTGAATTCTTTTTGCATAGGGAGAATAAATGGGTTCAAATAGCAGGGTATTTTCTGTTTCAACTTTTTCGGAAGGGAAATGGATGAAGAAATTACTCATGAAGTCGAGCGCCGCAATCTTAATGGCATCTACACCCAGACTGGCGCCTCTGGTTCCGGCTCCGATTTCGGATGGCACTTCAATCAGTTTGATATTTTTCATGACGTTGATTTTTCCGTTTTATGTCTTTTGATTTTCCTCAGTATCAAATGTACATCATTCCTTTCAGCGGGTCAATGCCGTGGAGTGTTCCCCAGGTGCTTACGATTCTGAAACGTACAAACATATCTTCACTATACCATTTCTCTTTACGGGTTTTTTTAATCACATCCGCATGCAGTTTCATACTGTAAGCGAAATTTTTCATATCCTCTTTCGATTGCCAGATACTGAATGTAGCCTGTTTGATCCAGGGAATTTCGCCGATTCCAAAAGAAGTAACAAGCCCTTTTGCTGTACTCATCTGGTTGGCAACCGGGGCAACATTTTTCCAGAAATGGGAAAGCCGGGAAAGGCGTATCGTTGCTCTTGTAAGTGTTGCGATTGCTCCTGTATGGCTAACATCCGGACCTGGCTTTCCAAATACAGCCTTGCCATCCCAACTACCATGGCCTTCGATGGGATCAAGCAGAAGGGTAAAGGTTTCACAGTTGAAAAATCGAAACCATCCCGATATAAAACCGCCATAACAATCTGAAAGTTGATTACTTAGGGGTTTGGCAGATCCGCTAAAAGTGCATAGTATGGCCCATTGCCTAAAATCAGGAACTTTATCGAAAGTGCCGTTACGACCGGAACCCATCAATTTGTAAAAGCTGATTTTCTTATTCAGCCAGAGTGGAATACGGAATATAGCCATACTTAAAAAGGCAAACGGTACCGCCCAAATGGGATATCGTGCTATCGTAAGTGTAACCTGCATATTTGAAAGCACAAGTTAAGGCAGTGCAAAACAATGGTTTGCTTTTTGTTGAATCCGTAACTTTTAAAAACAAAAACCCCTGTTTAAGAGGTAAACAGGGGCGAAATTCATTATTCCTATTTAGAACTGTTCCAATTGGCTGAAGAAGAAATTACCTTCTATTGCCGCATTTTCGTTGCTATCACTGCCATGAACAGCATTTTCGCCAACCGAAGCGGCGTATAATTTACGGATAGTTCCATCCGCTGCATTTGCGGGATTTGTTGCCCCGATTAGTTTGCGGAAATCTTACACTGCATTTTCTTTTTGTAAAATTGCAGCAGTGATGGGGCCACGGCTCATAAATTTAACCAGTTCGCCATAAAAAGGCCTTTCTTTATGTACTTCATAGAATGCACCTGCTTTTTCTTCACTGAGATGAGTCATTTTTAAGGCTACGATTCGGAAACCGGCTTTATTAATCATCGCCAAGATAGCTCCGGTATGTCCATTTTCAGTGGCATCCGGTTTAATCATGGTAAAAGTTCTGTTCGTCATTCTTTTTTTATTTTGGGTGCAAAGATAGCAAATGAACTGTATTATTTTACCTTGAATTTGTGTATTCGTCATTTAGCCTTACTTTTGCGGCGCTTTATGCAACCAATCAAAGAAATATACCCCCTTTTACAGGTTCCCCGAAAAATTGTAATAACCACACATCAAAAGCCGGATGCTGATGCCATGGGTTCATCATTGGGCCTTTACCATTTTTTATTGCCATTCGGCCATGAAGTGAAAGTGATTTCTCCAACCAATTGGGCATCTTTCCTTAACTGGATGCCGGGCTGTAATGAAGTGTTAGATTATGAAAGGGAAACAGATCAGGCAGATCAATTGATCAATGATGCCGATTGGATATTTTGTCTGGATTTCAATACCCTCAGCCGTATCAAGCGTATGGAAACCAAACTAAAGCAATCCGCTGCAAAGCTTATACTTATCGATCATCATCAACAACCACAAACGGAAGTTTTCTCCTTTGGCATCAGTGATACAACCAAAAGTTCAACTGCAGAAATGCTGTTTGATTTTATTACGGAATCAGGTCATGAAAGCAAGATCACACCAACTATTGCCCAATGTATTTATGCAGGCGTGATGACAGATACTGGCTCGTTCCGTTTTCCTGCCACAAGCGCTTCGGTTCATCGGTTGGTGGCTGTATTGCTGGAAAAGGGTTTGCAACACACTGATGTACATCAATCGCTGTTTGATAATTTTTCGGAAAACAGGTTCCGCTTTATCGGTCATGTACTTCAAAACCGGATGGAAGTTTTTTATGAATACAATACGGCATTGATTGCCATTCCACAAGCTGATCTGATAAAGTTTGATATCAAGACGGGTGATACGGAAGGACTGGTAAATTACCCATTGAGTATTGAAGGCATACGGTTGGCAGGCATCATCATCGACAGGGGAGAGGAACGCAAATGTTCGTTCAGAAGTAAAGGTAATTTTGATGTGAATGTTTTTGCCCGTAATTATTTTGATGGGGGTGGGCATGTGAATGCTGCTGGCGGACAAAGCAAAGAGCCATTGGAAGCAGTTGTAGATCACTTTAAAAAAGCCATGATGGAAAATCGGGCAACTTTAAGTACTTATCAATTTTAATCTTTATGAATATGCGTAAAATTTCTTATTTAGCCATTATTGCAGCAGTTACATTTTCATCCTGCAAAGAAGATTTTCAAAAAGGTGAAATGGGCCTTGAGTACAAAATCATTGAAAAGGGCAGTGGTGCCAAAGTGAAAATGGGCGACTACATGCAAATCCATCTGGGTCAGTATTACAACAACGGCAAAATCGATTCACTGATGAGCGATACCCGAAATGAAAACGGACCAGCCATTGAGATGCTCGATAGTGCTTCCACACCTCCGGCTTATCTTAAAGTACTCACACAGATGCGTAAAGGAGATAGTTTGGTGATCAGGATGCTTGCCGATTCGGCCTTTGCAAAATATCCGGGTGGCATTCCACCGATGTTCAAGAAAGGGCATTACATGATGACAACCGTAAAGCTACTTAATATTTTCAGCAGCAGGCAACAAGCCGACAGTGCTTATAAGGCTGAAATGGAATTGAGCCGTCAAAAAGATTCTATCGGTAATATTGCTTTACTGGCTAAAGAAGATAAGGAGTTACAAGCCTACTTTGCCAAGAAGAATATCAAAGTGGTAAAAGCACCAATGGGCACTTATGTTGAAATCATCAAACCGGGTACCGGACCAAACATCGATACCAGTGTTGTAGTAAAAACCAATTATACAGGCCGAACTATGGATGGTGTGATGTTCGACAGCAATACCGATCCTTCAAAAGGACATGTAGAACCTTACAATGTGAACATGACAAATGATGCTTCCCTTGGTGGCTCTGTTATCAAAGGTTGGACAGATGGTATGACATTCCTTAACAAAGGAGCAGTTGCTAAATTTTATATCCCGTCAACATTAGCTTATGGTAAACAGGGTAGTGGCAGCGATATCAAACCTAATTCAATCCTTATTTTTGATATTGAAGTATTGGATGTATTGAATAAAGAGGTAGTACGAGCAGATAATGCAGAACGCGTCAAAACCATGAAAGAAAAGCAGAAGAGGTATATGGACAGTGTAAAGGCAAGTATGCCTGATACGAGTGCAAAAAAATAAGTAACAAAACTATTGTAAGAAAGACCGCTTCCCTATGAAGCCTCTTTTTTGTAAGCCTCAACGAGTTTAATAGCTTCCATTGCCGGAGCTACATCATGTACCCTTAATAGTGAGGCACCGTTGAGCAGTGCAATGGTATGTAATACGGTGCTTCCGTTCAGTGCGTCATCGGGAGATATCCCCAGTGTTTTATAGATGCTGCTTTTTCGGGAAAGTCCGGCCATAATAGGTTTATTCAAGCTGTTGAAAGCATTCAGGTTGTGCAGCAAGAGGAAATTTTGTGGAATAGTTTTTCCAAAGCCGAATCCGGGGTCGATGATGATGTCATGAATCCCTGCTTCAGTGCAGGTGTTTATACGTTCAATGAAAAAATCGAGTATCTCGGTACATAAATCTTTATAAACCGCTACCTGCTGCATGGTTTGCGGGGTGCCTTTCATGTGCATGATGATATAAGGTACTTTTAGCCCCGCAACCACTGAAAGCATAGCGGGGTCGAGTAAACCACCACTTACATCATTAACCATTGAAGCTCCGGCAAAAACAGCTTCCCTGGCCACCTGACTATGAAAGGTATCTACAGAAATCGGTGTATCCGGAAAATTCCGGTGCAGCAAACTGATCACTGGTAATACCCTCCCGGCTTCCGCTGCGGCACTAATGGCAATACTTCCTGGCCTTGTGCTTTGTCCTCCCACATCCAATATAGAAGCTCCATCTTTAATCATGGCAGATGCTTTTAACAATAAAGCATCTTGTTCCATGTTCAGATGCCCTTCAAAAAATGAATCAGGAGTGGCATTGATGATACCCATTATGATAGGTTGGGTAAATTCGAGGAGTTTTCCTTTGCAATTAAGGCTAAAAGTAAAGGAAGTACCCATGCTATTCTTCATGTTACAAAAGTGCAGATATTCTTGGATAGATTATGGTTTTTGGTGCTAATTTTGAAAACAGGTTCATTTGCATTGTAAATAAAATACTTTTGACACTTAAACACGATATGGATACAACGAACGAACAATATGATAAGGTGGTTGATAATTGCCGGAAAGTTTTTCTTAGCAAAACTGCTGACTATGGCACTTCATGGCGTGTATATCGCACTATTTCGGTGGCTGATCAAATTTACATTAAAGCCAGGCGGATCAGAACCATTCAGGATAAAAAGCAGCAACTTATAGCAGATTCTATCCAGGGAGAATTTGAAGGAATTTTAAATTATGCGATAATCGGACTGATTCAGCTTGAACTTGACGAAACTGCGTCTGAACAGCTAAGTGTACCCGAAGTGCGCGAACATTATCACCGCCAAATAAAAATCGCACGAGATTTAATGCTTCAAAAAAATCACGATTACGGTGAAGCGTGGCGAGAAATGAGCCCGGAAAGTTTTGTTGATCTTACGCTGGCTAAACTTTTGCGTATCAAACAGATTATTGCCAACAACGGACAAACAAATGTGAGTGAAGGTATTGATGCCAATTTTTTAGATATCCTCAATTATGCAGCATTTGCCTTGATATTGATTAACGAATCCAAACCAGCTCAATAACGATATGAAAACTGCCGTGAACCTGATTAGGATATTAACCGGAAGCTTATTCATTTTTTCCGGACTGGTAAAAGCCATCGACCCACGTGGCTTGGCTTACAAAATGCAGGAATTTTTTGAGGCATGGGCACATGATGGCTTTCTTCCGGGTTTGATGGATGGCTTAAATGACTATGCCTTAGTTTTTTCAATTATCATGATTACATTGGAGGTTGCCGTAGGGTTAGCGATCATCATAGGATGGAAAAAGAGAATAAGCACCTGGTTGTTATTCCTTTTGATTTTGTTTTTCACCTTCCTTACCAGTTATGTGTTGTTCAGTGGAAAAATCAGGGCCTGCGGTTGTTTTGGAGATTGTATTCCGCTTACACCCATTCAAACTTTTACCAAGGATATCATCTTACTTATTTTTTCGCTTTTCCTTTTATTCAATCTTAAGAAATTCCTGCCATGGGTAAAGCCTTTGCCTGCTTTTTTGATGGTAGCAGGGGCAACTTTATTTACGCTGATTCTTCAGTTTTATGTGTTACGTTATTTACCTGTAGTTGATTGTTTACCATATCGCAAGGGTAATGATATATTGAAGCTTCGTGAAATGCCTGATAACGCCATCCCTGATAAATTTGAGTATGTATTTATTTATGAAAAAGAAGGCAATCGTAAAGATTTTCTCGTGACTGGATTACCTGACAGCAGTTGGAAATTTATAGAACGTAAACAAAAGCTTATCCAAAAAGGCAGTAACAACTTACCACTGATTAACGATTTTTCATTTACTACAGCTTCCGGCAATGACACAACAGCTGCGATTCTGGGGCAGGAAGGAAGCTATTACCTGCTGTTTATAAAGGAAATCAACAGTTTTCCGGAAGGTTGGGAAGGCGACAAACAATTGATTCAAGCCATTGCCGGTAAACACGCGAAAGTTTTTATTATTACTGCCCAGCCGGAGGCAGTTAAAATCCGTTATGCAGGTTTAAAAGGATTTAACGGTGAAGGATATTCGTCGTTTATTTTCACCTGCGATGCTACAGCTATTAAAACGGCGGCTAGGGCCAATCCGGTTCTTTTCCTTATGAAAGGGCCGGTTGTAACAGAAAAATGGAGCTGGGCTTCTTTCCAAAATGTGGTACTATGATCATGTGCTGTTGAAAAAAGCAAAATGAATGCTAATGCTTTTCCTTCTTAAAAAAACCGGCTATGCCTCTTTAGTGCTTCTCGGGGTAACCTGTTTGGTTTTTCTTTTATTTCAGGGCTTTGGCGATCCGGCAAGGCTGATGGCTGGTCAGGCTGGTGACTTGAAAACAGTGCAACAAATCCGAAAGTCGTTACATCTTGATCAACCCCGATGGAAACAACTGTTATTTTACATCAATGATGTTTCTCCAATTTGTATACATCATAAAACTGATATTGAAGAAAAAAAACTGAAAGGGATATTTATTGGAAACAACCTGAAGTTTGGGATCAAAAGGCCATACCTTGGCAAAAGTTATCAAAGTAAGAAAAACGTTGCTGATATACTTGGAGAGGCGTTGCCAGGAACAATTATATTAGCAATTACTGCTATCTTTTTCGCCCTGGCAGGTGGTTTGTTGTTGGGTATGATTGCAGCCCTTTACCGTGGTAAATGGCCTGATCATTTAGCCGTTACAGGTAGTGTTGCCGGAACTTCTTTTCCTTCATTTTTTGTTGCTATCGTTCTTGCGTACCTGATAGGAATACTCTGGCATAGGTATTCCGGATTAATGCCTGCAGGCAGTTTATTTGCTATCAATGAAGTTACAGGCTTGAGATATCCTGAAATAAAAAACCTGATACTACCTGCATTTACACTTGGATTACGACCACTTGCCATCATCACTCAACTTACCCGCAGTTCGATGATTGAAGTATTTCATCAAGATTATATACGAACAGGTTTTGCAAAAGGGTTGAGTAGAAAGTCGGTTATAGTGAAACATGCATTGCCCAATGCTATTAATCCAGTGCTCTCAGCCACCACGGGTTGGTTTGCTGAAATGTTGGCCGGCTCTTTCTTTATTGAATACATCTTTGGATGGAAGGGTATTGGCAAAGTAACCGTTGATGCATTGGAGAAACTTGATTACCCTGTTGTAATGGGGGCTGTATTGCTCAGTGCTACATTGTTCACACTGGTAAATTTTTTTTCCGATAGCTTGTACCGCTTGGCTGATAAACGTATCCAATAATATTCCTCACCTATACGGCTATTGCTGATATCGTCAACATTAAAAAATGGCTTGTACAAGTTTTGTAGTAATTATACTACAAAAAAAATCAAGAAAATAATGATTGTCTCACATATAATTTAAAATAAAACTGCGTTATAGGTAAGCGTTTTATTATTTAAATGAGAAAAAAATAAGTTTCCCGGCGAAATAATAAAATAGTTCTTAAATAGATTTCGATTCTTGGCACAACTATTGCATTTAGATGTTAAGGTCGGAAACGATACGTAATCGAATACCGGAACACGCTGTTAAAGTCCAATATCCAACTACTACCAAAGACTCTCTCAGCTTTATTTTTCCTATTTCAATTTACGTTTAATTATTGCAGAAAGCATCAATACTTACCGGTGCTTAATGCAATGGAAGCCTTATTCTTAGCGGGATAGTGTGCTATAATATAATGTCAATAACCTAAATGAAAAACCATGAGAGTATTCCTACCCAACAGGTGTATGCTATTTGCATTAATCATGCTCTTCAGCAGCCTTAGCCATGCAGCCGTTTATTATGTATCCGTAAGCGGAACTAGCTCTAATAACGGCACTTCAACATCAACGCCCTGGAATTTCAGTGGCATGATAACCCGATTAAATAATGGCACTATTACGGCAGGCGACCGTATATTGTTCAAGAGAGGGGAGGTATTTAACAATTCCACCACCATCGGTTTCGGTGGATCGGCCAATTCAGGTACAGCTACCAATCCCATTTATTTTGGTTCTTACGGAACCGGCGCCAAACCCAGGTTTCAGGCCAATACCATCGGGGGAATATTTTGGGTAGTAGGTAAAAATTATTGGACATGGGACGGGTTGAATTTTCAGGACATCACTTTTCCTGTTTCCGATAAATTAAGTATTGCTCCAACGGGTACGGGTATCCGACTTGGAGATTTTGGCGGAACAACCAAAAGTAATTATTGTGTGATCAAGAATTGTGATTTCAACAATATCGGTTTAGGGGTGGTGATACTGGGAGATTATAACCTTGTTGACAGTTGTACTTTTACCAATTTGAAAAATGTAGTGAATACGCCAAACACAGGAGGTTCATCAGCCTACGAAGATTATGGAGCTAACGGAATTACTTTGGAAGGCAGCAATAATAAATTCCTTCATTCTTATTACCAGTCTAACTGGTGCGAATCGTATGATTTCGGGTTTTCGGGTGGCGCTAATGAAATGTACGGTGCTTGTGTAAACAATGTGTTTGCTTACAATACCTATATCGATTGTGGCGGTATTGCAGAATTCGGCAGTTCAGATGGTTCTGTTTCTTCCGGAAATTTATTTGCTTATAACAAGATCATCCAGTGCGGAGCACTATCCTGGATCAATTTCAATAATGTATTTGCCACCCAGGCTACCAATACCAAATATTATAATAACGTAATAGTAGAAACAAGCGAGAGCAGGTTCAGCGGACCGAATGGTGGAACGGGAATCATCATGCCTGAAGCGATAAGTCATTATTCCAATGACTTTTCCCTCCTTGCTTTCAGTTCAGGATCGCCTAATACAACCGTATTCGATCTACGCAACAATACTATGTATATTTCTAACCCCAATTATAGAATTGTAAGCAATAGTACCGTTGCCAGTAAAACCATACATCAGAACAATGTTTATCGATTCCTAAATGGAGCTTTCACAAATTTTACTCTAAATCCAAATGAAATCATCACAACTTCTAACATCTGGAACAATCAAACAGGCCTTACAACATCATGGGATTACCAATTATCGGCTTCTTCTGCTGCCAATGATGCAGGCCAGGCTCTAGGCTTGTTCGATAAAGATTTTGGGGGGAACCCTATACCAAGTATTCCTAATTCAGGTATATTCGAAACTGCAATCAGTAATATTCTTACCGCAACAGCTACACCGGGAATTATAACCTGTAATCAAGGTACAACCACGGTTACAGTTACTGCTTCAGGAGGTACAGCTCCTTATACAGGAACCGGAACCTTTACCGTTAGTGCAGGAACCTATACGTATACCATAACCGATGCTGCCGGTTCAACCAAGGTAGTAACCCTTACTATCGGTGAACCTACACCTATAGCAGTATTAATTTCTACCGGAACGATTACCGTACCCGGTGGAACAACCACAGTAGCTGTTAATGCTTCGGGAGGTACTGGCAGTACTTATACTTATAAACTGAATGCCGGGGCATTTCAAGCTTCAAGCACGTTTTTAGCAGTACCTGCCGGAACACATACCGTACAGGTAAAAGATGCTAACGGATGTATTTCTACTAAAACATTCACTATCAGCGCACCTGTTATACCTCCATTATCAGCAGCAGCCACAACAGGAACAATAGCGTGTAATGGAGGAACAGCCTCAATAACGGTAACGGCTACAGGAGGTACTCCACCATACACAGGTACAGGTACATTTACCGTATCTGCCGGAACTTATACTTACACCATTACTGATGCCAATGCAGCAACATCAATAACTTCGGTAACCATCACACAGCCATCGGCTATTAGCATGACATTAGCAGCAGGTACTATCGCTGTAAACGGGGGTACAACAAGTATTACTGTAACAGCATCAGGTGGTACGGGTACTTATACCTACAAACTGAATAATGGAATCTACCAGTTTGCTAATATTTTCAATAATGTAAGTGCGGGTACACATACGGTAACCTCGAAAGATGCTAACGGTTGTACGGTATCGAACAATATCAATATTACCGAGCCCGCTGCAATACCGCTAACGGCAAACGCAACTGCTACTTCAATAAATTGTAATGGTGGATCTGCGAATGTAAATGTAGTTGCAACAGGAGGCACAGCTCCCTATTCCGGTGTTGGTAGTTTTACAGTGAGTGCAGGAAACTATAACTACACAGTAACAGATGCGACCGGCTCAACTGCTGTAACAAGCATTACCGTTTCAGAACCTTCTGCTATAAGTGTTTCAGCAAATGCTGCACCTATAACCATTATAGGAGGTACAACCACCATTGATGTTATCGCAAGTGGCGGTACAGGAAACTTTACTTACCAGGTTGGAACGGGTACCTACCAGTCGGCAACAAGTTTTACCGGTATTGCTGCAGGAACTTACACCATTACTGCAAAAGATGCAAATGGCTGTACAAAAG
Organism: Sphingobacteriales bacterium; assembly: GCA_026391525.1. Taxonomy (GTDB): domain Bacteria; phylum Bacteroidota; class Bacteroidia; order Chitinophagales; family Chitinophagaceae; genus Ferruginibacter. Next base: position 40,934 of record JAPLEF010000028.1, read on the forward strand.
AAACCTCAATTACGATCAACGTTCCAATAAATCCACTTACGATTACCGCAAATGCCGGAGTGATTAATTGCAATGGCGAAACTTCCAGTGTAACGGTTTCGGCTAGTGGAGGAACAGCTCCATACACTGGTACGGGAACCTTTACAGTTACTGCAGGTACTTACAGTTATACCATAACAGACGCTAACAATGTTACGCAAACAACTGCTGTAACAATAACCCAACCCACTGCAATCATTCCGGTTGTTACATCTGGCACTATAACAAATTTTGGAGGTACAACTACTATTACAGTTTCAGCTACTGGTGGTACACCTGCTTATAGTTACAGGTTAAATAATGGCAATTATCAGGCTGCCAGTACATTTAACAATGTTGCAGCGGGTTCGCACACCATCAGGGTACGTGATGCAAACGGCTGTGTTGTTAGCAGTAATATTACTTTATCACAGCCTTCGTTTACACCATTAAGTGTAACTGTTTCATCTGGAACAATCAATTGTTACGGAGCAACTACAACAGTAACTGTTTCAGCAACGGGGGGTATACCTCCCTATACAGGTATAGGCAGCTTCAACGTTCCTGCCGGTTCGCACACTTACACAGTTTGGGATGTAAACGGAGACACCAGTACACAAATTATAAACATCAGTCAGCCTACAGCAATTGTTGTAACGGCAGTAGTTGCAGGAGACGTCTCCAGCTATGGCGGAACTACCAGTGTAACTGCAATCACTTCTGGTGGTGCCGGAAATTATCTGTATAACTTAAACAATGGAACTCAACAGTCAACCCCATCATTTTCAAACGTGCCTGCAGGCAATCACATACTGTTAGTTACCGATGCAAGCGGATGTACAAAAGAAATTTCTTTTTCTGTGAACATGGGAGAACCATCAGCTTTCAGTGTAATGGTAATAGCAAAAACCGACGAAAGCTGCCAAGATGCATCAAACGGTACCACAGAAGTACTGGCTATTGGTGGAAGGGCCCCCTATACCTATAGAATTGATAATGGAAGATTTGGTATCAATACCCGTTTTTATAATCTATCTGCTGGTTTGCACAATGTTTATGCAAAAGATGCCGGTGGCAATATTGCTACCACTGTATTGATGATCAATGCCGGCACAGTAAACTGCGGATCAGGAAGACCATCCGGAATCACAGCAAATGTATTCCCTAACCCTGCTCCTACACAATTCAACCTTTCATTAAATACAGAAACCCGAGAAGATATTACGATAGAAGTGATGGATATGTATGGGGCAAGGGTGTTTAATACTAAAGGAAGTTATGATAAAAAATACCAGTTTGGTGAAAATCTGAAACCTGGAACTTACTTTGTAAGAATTACACAAGGAGCAAAAGTTACCACCCAGAAATTGATCAAATTATAATTATCACTTCGATATAATTCTGAAAAGCGCTCCATTCGGGGCGCTTTTTTTGTTTTGAAAAGGTGAAATTCTCCACAACTTATATAAGGTTTATGCGTATCCCTCCGCCTAATTACATCTTGTTAATGGAAACAATTTTATTTATGGTTGAGCATGCGGAAGTAATTCACTGATCCTGTTGATAGGATGGCTTTCAATTTTTTCAAGCGTACTGCGTAGCCAGGCAAAAGGTTCATCATACATTTTCAGGTGCATAATAAATAGTACAGCATTGCGCTTCTTTGTGCTGCTTCATGTGACCCGGCAAATAAATAATTCTTGCCCCATCTTGTTTTCAGCGTTACAAGATCCTAAGTATTTTTCTCCCCAATCAACAAAAAACTCACTCCTAAATTCCTAATTTTCGTATATTCATACAGATTTACCAGTTCTTTAATTTGGCTATGAAGCAGTAGTAACAAGCAATAGTAGGAATAATAACTACCTCCGGGCGGTATGTTGATGCCGGGGCGTAAATACCCAGCTGCTGGTGGGTTATATAGGTATGGGTTTAATGGGAAGGAGAAAGACAATGAAACTACAGGGACTTCAACATACGATTACGGATTTAGGATTTATAGCCCTGCAATTGCTCGATTTCTTTTTCATGTTTTGCAGTTTAAATTTAAGTTTTTAACTCTAATTTTAAACTGTCTGCTTTTTAGGGTCCCCTACATGTGCTGCATTAGCGCAGGTCGCGCAAAAAACATGATAAAAAAACTACCGGCAACACCGCAGATCACCTCTGGTGCTAAGTGTTAGACAGATTTGTAGCTATTCGTAGTTGAAAGAAGATTATTTTCTATAACGCTTCTTAGGGTTCCGTTTGTAGTGGTATATAGAAGATATCATAATCAATTGTTTACCTGGCTCAATAGTATAGATTATTGTAAATGGATATTTTTTTAATCCTAGCTCATAAAAACTTTTGTAGGAGTTACGCCATCTTGTAGGAGATGCACAAATTAAATGCAAGGCATCATTTACTGCTGTTATAAAATTCTCGGCAGCCCGTTTGCTCCGTTCTGCATACCACTGTAATGATGTTTCATACTCTTGTTGCGCAAGCTCATGAATTATATACTTATAGGCCATTATTTCCGGCTTGCTTTTAATATCTTTTGTACTCTTTTTTTACTCTCTGCGGCTGTTATCATTTTCACATTGCCACTTTTATAACCTGCATAACGTTTGTCAAGCTCTATTTTTAAGTCATCGCTGTATTCCAGTTCTTCCTGCTCAATTTCATCTTCTAAAAGCGCATACATTGCTTTCACTTTTTTATCGTCTGCCACCTGCAAATAATCAACTAATTTTTTACGGATCGCTACTGTTGTCATATTATATTATTTTATACCCAAATTTACTTTTTTTTTATCTAAACGGATGATGTTTTGTTAGATGTTCAGAAGCCGGTTTTTATAAATGGAGTACCCGTTATGTAAATAAGCCAACTGCAAAAGAAAATAACTTTGTATTGCTTCATGAAGCTTCAGAAGCAAAAGATGGATCTATGCTTTTTAAAAAAGAAGGCAGAAAAAAAATCAAAAATATTTTTAAAGTAGCCTTAATAAATGATTTTATCAAAAGCCTTGTATCGCTGCAGGCTTTTTAGAATTTATGCGGATTAACAATTTTCAGTCCATTAATAAAACCAAAATCTTTTTCATTGCCAGTAATAAGCGTATAGCCATAAGCTAAAGCAGTACCGGCAATAATAGCATCAGGCGTTTTTATTTTTTTGCCTTTGCGTAAAGCAACACATTGAGCAATCACATCAGGGCTAATATCCAATACAGCACTATCAGCAACAAAATTTTGTATATTTTGTGTAGTAGCAGCATCCGTATTCCAACAAAGCAATTCTATTTGAGTAATGATAGAAATATTAGGTGTAGCATCAATAGCAACGTCCATAAGAGCCATACCAGCAGCCGAGAACGAAGCTGAAAAATAATCGGACACTACATTGGTATCAATTAAATACTGTTCCATTCGCTACGCATTTGTTTAATGTGTTCGTTTAAGTTTTGCCCCTGCTCTTTAGTAATAATGCCTTTGTATTTGTCAGACAGCTTTTGTTTTACAGGAGTGAAATTTTCTTTCAACACTTTTATTAAATGCAGTTCCTGCAGTTCGTGTAAAAGCCGAACAGCTTTTTGGTTGGTTACTTGTATAAGCATTGTATTATCCATAAAAAATTATTTAGCGTGGAGTAATATTTGAATTTTTGTTTTTGCAATATAGGCATCCATTTGCGACAGCACCGTTTTTTTATCATCCGTCTCTAAACTTTGTACTTCTATAAAACGGCTTATCAATTCTTTTTCTAGTCCAGCATCCTTTACCACATCATCAGCCGTACCATTCATTAAAAAATCAACAGTAGTATTCAAAGCTTTGGCAAGTTTAGACATTGCTTCGGCATTGGGTTTTGTTTCCCTTCTTTCGTAGCGGCTCACTTGAGTAAAATGTACTTCTATTAGTTCCGCTAAGTCGCCTTGCGAAATCCCTTTTTGTTTGCGGAGTTGCTTTAATCGGTCTGCAAATTCTATTTTATTAAGCATTAGCGTAAAATTATACAGCAAATTTAGCTTAAAAAACAAGTATAATCAATAGTAATTAGACAAATAAGCAAAAAATTAGATTATGATGCTTGTTTATATTAGACAAGTTTGCTAATTTTTGCCCCGCCACTTTTACCCTTGCCCTTGGAAGCAATAGCTATACGTACTTTATAAAAGTTATTGCCAAAGTTGGTAACTTGATTTGGTTCTACTTCTAAGCATTGGTAAGTAAGAAAAAATTTAAGGATGCTCTTAGTTGTGTGCTGAAAGAGGTTCAATGAAAAAGCCGCTGATTGCTCAACGGCTTTTTATTCTTTCCCTTTTTTATCTGTAAGACAGGCTACACCCCACAATAATGCAGCAATACATAATGTATAAAACAAAGCATTTACGAACAATAAACTCATTTTGGTTTCTCCATTTCCTCTCGTAAGATTAAGGGGCGTAAGCTTAATATTTTTAAATACCAAGGCTTTGCACTTCCCCAACTCACCATAAAAGGTATTGACAAAAAAAGTGTAGCGAATAAAAACCAATAAATAATAAATGAAGCCAATGCGATAACTGTTAAACGTCCTTTTATCATTTTATTCCTTCTGTTTTAAGTTTATCTGCCAACTCACCTATTTTCTTGTCTGCTTCTGCTCCTGGTCGGGCAATCATAATGTTAGTGTACCAATGCCTATAATTCCTCCTTTGCCATCGCGATTAATTTGATGGGTAAATATATAAACCTTATAAAATTGGAGGTCACTGTTTGTTACCTCCAATTATGTTTTACCCGAACGGATGATCTTTTGTTGTTAAGCTGGTCAAGGTTTCCATATCCTAAGCTTCATACATTTTTATATTGTTAAACAAGGCGAAATGTACTTCGAAATATCTAATGGCTTGGTTTTTATTAGCAATGTAATTTCAAAGAGAATATTGCCTTAATTACACAACACAGATTTTTCGCTGCAGGTTTAAATTTGTTGCGTGAAACACGCACCATGGCGGCGAAAAAATTACTTTTAGATAACTTTGCGTTGATACAACTACCTTCCAACCAAAGTTACTCTTAGCGAGCTTTGCGTTTTCTTGATGCTGGTCTTAATTTATTGTGTGAAACACGCACCATGGCGGCGACAGCTTAAACGTTTCCACCATTCATCGCACAATCATATTTATCCAGGGTTTCTTTTTGGTAAAGTAAATGAAACTGTTTCGGGGAATCGTTTCGTTGGGAATAAAAAAAATCATTGCCGTAATCACAAAAAATATCAACCAGGCCACATGAAACGCCAGCCAGTTTCCTTCGTATGTATCCAACCTTGATATAGAGGGCTTGAATCTTAAATATCTTACAGGTATAGTTTTTTGAGTGATGGGTATTCCGTTTCTGGTAGAAGATCCTTCGTAAATTTCATCTCCTGCCTTGTAGTGATAAATGATTGTTCCAGGAGTGATATTTCTTCTTTCTCCATAAGGCCCCCAATAGGTTTCACATAGGGCTGTTGTTTTTTCACTGAATAACCACAGGCTTTGATAAAGCAAAACAAGACCTATAAAAATAGCATGAAGAAAAAGGAAGAAACCCCAGGAAGGCATCTCCCAATAACGGCCAGCTACAGATTTCGATACATTTGAACCTTTGCCAACTACAGTGGATACCGGTTCGTACGGAATCAGATCCAATACAAAAAATTTTGATGGATAAAATATCTTTATGAGATAATTGAAAAGTTAATGGCTGATTAATCCGGATTATCCCAATAACTCCAGCTCATGGTAGTGTACTCCGTTTTATGCTCATTGGTTTCCGGCCAATGGTGCTTATCGAAACCGGGGGCTTTTTCTAAGGTCTCCCTTTTTTCATTGAAAAGAAACAGCTTATGGTCGGGATCAATTTCCAGTAAACGAAAGGGTATAGCAAAGAATTTTTCGCCGATTCCCAGGAATCCGCCGAACTCAATTACATAATATTCAATTTTTCCGGAACGGATATCGAGCATGATATCTTTGATATGCCCCATATGTTCCCCTTCTTTATTTTTCACTTTATCGCCAATGATAGAATGGGCAGTTAAAAATCTAAGGCTGTTATTCGCATAAGGATCACCTTCGTACTTTCCGGTGAGATTGTCTTTGAATTCTTCAAGCATGGTATAAAAAATTTGTTGATGAATGATTTAAGGTAACTTAACAACCGCAAATAAAATTACAAATTAATTCCCAATAAAATCGTTCAATGAGTTTTTGAATTGCCAGGCTTTCATACCTCCCCATTCACTAGTTTGAGTCCTTTTTACGCCGCAAATATCATATTTACTGCAGTTTTTCAAAAAATCAGCCATTAGCATATAAAACGTCCTTTTACCCTTGCTTTTTTTAGAAGATGAGAGTGCATAACTATTTTATACCGATTGGACAAACAATATAGTCCAATATCGGCTATCGCCTCATCGTACTATTTGTTTGATACCATCGGCATTTACTCCCGAAAGCATTCGGGATAAGATTTATAAAATATTGGCATATTATATAAATCACATTGGTATTAATTAATAGCCTTTAACCGTTCAGATAGATTGAAATGCGTTAATTTTGCAGCCTAAAAGCGCCGCCAGTTCATGAAGCATATTCGTAATTTTTGTATTATCGCCCATATCGATCACGGAAAAAGTACCCTGGCCGACCGTTTGTTGCAAACCACCCATACTATCAGCGACCGCGATATGCAGGCACAGGTTTTGGATGATATGGATTTAGAGCGGGAAAAAGGCATCACCATCAAGAGCCATGCCATTCAGATTAATTTCCCCTATAAAGGAAATGGTGCTCCCAATGCAGCTCCGGATGGCGATTATGTGATGAACCTGATCGATACACCCGGACATGTTGATTTCAGTTATGAAGTAAGCCGTGCCCTTGCAGCCTGCGAAGGCGCTTTACTTTTGGTTGATGCCACGCAGGGCATTCAGGCACAAACCATCAGTAACCTGTATCTCGCCATTGGCAATGATCTTGAAATCATTCCTGTTATCAACAAAATTGATATGGATGGGGCCATGATACCTGAAGTAACCGATCAGATCATCGACCTGGTTGGATGTAAACAGGAAGATATCTTGCTGGCCAGTGGTAAAACCGGCATCGGTATTGAAGCCATCCTGCAAGCGATCATTGAAAGGATCCCTGCTCCGAAAGGCGACCCTAATTCCCCATTGCAAGCCTTGATTTTTGATAGCGTTTTCAATTCTTTTCGGGGAATCATCGTTTATTACCGCATTTTCAATGGCAAATTGAAGAAAGGCGATAAAGTGAAATTCTTCAGTACCGATAAGGAATATGAAGCGGATGAAGTGGGCATATTAAAATTGGGCATCGAAAAGAAAGAGGAAGTGAATTGTGGTGATGTGGGTTATATCATCACCGGCATCAAAAATGCAAAAGAAGTTAAGGTAGGGGATACACTAACTACCGTTGTGAATCCCACCCAATCGAGGATCGATGGTTTTGAAGATGTGAAACCGATGGTATTTGCCGGTATTTTTCCGGTGGATACCGATAAGTTTGAGGAGTTGCGCGATTGTATGGAAAAACTGCAGCTTAATGATGCTTCTCTCACTTTCGAACTGGAAACTTCACAGGCGTTGGGTTTTGGTTTTCGCTGCGGATTCCTTGGATTGCTTCACATGGAAATCATTCAGGAACGTTTGGAAAGAGAATTCAACCAAACAGTGATCACTACAGTTCCCAACGTTAGTTTTATTGCCTATACCACAAAGGGGGAAAAGATTGATGTTCATAACCCGGCCACTTTGCCCGACCCCAGCCGAACTGAACGCATTGAAGAACCTTACATCAAGGCGCAGATCATCACGCAGGCAGAATATATCGGTAATATCATGACCCTTTGTATCAGCAAAAGAGGCATGTTGATTCATCAGGCCTATCTTACACCAACCAGGGTTGAACTTACATTTGAAATGCCACTCACGGAAATCGTTTTCGACTTCTATGATAAATTAAAATCACAAACCCGGGGTTATGCTTCTTTCGATTATCACCCGATCGGCTTCAGGCTTAGTGATATTGTGAGGATGGATATCCTGCTGAATGGCGAAAAAGTAGATGCCCTCAGTGCTCTTATACACCGAAGCAGGGCTCAGGAGTTTGGACGAAAACTATGTGAAAAACTGAAAGAGCTGCTTACGCGTCAGCAGTTTCAAATTGCTATACAAGCAGCCATCGGAGCTAAAGTGATTGCTCGCGAAAATATCAGCGCCATGCGTAAAGATGTTACGGCCAAATGTTATGGTGGTGATATCAGCCGGAAACGGAAACTGCTGGAAAAACAGAAAGAAGGTAAGAAAAGGATGAGGCAGATCGGCAATGTGGAAGTACCACAGGAAGCTTTCCTTGCGGTGTTGAAACTGGATGATTAAGCAAACGAATACCGGAAAAGATTACTAATTCTCTTTGATTTCTTTGTTTTCCTTTACAGGAACCGGAACGGGCTCTTTCCCTTCCGGAGTCATTTCATGGAATACTTTTGAAACATATATCCATCTTCCCGATTGCCATTTAAACCCTTCATAATCGCCATCGCCGATAAGGGTCCATTTTTTATTCGGCTCATTCGATTCGGAAACCAGATGTTCAAAAACAATCATGTTGAGTTCATTGTCGTAATTCAGTCTTGGGCCTGCTTCTTTTTTAAATTCCATGATGAAACGGGCGGGATTTTTCACTTTCAATGTATTTGAGGGAACTGAAAAAAACGGGCCACCAAAAAGCGGTTGGTTGTTTTCGAAACGCAGCACTTCAACGATTTTCTTATTACTACGGATATTGTTTTCATCGTACCCCAGTAAGGTGTAATAACTTTTATCCTGGTATTTATTCAGCAACACTTTGTAATAAACTGCACCCATCCATCCATAATTATTTCCTACCGTGTCTTCCATGTTAACCGTAACATCCGATTTATCAATCAGCGGGAATAATTTCAATCGTCCATCATTGGTTTTCATCTGGATGGCGCCATGCTGCCTGATGATATTATCATTGATCACCATCTGCCAGGTGTAAATCCGGAAACTGCTGTCGGGTGCGTATAATTTCGAAACCGTATAAATGGAATCAAAGGGATAATAAAACGAGTTGGGTATCATCAGTGCCCTTACCAGCATTTTGGTAAGTAAACTGTCTGCTTTAAACCGGTCGGATGCATTGATGCCCTGGATGAGTGTGGAAGCAGGTGTTTTCATGGAATCTTCTTTTGCCTTCAGCAGTTTGAAATCTGCCGGAAGGATAGGTTGTGCATCTAAAGAAATCATGAAACCAATACAGAGGGCAAGCAACAAAATCGTTTTCATCTTTAAATTTAGCTAAACTGAGGGAATAAAGATTGCCATTGATTAGGATAAAAGTTTTTTAACGAATTATTGTTGCTTCAGTAATTCATCCGCAAAGGCCTTTAAAGTTAAAAAACTCAGGTCTATCCGATGATCATTGAGGTCGATTTCCGGATGCGTGGTGGGTAAAAAAACGGTGTAACATCCGAGATTCCTTCCAAATTCCATATCACTGATGGTATTTCCCACCATGATGGTTTTTGAAAAATCAATGGCAGGGAAGGCTTCTTTGGCTTGCAAACCCATACCGGGATTGGGTTTCCGGTTGATGCTGGTTTCTTCCAGATCGGGGCAGAAATAAATGGCATCGATCCTGCCACCGGCTGTTGTTATTACATTTTGCATGTTCTGATGAATCTCGAATAAATCTTCCGGCCTGGTCAATCCTTTACCAACGCCTTTCTGGTTCGTTACAATGAAGATTCGCGGAAATATATTTGCAAATACGGCTAAAGCTTCCATCACCCCTTCATAAAAAACAAATTCATCCCAACGGTGGATATAATCCTTATACTTTTCATGATTGATCACCCCGTCGCGGTCGAGGAAAAGCGTCCATTCCCGGTTGATCGTATGCAATGGTATCATATTGGCGAGTGGTGAATTTGAAATTATTGACTATTATGTTCCGGAAAAATTTGTTGAAAATCCTTAGCAGCCTGCTGATAGTCTTCCGGGATGCCGATATCGATAAAATAGTTATCCGAAATAAAAGCCTTGAGATGGCCGGAATGGATTTGCCTTTCCAGAAAATCTTTTTCGAATGAGAATGTGCCATCCGGACTGTTTTCAAGGAAATAATCTTTGTTCAGCGCATATACACCACCGTTAATCAATCCCGATTCATAATATTTTTTCTCCTGAAAGGTAATCACTTCATCTTTGGCATTTGTTTCCACCGCACCGTAACGGCTAAACGATGTCATCGGCTTCAGGGATAGCGTACAACCGGCATTTTGTTGTTGATGTTGCTCCATGAGTTTTGAAACGGGCACCTTGAACATCGTATCTCCATTTACCACAATGAGGTTTTTATTGGTAGTTTGAGAGCAGGCGAGTTTGATGGCACCACCGGTTCCTAATGGAGCAGGTTCAATGGAATAAATTTTATGCAGTGCAGGATAATACAATTCGAGAAATGCAACCACGAACTCATTCAGGTAACCTAATGAAAAGATAAATTGTTTCACTTCTTGCCGGATGAGAAAATCCAGCAGATATTGTAAAAAAGGCTTGCCATTTATAGGAGCCATACACTTGGGCAAATCGGGAACAGTATGCTTAAGCCTTGTTCCCAAACCACCTGCAAGGATGATACAGGTTAAAGGCTCGCTGGTTTCCATCATCTTTGTTTGCTCCAAGCGATATTGTTTTTAGCGTGAAACTTGATCATCTAAAAAAGCGATGCTATGATTTTTTGAAATAGATTTCTTCTACAAGCTGACAGAGGATATGTCCTAATAAGATATGGCTTTCCTGTATCCGTGGCGTATCAGTTGATGGCACATTGATCAGGATATCGCTGTTCGATTTCATCTTGCCACCGGTACTGCCGGTGAAACCGATGGTTTGCATTCCTTTTTCATGAGCTGCATCAAATGCTTTTACAATATTGGCACTGTTGCCTGAAGTACTGAGACCGATAAGTACATCACCGGGCTTACCGATACCAGAAATGATCCTCGAGTAAATCACATCGTAGGCATAATCGTTGGCCACTGCAGTGATATAAGAAGTGTTTACATGAAGCGCTTCTGCGGGCAAAGCTTCGCGGTCGATATAAAACCTGCCACTGAATTCTGCGGCTAAATGTTGAGCATCTGCAGCACTTCCGCCATTACCACAAAACAAAACCTTATTGCCATTGCGGAAACAGGTCAATAACATTTCAACTGCTCCTGATAGGCGTAATTGTATGTCAGGATCAGCTAAAATCAGCTGCTTCACCTCTATCGAAGCCTTTATCAGTTCCGGGATTGCTTTGTGCATGTTATTTTTTAAGAAATGTAAAGATAAAGAAAAGGCCTTACACGCTCCAGCTGCTCAATCCGTATTTGGTAAACGAATAATGTTTCACTTCACCACCAAATTGCAGGAGCGCTTTTTTTACGGCGTAGTTGGTATTACCGGGGCAATAAAAAATCATGAACCCACCACCGCCGGCACCGCTGATTTTTCCACCGGTTGCACCTGCAGCTTTTGCCGCATCATAAATGGCTTCTATGCTTGAATTGCTGATATTGGCTGCCATCCTCCGTTTCTGCTGAAAACCGTAATCCAGAATTTCGCCGATCTCGGCAAGCTTTCCTTTAAGCAATACCTCCTTCATCATGCGGGCCTGTTCTTTCAACTGATGCATGGCTTCGATACTTTTTTCATCTTTTCTTTCTACATTTTTCACCTGTTCTTTGATGATGCTTGCACTTTCGCGGGATGTGGCTGTAAAGTAAAGCACGAGGTTGTTTTCCAGTTCATGCAGATATTGTGAACGGATGCGCAATGGATTTACAATCACTTTGTCGGCATCATAAAATTCCATATAATTCACGCCACCAAATGTTGCGGCGTATTGGTCTTGCCGGCCACCAGCCAGTTGCAGATCCTGCCGCTCTATTTCATAAGCAAGATGCGCGATATCATAATCTCCCAAAGGAAGTTTGAGCATTTCTACAAAGGCTCCAAGGATGGCAACAACCAATGTGGAAGATGTACCCAAGCCCGAACCAGCCGGAGCATCTACAAAGGTTGAAAGCCGGAACCCGTTTTGCGGAATTTGAAATTCCCTGCTTACCCGGTTATAAACCCCTTTGAGGAGATCCAGTTTTCCGTTGATCGGCAGTACCGGTGCCCAGGGAAATCTTTGCAATTCGCCACGGTCGAGGGTTTCTACGATGATCTCTCCGGTTTCATTGGGCTCGATACTGGCGTAAGCTGATAAAGAAATGGTTGCATTGAGGATTGCTCCTCCATAAAGATCGCAATAGGGGCTCACATCTGTGCCACCACCGGCGAGGCCTATACGAAGAGGGGCTTTGCTTCTGTAAATCATGATTGCAATTTAGGGTTTCGGCAACAAATTACATGGAAACTGATTCAAACTGCCCGGCAGATCAGTTTTCCTGTTTTGATTCAGGTATAAAACCAGCCAATTTCATCAGCGCATAAACCATCGTTTGCCAACTGTATTTTTTCTTTTCTTCCTGAATTCCGGGTATGAAATGGGCTGCATCGGTTTCAAAGAAGACAGGAATTTTAGCAGCTATTGAAGCCGCATCGGGTTTGGTAACCAATCCCACTTTTCGATCCGGAACCATCGCGGATAGTCCGCCTACATTGGTAACCAGCATCGGAATTTCAAAATGATAGGCGAGGGGCGTTACTCCACTTTGGGTGGCACTTCGGTAAGGTTGCACCACCAGATCGGAGGCAGATAAATAATATTTCACCTCTTCATCAGCAATAAAATGGGTGTGCATGATCAATGCAGATGCTATTCCCAAACGCTGAATCTGTTCATCATAAGGTTTGCGGTCTTCATAAAATTCACCGGCGATCAGAAATTTGTATTGATCAGCTGTTTCAGGGTCTTTCTGAAGCAAGGCAATGGCATCTAATAATATATCGAGGCCTTTATAATGCCTGATGAATCCAAAAAACAAAACGATTTTGGCATCTGCAGGAAGCTGCAAATATTCCCTTGCCAGTTTGCAATCAACCTTATCTCCAAAATGGTCGTACAGCGGATGAGGAACATAAAAAGCAGGTTTTTGCGGGGCAATGCTGTTGATATTATTCATCACAGAAAAACTCATCGCAATAAAACCATCAACAGGTTTGATGAAGTATTTGGTAAATGCCTTATCGCCAAAACGCTTTTCATGCGGAATGATATTATCGGCAATGCAGGTGATGCGGGAGAATTTGTTCTTTTTAACCTTTCGCAAAATCGTACCCAGACAAGGCCCCATGAACGGCAACCAATAGCGTACAACAATGAGATCAGGCTTCAGTTTATTCAGTTCCCTTCCGATTTTAAGCCAGTTGAAAGGATTTATCGCATTGATGGAAACCTTGATGGAAAGGCTTTCAGGTGCAGGTGATGTAGAATATTGCGAAGTGCCCGGAAACAAGAAACCCGGATATTGCAAACTAAACGTATAAATCGTAACCTCATGCCCGTCTTCCTGAAAAGCATAAGCCAACCTTTCATTGAAAGACGCCAATCCTCCTCTTAAGGGATGGGCAGGACCGATGATGATTACTTTTTTTCTAGCGGTAGTCAAAACAGGGATTCAATTCTGGTGATCAATCTTTTTGTACCGGCTCTATGCCTAGTTTTTGTTCGATGAGATAAAAATTCCTTTCAGCCGCGTTTCGTGAAATGAGTTCACCCAAAAATCCGGCAAGAAACAATTGAGTACCCAGTATCATGGCGAGGATGGCAAAATAGAAAAGGGGCCTGTCGGTCATACCCGTAACGTCAAAGAAAAATTTTGAAACGCTTAGATAGAGAAAAACCACAAACCCGAACAGGAAAAAAAGCGTTCCCCAAAGTCCAAAGAAATGCATCGGCCGCTTTCCGAATTTTCCTACGAAAAAGATGGTGAGCAGATCTAAAAAACCATTGATGAAACGGCTCCAACCAAATTTTGTTACCCCATATTTCCTTGGCCTGTGTTCCACTACTTTTTCGCCAATTTTTTTAAACCCGGCCCATTTGGCAAGCACAGGTACATATCGGTGCATTTCGCCATAAACCTCAATACTTTTTACCAATTTATTTTTATAGGCTTTCAACCCGCAATTGAAATCATGAAGTTGAATCTTACTCATTCGTCTCGCTGCGGCATTGAATAATTTACTGGGAATATTTTTAGTTAACGTGTTATCGTAACGTTTTTTCTTCCATCCGCTTACCAGATCAAAACCGTCTTCTATAATCATACGGCGGAGTTCGGGAATTTCATCCGGACTATCCTGCATATCAGCATCCATGGTGATCACCACTTCTCCGGTTGCTGCTTTGAAACCTTCATTGAGTGCGGCACTTTTTCCGTAATTGCGTTGAAACCTGATTCCTTTGATGTGATGATTATTTTTACGTAGGTTTTCAATCACATTCCATGAACCATCGGTACTGCCATCATCTACCATGATCACTTCATAAGAGAAATGATGTGTATTCATAACACGTACAATCCAGGCAGCGAGTTCCGGGAGAGATTCTTCTTCATTCAACAGTGGAATAACTAAAGTGATGTCCATATGTTTTTAATTCAAGGCAGGTTTAACGCTTCTGTTGTTTCATGCTTAAAAGGATACCCAGTAAAAAGCTTATTAATGTTCCGATTCCGAGATAAGACAATACGGCTGCCATGGTATATCCCGGTAAAATAAATTTTCGATAGGTGGCCAGGTGGCTTTCTATCTCTGCTGCGGCGATATTCTTATCTTGCTTCAGCATGTCTCTCTGGTTGTTCACCATGCTTTCGATCATTCCGTTATTGAATTTCAGGAAAAGCCATGTTGCGCAAACCATAATCAAGGTCACTATGATAAATGTTTTAAATCCCTGTTGAAAATATTGCCTGAATGTAGCCTCCTTATTTTCCTGATGAAAACTCAGCATCTGCCATGCGATACCTGCAGCATAAATAAAATAAGCGATGAGCACAACCGTATTTTCAAAGTTCCCCTTAAGCCAAAAGGTTACCGCAGAAACCAATAATATCAACAACCCGGTTACAAAACCTTTCTGTGTGGCACTGAATCTTTTCATTATGGGTTTCTCAGGAATTGGTTTTGGTTTACAATACCGATAACGCGCCCTTTAGCCGGTAAGCCAATAAATGGATTGTTATGGGAGATCGAACGGATGGATGACCGGTCGATCGTCCATTCTGCTAAAGGATTAAATAAGGTTAAACAAGCTTTTTCATTCTCTTTGATTTCAGGAATGACAATGCCGGCAATCTTACGTGGTGCAATGGTCATTTGCAAAATCAATCGTTCCAAAGAATGGCTAAATTGGTTTATGATGGGGAAAACGGTTTCGAGCCCCGTCATGCCATATTTCGCATATTCGAATTCACATTCTTTTTCATCCGGATGCAAGGGCAAATGATGGGAAGCTATGGCATCAATGGTTCCATCAGCTATAGCATTTCTTATGGCCATCATGTTGTTGCGGTCGCGTAAAGGTGGGTTCACTTTGAGGTTGCAATCATAACCAACTAAATCTTCATCGCAGAAATAGGCATGATAGGGAGTAGCCGAGCAGGTTATATGGAGTCCTTTTGCTTTTGCAGCTTGAATCAAATCGATACTTTTTTGGGTGCTGATACCGGTTATATGTAAAGTTGATCCCGTATAGGCCAGCAATTCGAGGTCTCTAGCCACCATCAGTTCTTCTGCAAGAGCCGGCTTTCCGGGCAAACCCAAACGGGTGCTCACCACCCCTTCATTCATCAAACCATTTAAGGCAAGTTGTTGATCGTCGGGAAGCTGAATCAGGCAAGATTGAGTGGCCAAAACATATTGTAGGGCTTTAAGCATCACTCCGGGATGTTGGATAGGCCTGATGCCATCTCCAAAAACCACTGCACCACCGGCATGCATATCATACATTTCTGCAAGCTCTTTACCATCTGTATTTCGGGTTGCTGCGCCCATGGGATGAATATTCACAGCGGCACCTAAAGATTTTTGTTTGAGATAGGCTACCTGGGCTTTAGAAGAAACTGCAGGTTGCGTATTGGGAATCAGTACCACATCAGTAAAACCCCCAGCGGCTGCAGCAGCAATGCCCGAAAATAAGGTTTCCCGGTACTCGTATCCCGGATCGGCAAAATCTGCAAACAAATCCATCCAGCCGATACTCACGTGCAGGTGATCTGCCTCCACCAAAGAATAGATTCCGGTTTCAATGTGGGGGGCGATTTTGGTAATGATCCCATTTTCAATAGCGATATCCATCACCTGCTGATGGTACGGAGAGTGATTACAAATGATCCTTGCCTTGCTGATGAGTAGCTTCATGCGCTGTGGTAATAGGCAAATATCCATAAAATATTTGAGGAAACAAGTTGAAAACACAGGGTGCCCATGCTTTTTATCTCCCCGAAGGAAACCACTTCCCACAAATAGTTTTGCACCGGTAAAGCGTAATCTTGTTCATAATTTAATTTTAGGTAGCGATATTTTTTAAGTAAATTACGAGAGTTCTTAACAAGATTGTTCACTTAAAATCTTTTCGCATGGAAACCAACTATACCGACGAAAGTCATCTTTGCAGTGTTTATCCCGGTGGTTATTTCCCGGTATTGGAAGAGGCTGAACTGCAATGGGCTTTTCAACAATCGAAGAAAGTGAATACTTTCAATCCCACTTTGAATTTAAATGAGCAGGATGATTGCTTTAAATTAGAAGCTGCCTTACCCGGTCTTCATCGGGAAGATTTTTTTATCAGTATTGATGAAGATGTGTTGTCGATTGCCGTGTTGCATCGCCAGGATGACAGTAAGAAGGAAAACTGTTTTCAAATGCCCAGTTTCGGATACGAATGCTTCAACCGAAAATTAACACTGCCTTCAAATGCAGAATCTACATTCATTCAAGCCGAATACCGGAAAGGGATATTGAACATGTATCTCCCAAAAACCGACACACCAACCCGGCAAGCGCATATTAATGTGGTGGTTTATTAATAGCTCAGCAAGAAAATGAAAATAGTGCAGGTGATTTAAAGTGATGCAACGAAACCTGTTTCCTCCTTATTTTATTTCTACAGCGTCGAAGAATTGCTTTTTCATTTTTCATCTGCCAAACCAGCTCTGTAAAAAGAGCAAACCACAAGTAAATAGTAAGGCTTGTTATTTTTCTCCTTCTTAGCAACGTCTCTCGAAGAGGATGTTGCATTCATAATGCTATCATCCAACCAAAGACACTCTTAGCGAACATTGCGTTGATAAAACCACCTTCCCAGTAATGTTTCCCGAAGAGGATGTTTCGTTTTCACATCTTTAATAAGTTCCAATTGCGCCAATTCACTAAATTAGGATGTATTGGCGCAATAAAGTATATTAGTGTTGCGGCAAATAACCAGTTGTGTGCCATGCAATTTCAAAACTTCGACAGCCTGGAATTTTTTAGTTTAATGACCCCTATTTTGTTTGACAGTATTAAATTTTGGCGGCTTGAATATTTATTTAATTCACAGAAACAGTTTTATGAAAAAAATTATTTTAATATTGGTAATCTCAATTGGCTTCTTATTTATTATACAATCTTGTAAAAAAGATGATGCAAATAAGCCTACAAGTCAAACAATCACAAAAAATTTGACAATTAATGAAACTTTTCAATATGACTTGGGTGGCTTTGGAGATGAAGAAGGAGCTTCAATTTCTAAACAAGCTAATAATTATTCAGTAAGTTTTGTGGACAGGAATATTAACACAGATAAAGTAATTTACAAATATACACCTGCATTAAATTTTGTTGGTATTGACGAAGTTGAAATAAAATCGTCAGGAGGTTCAGATGGTGCAAGCCCAAACAACAAAATAAATTATACGATTATAAAATTTATCATAAATTAATAC
>JAPLEF010000158.1 GCA_026391525.1 Sphingobacteriales bacterium
CCATTTTTTTTGTCAATAACTATTCTTTGTCCGCAAGAACCACAACAAGGAGAATAGTAGTCTTGCAAAGCAATTTTTTCTTCATTATTTTTGACAGATCTAACTGTTGCATAGTTTACGCAAGAATGAAGTAAAAAAATTACCCCTACAAATAAAATACTGTATCGCATAAATGGCAGCTCGTTATTTGCCGCAACACTAATTTACTTTATTGCGCCAATACAGCCTAATTTAGTTGGATTGTTGCATTTGGAATTTTTTATAGATGTAAAAACGAAACATCATCTTCGAGAAATATTTCTGGGATGAAAACGCAACGTTTCGAGAATCGTTACCGGGAAAAAGTCTTTTCGTATATTTAAATAGTTAATGCACAGTCTATACCTTAAATAAGCCGATTGACAATTATATGAGGAAGTTTGTTGCCTCGTGCTCATGCAATGGTGCTGTAATGGGCATCTTTGCACAGGGATGAACTTATGGTTGACTGGAAACTTGCTACTGAAAAAAAAGAAATCAATAAAATAGAACCTCTAAAATGAAGAAACCATGCATAAGATTATTGATATAAACAATGTTCGCAATTTTCAACTTTTATTAAAATTTAATGATGGCGAATCTAAATTGATAAACTTTAAACCTTTGATTGGCGAAGGGATAAGTGCTCCATTACTGGATAAAGCGTATTTCAGCAAAGTTTCAATTGATAATGGGGGTGGAATTGAGTGGCCCAATGGTATGGACTTCTGCCCAAATTTTTTAAAGGATTACGTCACGAATAGCGAATTTCAAAAAGAATCCAAAGTCAGCTAAAATAAAATTGAGTAAAGCATAAATGGGGTAGGCTTTAAAGAAATCTGCTTCTGTTCTTTGTGATGCTATTGATTAAATCTTGTCAAATCATTATCCGTTTTTTGTTTTACCAGCCGGCAATTTTGCAATTCATTTTCCTCCATTCCATTCTTCATAAAATTCCTCTAAGTATGCCAGCATGAAATCATGTCTTTTTTGGGCCATCTGTCTGCCGGTTTCTGTATGCATGAGATCTTTCAGCAAAAGTAGTTTTTCATAAAAATGATTGATGGTAGGGGCAGTACTGCTTCGGTATTGTTCGGGCGACATATTCTTTTGTGGTGGTATAGCAGGATTATAGAGTTCCCTGTTCTTATATCCGCCATAATGAAAAGCACGGGCGATACCGATGGCACCGATGGCATCAAGTCTATCAGCATCTTTAACAATTGCCAGTTCAATACCATCCATTGTTGCAGTGGTTTGTCCGCCTTTAAAGGATATGTTTCGTATGATACTTGCGATATGGTTGGCGTAATTTTCTTCCAGTCCGGCGCTGCGTAAAAATGCTTTGGCTTTTACCGGACCGATTTCTTCATCTCCATCATGAAATTTTGCATCAGCGATATCATGCAGTAAGGAGGCAAGCTCTACCGTAACTTCATCAGCCTTTTCGGTTTTGGCGATGGTTTTTGCAGTTTTCCAAACCCGTTCCACATGAAACCAATCGTGGCCGGCTTCAGCTCCCTGTAAGGTTTCTTTTACAAAGTTTATGGTGTTTTCAATCAATGTTTGATTTGTCATGGTTTGATCAAATTTAATAAGTACCTGTATTTGCAGCTATGGTTTCCTGTTAGTATAAATAGATTTTTCGGATTTGATGCCGGTAAATGCTTACCTTTCTATGGTAAAATTAACCATTGTACATTTCATGAACCACAGATGAAAAGGAATTTAGCCATTACATTTTTATTTTGTCTACCTGTTTTGTTGAACGCCCAAAAAAGCAGTTTAGATGAAGAGCGGGAGAATTTTTTCAGGGGTGGGTTTAAGGCAGGATTGAACATGGGTAAGGTGAAGGGAGCCTCCTTTACATCAGGCTTTCAGTATAATTATCAGGCAGGTGCGTTTTTGCAGTTTAATTTCAGTTCAAGATTTGGCATTCAACCTGAAGTGAGTTTCGTACAACAATCTGCTGAATTTTCGGATGAGGTAACTATTATTTACGACGACTTGTTTAACGGTTCGCAACGAAAGGCGAAATTGAATTACCTCGAAATTCCTGTTTTACTTAATATCAATATTGGCCCCAGTAAACGCATCAAGGCGCAAATTGGTCCTGCTTTTGGTGACTTGCTGAAACAAACGGTAGATAGCCTGGTAACCAACACCGATTTATATAAAAAAACAGAGTGGAGTATGATAGGGGGGATATGGATTCAATTACCTCTTATTCATCTGGGCGCTAGATTTAAGCAAGGATTAACGAATATCAACGCGATAGACAATCGTCAAAGCTGGAAAAACCAATCCTTCCAGTTTTTTCTTGGGCTCACTTTTTAGCCGCTTTTTTCTTTTTTATTTCTGCGGATTTCAACAGTGAAGCATCAGCGCTTAAAGGTAATTTTCCATTCTGATGAGAAATTTTAATCCTGAAGGCCTT
This sequence comes from Sphingobacteriales bacterium, assembly GCA_026391525.1. Taxonomy (GTDB): domain Bacteria; phylum Bacteroidota; class Bacteroidia; order Chitinophagales; family Chitinophagaceae; genus Ferruginibacter. Next base: position 2,456 of record JAPLEF010000158.1, read on the forward strand.
CTGGTCATTGATATCGAAACTGCTTCTTCATTTCCGGCTTACCGGGATATGGATGAACACTGGCAAAAACTTTGGGATGATAAGGTATTCCGAACGCTTCCTGAAGGAACCGGTTCCGAAGCCTTTTATCCGGCTCGTGCAGGTGTGATGGCTGAATTTGCAAAAATAATTTGTATCAGTATAGGCATTTTTCATCGCGAAGAAAAGCTGGAATTAAAGCTGCAGTCGTTTTGTGGCCATGATGAAAAGGAACTCCTCACCGAATTCCTGGATGCCCTTCAGCAAATATCGGTTACCCGTAAACGCTGGAGTTTTGCCGGGCATAATATCAAGGAATTTGATATTCCGTTCATTTGCCGCAGGTTGATCATCAATGGAATGGCATTACCGGCATATCTCGATTTTCAGCAAATGAAACCCTGGGAAACGAATATTGTAGATAGTTTCCAATACTGGCGGTTTGGAGATTATAAGAATTACACGTCGCTGAACCTCTTGGCAGGAGCATTACAAGTGCCTTCATCGAAAGATGATATCGACGGAAGCATGGTAGGCGGATTATATTGGGAGCCTGATTTACAAAAAAGAGAATCCAACTTGAAAAGAATAGTTACCTATTGTGAGAAAGACGTGGTAACCACCGCCAATATTTTGTTGCGGTTTATTCAACAACCCTTATTGAACCCTTCAGATATAACCTTTAACTCCCAGAGAAATAAAATCAATTCACAGGTTTCAACATAAGCAGGTAAACAGGGAAGTGATCGCTGTAGCCATAATTATAGGTATTGCCATCCCAGGTTCTTTTACTGTAACCCCTGTATTTTCCTGTTTTTTGAATGATGAATTCCTTATTGAAAATGACGGCACGGCTGTAATGATATCCGGGTTGTTCCTTATTTAACCATCCGCCTGAAATAACCACCTGATCGAACAAGCTCCAGGCATCCTGATAAGGTGTTGTACCAATCCCTTTTTTGTACATATCTACCCAAGGGTTGTACATGCCGTTTATTTTAATTTCATCGATATTTCCTTTCGATCCGATTACTTTGGTTAGGCTTGGGCTAACCGGATCGTCGTTAAGATCGCCCATTAATACAATTTTACTGGCAGGATTCAACACAAGGATAGAGTCCATGGTTCGCTTCGCCCTTCCAGCAGCCGCAGCTCTAGCCGGAATAGATCTTTCTTCACCACCTGAACGGGAAGGCCAGTGGTTTACGAATACATGAATGGTATCTCCATCCAGAATGCCTTTCACATATAATATATCACGGGTAAAAAAAGATTCTTTCGATCCACCCGGAAGCTGCACAAATAGCGGCTCGCTGAATAAAACACTGAAGTAAACCGGATTGTAAAAAAGAGCAACATCTACACCCCGTTTGTCAGGGGAATCATAATGTACAAATTTCCATTTCCGGCTTTTCAGTTTCTTTGAATTGGCCAGATCGGTAAGAACGGTATCATTCTCAATTTCAGCTACGCCTAAAAGGGCAAGTCCATCAGGAGAAATTTCTGTACCCATTTGAGAAACCACGTCTGATAACCGTTCAATCTTATCCAGATAAACATGGCTATCATAATGCCTGGCACTGTTGGGCAGAAACTCTTCATCATCTACATTGGGGTTATTAATAGTATCGTAATAGTTTTCAAGATTATAAAAACCGATCAGCGAAGCGCGATAGTTTTTTTTCTGAGCAAACGTTAAAGCGCTGATTGTTAGTAAAATAATGATTAAGATATATCTTTTCATATGATTAAATGTGCGCAAAGGTAGTATTTAGGTACAGATCATTGTTATGTGCAAATTATATTTACATAAGGAACTATATTTATTCCTAAATGTTGCAGCATATCTGTAAATTTGCGCCTCTTAACGAATATATATGTACTTCAACTTAAAAAAAATTACCGGTTCTGTTGCAGTGATGTTGTTTTTTGCAGTACCATTGGCCGCACAGGTACCTGTAAAAACAGTCACCGGAAATGCTGATACAACTGTTCTCGAGCAATTGAAGGAAGATGTTGGTGACAATATCCCGGTTATTTCCATAGATGAAAATGACGGACAAGATGGAAGTGCACAAAACATTTCTTCCATGCTGAGTGCGGGAAGAGACCCGTTTTTTAATGCAGCAGCTTTTAAATTTAATGCGGTACGTTTCAGGATAAGAGGTTATGATGCGGATTTATTCAGCACTTATATGAATGGTGTGCCGATGGAAAACCTGGATAATGGTTTTACTCCTTTTGGTTTGTGGGGCGGATTGAATGATGTGTTAAGAAACCGGGATATTGCTCTCGGGTTGAAAGCGATTCCCTATTCATTCGGAGATGTTGGAGGTTTAACCTATATGGACAGCCGTGCATCATACCAGCGGAAACAAACCAGCATCAATTATGCCATCTCAAACAGGAACTATGTTCACCGGTTTATGTTCACCCATTCAACCGGGCTGAACAAAAAAGGTTGGGCTTTTAGTTTTTCCGGCTCACGCCGTTGGGCAGATGAAGGCTTTGCCGATGGTACCTATTATGATGGTTGGTCTTTTTTTGCAGGAGTAGACAAGCGATTGAATGATCGCCATCTCTTGTCGTTTGTAGCCTTTGCCACACCAACTGAAAATGGCCGCCAGGGGTCATCCGTTCAGGAGTTGAGAGATTTGTCGGGAGATAATTTTTATAATCCTTTCTGGGGTTACCAAAATGGCCGTAAAAGAAATTCCAGTATCGCCCGTTCATTTCAGCCTATCGGGATTCTTACACACGACTGGAAAATAAATGATAAAACCTCTTTGCTTACAGCAGCTTCCATCACCGCAGGTAAAAGAAGTACTTCGGCTTTAGACTGGTACAATGCCGCAGATCCACGCCCTGATTATTATCGGTATTTGCCCAGCTATCAGGAAGATCCTGTCATAAGAGAGCAGGCCTATAACGCGATGAAGAATGATGTTAACCTCCGCCAGATCAATTGGGATAAATTGTACAATGCCAATTATGCCTCACGCGAAACCATCAACAATGTTAATGGAATTGCCGGAAATTCAGTTACCGGAAAGCGTTCACGGTATATTCTGGAAGAAAGAATCATCAATACAACCCGTTTCAATTTCAATTCAACCCTTAATACCTCAATCAAAGATAACATCAGCTTTTCTGCCGGTATAACCTATCAGCAGCAAGACAATCATTATTATAAAGAAGTTGAAGATCTGTTGGGTGGTGAATTTTATGTAGATATCAATCAGTTTGCTGAACGTGATTTTCCTTCTAACTCTACAGCCAATCAAAACGATCTGAACAACCCGAACCGGATTGTAAAAGAAGGCGACCGTTTCGGTTACAATTACAATATCAATATCAAGAAAGGTTCCGTATGGATGCAAACGGTTTTCAAATTCCGTAAGTTGGATATATTCGTAGCTACAGAACACAGTTATACCAGTTTCTACAGGAAAGGGAATGTGCGTTCAGGATTGTTTCCGGATAACTCCTACGGAAAATCTACCACTTATAACTTTTATAATTCTTCTATCAAAGGAGGTGTAACTTATAAATTAAATGGCCGGAATTATTTTTATGCCAACGGATTGTACATGTCGAGAGCCCCTTTCTTCGAGAATGCATTCATTGCACCAAGAACAAGGGATTTTGTTCAGGAGAATTTGAAATCTGAAGAAATCGGATCTGTAGAAGGCGGATATGTGATGAATGCACCAAGATTGAAAATCCGTGCAAATGGGTATTATACTGTCATCAAAAACCAATTGAATGTACTCACTTTTTATGATGACGTGTTTCAAAACTTTGTGAACTATGCCATCAGTAATATTGGCAGGGTTCATGCAGGTGCTGAGTTTGGTTTTGAGGCAAAAGTATATAAGGGATTAAGTGTAGTTGCCGCAGCTGCCATCAGCGACTTGCGATACAATACCCGTCAGCGTGCAACGGTTACTGCTGATAATAGTCCTACCACATTGGCTCGCAACATTACCGTATACTCGAAAAACTTTTTCGTCCCTACGCCTCAAAATGCTTACACCATCGGTTTAGATTATCGTTCACCAAAATTCTGGTTTGTGAATCTGAACTTCAATTATTTCGATAAGATGTACCTTGATTTCAATCCGATACGCAGAACTGCAAATGCGGTGAATGGTGTACCGGAAGGTTCTGCTTTATGGAATGAAATTTTAGACCAAACGCAACTTCCATCACAATATACACTGGATCTTTTTGCAGGATATTCACTGTTGTTAAACCGCAAAATGAAAGAATTGAAGAAAAGAACATTTTTGCAGTTTAATGTGGGCATCAACAATATCCTGAATAATGAAAATATTGTTTCAGGCGGGTTTGAACAACTCCGATTTGATGCAGCAGAAAAAAATGTAAACAAATTCCCTGATCGCCGCTTCTATGCATACGGGCTCAATTTCTTTGCCAGTATGGGACTCAGGTTTTAATTAAAACAGTTACAAAAAACATTAAAATATACACCATGAATAAGTTAAGATCATTAATCGCTGTTCTAGTGCTTTTAATAGCAGTAGGTTCTTTCACAGCCTGTAAAAAAGAATTTGATGCTCCTCCGGGGCCGGGGGATCTGGATATTGTAGCCAACACTACTATTGCAGGACTAAAGGCCTATCATACTGTTCCAGGAGCATACGATCTGATTACAGAAGATGTGATCATTTCTGGTATCGTTGTTGCCAATGATAAGAGCGGTAATTTTTATAAGCAATTGTTTATTCAGGACAGTACAGGTGCCATACAGGTACAAATAGAAGGGTTTAGTTTGTACGTTTCCTATCCTGTAGGGCGTCGTGTTTATCTTAAATGCAAGGGCCTTACCCTGAGTGATGCCAACAGCAATATGGTTTTGGGTGTTAAAGCTACCGTCGGTGGATTGCCTTCTCTTGAAGGAATTCCGGGTCAGACCTTAAATCAGTACCTGCTTGGCGGGTCTCTTGATAACCCTGTAGAACCTATTCCAGTTACCATTTCACAGTTGGGTACTGCTTTGAACAACCGCTATATCAATGCTTTGGTAAAGCTGGAAGATTATGAATTCGTTTCTGCGGATACTTCAAAAACCTATTCTGATACTTCAGCATTCAAAAGTACTCAAAACCGATTGATCAGTCTGGGTTGTGGTAGCAGTTTATCTACCGTTGTTCGAAACAGCGCTTATGCTAATTTCGCAGCTTTACGTTTACCCAAAGGAAATGGAAGCATCACCGCTATTTACACGATTTTTAAATCTTCGCCTTCCAGCAGCACAACCACCAAACAATTAATTATACGCGATACGGCTGATATTCAATTCAACAATCCTCGTTGTGGGGCACCTCCGGTTGGAACGGTTACGCTTTTGAATGAAGATTTTGAAAGCCAGACAGCTAATACTTCATTCCCTTATGTACCTGTCACAATTGCCAATTGGAACAACCTTGCAGAAGTAGGAACAAGGAGCTGGGATGCACGTATATTCAGCAGCAACAAATATGCCTATATGAGCGCTTTTGGAACCAATGCACCGGATATCAAAAACTGGTTGGTTACCAAAGGAATCAATATGGATGCCACAGCAAATGAAACTTTGACTTTTGACACTAAGCAAGATTTTATCCTTACTGTTGCACCGGGCGGTACCAATGTTGAATCAGACCTTAAATTACTTATTTCTAGTAACTATACCGGTACCGGAAACCCATGGGCTGCAGGAGTAACTTGGACTGACATCACTTCACAGGCAACATTATCACCCGGAAGCACGACATCAAATTTTCCTTCATCATTTACTCCATCTGGAAGTATCAATTTAAGTTCTTATACCGGAACCATTTACATTGCCTTTAAGTATGAAGGTGCTGATCCAAGCGGAACAGCTACTGATAAAACATCGGCATGGGAGGTTGATAACGTGAGGGTACTCGGACTTTAATTTAATTGCACAAATTTTAGTAAAGAGCCATCTCATCCAAAGATGGCTCTTTATAAAAAAAATATTCTTAAATACTTGATGATGAAAAAAATCTTTACTTTTTTATTGATGCTGGCAGCAATGGCAGGTCATTCGCAATCAACAACAATAGTCATCAGCCAGGTTTATGGTGCAGGAGGTAATACCGGTGCAACTTTAAATGCCGATTTTGTTGAGCTGCATAATATTTCTGCCGTACCGCAAAGCACAGCAGGGTTTTCTATCCAATATGCATCTGCTACCAATACAACTACATGGACGGGTGTTTCTCCATTGCCAACGGCTACCATTCCTGCAGGAGGGTATTATCTTATTCAGATGAGCAGTACCGGGGCTAATGGGGTTGCTTTGCCAACACCGGATTATGTTTCTAATCCACCTATTGCAATGGGCGGTGTGAACGGGAAGGTTGCCTTGGTGAATAATATTACGCCGCTGGTAAGTTCTGGAGCAGGATGCCCAACCGCTGCATCAGCAGTGATTGATTTTGTAGGCTATGGTTCTGCAAACTGTGGTGAAACTGCGCCTACACCCGGACTAACGGTAACGGATGCCGTATTCAGAAATAACAACGGTTGTACTGATACCAACAATAACCTGGCAGATTTCAGTCTGGCCCCAGTTGCACCCCGTAACAGTTCCAGCCCGGTATCTGTTTGTGGAGGCCCTTCCGGCCCGGCCATTTCAGTTAGCGCACTTACTGCATTTGGAAACGTTTGTATCAACACAACTGTAGGTCCGAATAGCTTTGTTATTACAGGTTCAAATCTTACCACTGCCGATATCGTTGTTGGTCCTTTAGCAGGGTTTACTTTTTCCACAACATCAGGAGGAATTTTTGTAGGCACATTGACTATCGCACATGCTGCCGGAGCATTGACGCAACCGGTTTTTGTAAAATTCACACCCACAGCCATTGTATCTTATAATGGAAACATTGCAGTAATCGGTGGTGGGGTAAACACTGCGGTAAATGTTGCCGTTGCTGGTGCCGGGGCAAATGTACCACCATCTGTTGTAACCGGCGCCGCAAGTGGTATCACGGGTACAACTGCCACTGCAGGCGGTACCATCGGATCGAATGGTTGTACAGCTGTTACCGGATATGGAATTGAATACAGTACTGTAAACGGATTTACTCCAGGTACAGGAACTGTTGTAAGTTCTGGTAACCTTTCGGGGGGTAGTTTTACTTCTTCACTTACAGGACTAACTCCGGGAACTACCTATTATTATGTGGCTTATGCAACAAACGGTGGAGGAACCGGCTATGGTATGCAGATGTCGTTTACCACTGCACCTCCTGTAACACCAATTTTTAGTGCAGGTGCACTTTCAGGTTTTGGTAGTGTGTGTATCAACAGTAATGGCGGACCGAATAGTTTTATTTTATCCGGAACAAATCTTACAACAGCAAATGTGGTGATTGGCCCATTCGCAGGTTATACTTTTTCTACCACATCGGGAGGTACCTATCAAAATACTTTGAACATAACACAACCAGGAGGTACTTACAATCAACCCATTTTTGTAAAATTCAATCCAACAGCTGTTACTGCCTATAATGGCAACATCCCGGTAACAGGTGCTGGTGCTCCGGCTATTAATGTACCTGTAACAGGAAGCGGTGTAAATTCGGCACCTGCTGTTACAACAGGAAGTGCGAGTGCTATCACGGCAAACAGTGCAACTCTTGCAGGAACGATTTCATCAAACGGATGTTCAGCGGTAAGTGGTTACGGTATAGAATATAGCCTGGTAAATGGTTTTGCCAATGGCTCAGGAACTTCTGTATCAGGTACCAACCTTAGCGGTTCCGGATACAGCGTAAACTTATCCGGTTTAACAGCCGCAACCACCTATTATTATAAAGCTTTCGCAACAAATGCCGGAGGAACCGGTTATGGCATGCAAATGAGCTTTACCACAGCAGCCCCACCACCGGCTTCATTATCCGCAACAGCGTTACCTGGATTTGGTTTGGTTTGTGTAAACAGTGTGTCAGCACCCATATCTTTCAATTTGAGCGGAATAAACTTAACCAACAGTAATATTGTTGTTGGCCCATTCAGTGGTTATCTTTTTTCATCTACTGCAACAGGTACTTTTACACCTTCTCTAACTATAACCCAGCCCGGAGGAAGTTTCAGTCAAACTATTTTTGTGCAATTCGCACCTGTAGCTGAAGCGAGTTATGATGGTAATGTTCCGGTAACCGGAGCAGGTGCATCTTTACTGAACGTACCGGTACTGGGAACAGGAATTGTTTCTATACCTTTTGTAGTTACAAGTGATAGTTTGTTAGTAAGTCCGAATATCGTTGTAGCCAATGGAATCCTTGCCGACCCCGGTTGTACTGCAGTAACCGCTTACGGAATCGAATACAGCGGGGTTAACGGCTTTGCAGATGGAACAGGTACTAAAGTTGCCGCTACCAACCTAACAGGTAATGATTTTTCAAGCCGTTTAACAGGATTGGTTCAGAATACAGCTTATTACTATAAAGCATATGCACAAAACACCGGTGGTATTTCCTATGGAGAGCAAAAATTGTTTTTTACCCCGGCATTTCCGTCCGGTTTGGTAATCTATTCAACTCCGGCCATCAGAGGAACGCTACTACATTATTCAGTTAATGGTATTAAGCCTGGTAATTATACCATGAGGCTGATCAATTATATGGGTCAGGAAGTAGCCAGAAAACCTATGATTGTTCAGTTAGACTTTATTGATGCCCGTTACTTATTACCGGCAAGTTTACCCATTGGCCCTTATATACTTCAATTGGTTAGTCCTGATTTTCAGGTGCAGCAATCTTTTATGGTTCAGTAAAGTTTTGATATCGTTATTAAAGCCCCGGTTGATCCGGGGTTTTTTGTGCTTGTTAATTTGAGTGTTGCCTGAATGTCAAGCTGTCAGCAAAATGCTTATGGTATTGAATTTGACTATCTACTTTAAAAATATAGGATCATGCAAAAAGGACAAATCAGGGTACAAACAGAGAATATTTTCCCTATTATTAAGAAATTTCTTTACAGTGAACATGACATTTTTATCCGTGAACTTGTCAGTAATGCAGTAGATGCCACTCAAAAAATAAAAACCCTTTCATCGATCGGAGAAGCTAAGGGTGATCTGGGAGAGCTTCGTATTGATATCAGCATCGATGCAGAGCAGAAGACGCTTACTATAGCTGATAAAGGGGTAGGGATGACAGCCGAAGAAATAGACAAATACCTCAATCAGGTGGCATTTAGTGGAGCTGAAGAATTCCTTCAAAAATACAAAGGCCAGAATGAAGCCAATATCATCGGTCATTTCGGACTTGGTTTTTACAGTTCATTTATGGTGAGCAATCAAGTCGAAGTAATTAGCAAAAGTTTTCGGGAAGGGGCTGTAGGGGTAAAATGGACCTGCGATGGCAGTCCGGATTTTACTTTGGAAGAAACAGAAAAAGCAGATCGTGGTACCTCTATCATTTTACATCTGAATGAAGATAGCTTAGAATTTCTGGAGCCTGAACGCATCCGAACTGTTTTACAGAAGTTCTGCAAATTCCTTCCGGTGCCCATCTTCTTCGAAGAAAAGCAAATCAATAATCCTACACCGGCATGGACGCGTAAGCCATCAGATTTAACGCCTCAGGATTATCAGGATTTTTATAAGGAATTGTACCCTTTCAGTGAAGCCCCTTTGTTTTGGATACACCTGAATGTAGATTATCCTTTTAACCTTACCGGAATACTTTATTTCCCGAAGATCAAACAGAGTTATGAAATTCAGAAAGATAAGATTCAATTGTATTCCAACCAGGTGTTTGTAACCGATGAGGTAAAAGATATCGTGCCCGAATTCCTGATGTTACTGCATGGGGTGATAGACAGTCCCGATATACCGCTGAATGTAAGTCGCAGTTATTTGCAGGGTGATCCCAATGTGAAAAAAATAAATTCGCACATCACCAAAAAAGTGGCCGATAAACTGGAAGAGTTATTCCATACAGACCGTAAATCTTTTGAAGAGAAATGGGAGAGCCTTGGATTATTTGTGAAGTATGGCATGATGACTGATGATAAGTTCTTAGAAAAATCAGGAAAATTTTTCGTGATGGAAGACCAGTCGGGGCAGTTCTTTACTTTAGAAGAATACAAAACAGCAACAGCTGCATTACAGGTGAATAAAGAAGGAAAGCAGGTGATTCTTTACACTACCAACCCTGTACAGCAGGATGCCTATATCCAGCAGGCTGTGTCTAAAGGTTACAAAGTAGTAAAGATGGAAACCCTTGTAGACGCTGCTTTCATCAATAGCGTTGAAATGAAGTGGGAACAGATATTATTTACCCGTGTGGATGCTGATATTGCAGATAACTTAATCGATAAGGCAGAATCATCCGACAGTGTATTATCTGCCGATGAAACCGAGAAGCTGAAAACTTTGTTCAACCGGCCCATTGAAGGCATGCACCTGAATGTAGAGGTAAAAGGGCTTAGTGAAGGCATACCACCGGTAACGGCTACCCGCCCGGAACAGATGCGACGAATGAAAGACATGGCGGCTATGGGTGGCGGAATGGCGGCATGGTATGCAGGAATGCCTGATGAGGTTAACCTTACTATCAATGGAAACCATCCGATATTTTCTTCTATTCTTGCTGAAAGCGATAGTGCCAAGCAGGAGAAATTGACAAGGAACCTGTCTGACCTGGCTTTGCTGTCGCAGGGATTGTTAACCGGAAGCCATCTTACAGAATTTATCAGCAGGAGCGTTTCGCTGATGGAGGAAGTGAAGTAAACATCTTATCAATTTATAAAACCGTTCTTCAGGAACGGTTTTTTTGTGTTATACCAATGTGATTTATATAATATGCCAATATTTTATAAATCTTATATGCCGATGGTATCAAACAAATAGTACAATGAGGCCATAGCCGATATTGGACTATATTGTTTGTCCAATCGGTATTACAAAGTTTTCATTTCCCTTTTGGTTTGCTTCAGTCTTCGGCCAATTATGAAAGATGATCAAGCTTCTGCCAGTCTGAAATCAATCACCTTAAGTTGAAGGGAACTGTTTCCCTGCCATTCGTTTTCATCGATAGTAAAAACGATATCAAGCTCATCTCCGGGTTTATGCTTATTGAATTTATGAGCCAGATTAAAACCGATACCTGTGAATTTGAAGCCATCCTGCTCTAATACAAAACGCACATGCAGGTTTTTTACAATCCGGGAAAAGGAAAGATTTTTCACTTTTGTTGCTATGAAAACGGGGTGCAGGTTTTCAGGTCCGAATGGTTCCATGCGTTGCAGGCTCCTGTACAGAGAATCATTGATTTCGCTAAACCTTAGCGGGCAATCGATGATCAGTTCGGGGGTTAATAGTTTGAAGTCGATAGTGCTGCTTACCACTTCTTCAAATTTTTTCCGGAAGGCTTCCACATTTTCGGGTAATAGCGATAATCCCGCTGCTGCAAAATGGCCGCCATAGGCTACCAGCAGTTCCCTGCAGGCATATATGGCTTCATAGAGGTTGAAGCCTGGAATGCTTCTGGCGCTTCCGGTAACCAATGCATCATTGCGGGTAAGCACTACCGTTGGCCGGTGATGATGTTCAATTACTCTTGATGCAACGATACCTACCACTCCTTTATGCCAGTCTTCACGGTAAAGCACAGACGAAACAGCATGCTCATATTGCGGATCGGCAGCAATCATCTCCAGCGCCTCGGCAGTGATGCTGGTATCCGCTTCCCTGCGGTCGGTATTGTCTGATTGAAGCAGCGCGGCCAGTTCGATAGCCTTAGTTTCATCCTTTTCTATGAAGAGTTCCACAGCTTTACGGGCATCGTCCATCCTGCCTGCGGCATTTACTCTGGGTGCGATCACAAAAACAACATTAGTGATGGTAAGCTCCTTACGGATATTGCCCAATTTGATGAGTGCTTTGATCCCTTCACAGGGGTTGGTATTGATCTGATGTAATCCATGAAAAGCCAGGATCCTGTTTTCGCCATTCATCGGCACAATATCTGCGGCGATGGCTGTAGCCACAAGGTCGAGATAGGCATGAACGGATTCTTTTTCAAGATTGAAGCTTTCAGCCAGGGCCGACATGAGTTTGAACCCAACTCCGCATCCGCAAAGTTCCTTATATGGATATGGGCAATCTGTTTGTTTGGGATTCAGAATGGCAACTGCTTCGGGCAAAATTGTTCCGGGTAAGTGATGGTCGCAAATGATAAAATCAATACCAAGAGTTTTGGCATAGGCGATCAGTTCAACCGATTTGATGCCACAGTCGAGACAAACGATTAGGCTGTAGTTGTTTTCATGGGCATAGTCGATACCCGCTTTGCTAACCCCATAACCTTCCTTGTAACGGTGGGGAATGTAAAAACCGGTTTGTGCGTCATCATAAACCTGGCTGATGAATTGATAGAATGATGCCACTGAAGTGGTGCCATCCACATCATAATCACCGAATACCAATATTTTTTCACGGTGATGAATAGCCGCAGTAATACGATCAACGGCTTCCTGCATGCCTTTCATCAGCCATGGGCTGTGGAGGTTGTTTAGCGAGGGAACAAAAAAGTTTTTCGCTTCTTCATAATTGGTTATGCCACGTTGGGTGAGCAGGGTGCAAAGTGTTGTAGAAACAAGGAGTGATTCCTTCAGTTTTTTTATTGCGGCCAGATCCGTCTGCCGCATCGTCCATCTTTTTTCCACTAGTTCAGTATTTACGGTCTGTGGTATAACGCACCAATTCTTCCAGTGCCTTTCGTATGGGTGTATCGGCAAACTGGTAAAGGATTTCTAAGGCCTCGTCGCGATAGGCGAACATTTTCTGTTGTGCATAGGCGATGCCACCATGTTCATTAACCACTGATATTACAAATTTAACCTGATCGGGTTTTTTGTATTCATTTTTGAGTATGTATATTAAACGGCGACGAAGCGGTTTATCTACTTTTGCAAGTGTATAAATCAACGGGAGGGTCAGCTTTTTTTCTCTGATATCATTACCGGTTGGTTTGCCTACATCTTCTGTACCGTAATCAAAAAGGTCGTCTTTGATTTGGAATGCGATGCCAACCTTCTCGCCAAAAGCTTTCATCTTACTGGTGATATCGTGGTCTTTGCTGGTACTAAAGGCCCCTACGCCACAGGCAGAGGCTAGCAGCGAAGCGGTTTTATTCCGTATGATTTCAAAATAAACTGCTTCATTGAGGTTAAGGTTTCTGGATTTTTCCATCTGCAACAATTCCCCTTCACTCATTTTTTGTACGGCATCCGACAAGATGTGCAGGTGTTCAAAATCGTTATTTGAGGTTGAAAGTAGCAGGCCTTTAGACAGCAGGTAGTCGCCTACCAAAACGGCTATCTTGTTTTTCCATATCGCATTGATAGAGAAAAAACCGCGCCGTTCAAGCGATTCATCCACCACATCGTCGTGAACAAGGGTGGCCGTGTGCAATAATTCCACCAGTGCGGCGGCCCGGTAAGTGCTCTCATTTACCTCGCCATGCAACTTAGCACTCAGGAAAACAAACATGGGTCGCAACTGCTTTCCTTTCCGTTTGATGATGTATTTCATCACCCTATCGAGCAAAGGGGTTTTACTACGTACCGCATCGGCAAACTTTTTTTCAAAAGTGTTCAGTTCCGTTCCGATGCTGTTTTTTACAAAGTCCATGAGAATAGGGGGCAATTTACTGCACTAAACCCCTGCATCAAAGAAATTTATCGTGTTACAGGGGTCTTTTGAAAAAAAAGTACTCAGCTAAAGCAGCAATTACTACCTGATTCAACTCCGTAGCCTTGGCAAATGCTTGAAAATAAATGCCTCAGGCACAAATAATTGCTAAAAAATTTTGGTATTTAGTACGTATTAGATAAATTTGCGTTTAATCAATCGTATATTTAGAAAATTATCAACCATTAAGTTATGTCAAGCAAAAAGTACAATTTATTATTAGCGGTGTTATTACTACTAGTTGGTGAGGCATTTGCTCAAAAATCCACGAGCGGTTACGACGTCTACGACTCGACCGTTATTACCCGAAAAAGACAGCCACAACAGAACGAATTCTGGAACAACACTTACAATTTCCCTGCTAAGCCACGCAACATGTGGGAAGTAGGTATTTCTGGTGGTGCGTTCAGTATCTCAGGTGATGTGCCTGCTGTTATCCCGACTTTTGGTTTTGCTGCACATGTACGCAAAGCCTTTGGTTATGTTTTTTCGCTTAGATTACAATACCTCAACGGAACCGCTAAAGGACTTAGCTGGAACCCTTCTTACAATTTCGCACGCAACACTGCCCTTAATCAGCAGTACAGTGCACCTTACATGGTGAATGGAAATCTGACCACAACCATTCCTGGTCAGAGTTCTGAAGCTGTGTTTTACAATTACAAAAACAAAACTCAGGACCTGAGCTTACAGGGTATTTTCTCCCTTAACAATGTCAGGTTTCACAAAAATAAATCAAGTTTTGTGGTTTATGCCGGTGCCGGTATTGGGGCAACAGCTTATGAAACAAGAATTGATGCAAGAAGGGATGATGGGTCAGATTATTCTGCCCTATACGCAAATATAATTGCCAATAATGAACAAAAGTATAGCAATCGCAAAGATATCCGTAAGGCATTGAAAGACGGGGTTACCGGTATTTCCGGGCTCGATGGAAATTATGAAACTGATGCTGAGAATGCCGGTGAACGCAGGCCTAAATTAGGAGATAAACAAACCTTACGTTTTTCTACTTCCGTAATTGCAGGTATTGCTTTCAAATTAAGCCGTCGTATTAATATCGCTTTAGAAAACCGCCACACATTTGTTGCTGATGATTTGTTAGATGGACAACAATGGCAGGAACAACCTACCGGCGATCCGGTATTAACCGGAAACTGGGATTCTTACAATTACCTTTCTCTGGGTTTGAATTTCAACCTGGGTTCAAAATCTGTTGAACCATTGTGGTGGTTGAACCCATTAGATTATGCTTATGGCGAATTGAACAACCCACGTCACACCAAATTTCCAAAACCAGTGTTTGATGATGCCGATGGAGATGGTGTAATCGATCAGCTTGATCGTGAGCCGAATACTCCTGCTGGTTGCCCTGTTGACACCCATGGTGTTACTAAAGATACCGATGGCGATGGTGTTCCAGATTGCAAAGACAAACAACTTATTACACCTACAGAATGTCAGCCTGTTGATCCGGATGGTGTAGGAAAATGCCCGGAACCAGAGTGCTGCAAAAACATCGCTCCTCCGGCTCCTCCTTGTCCTACCGATTACCCAAGCCTAACTTTTAAAGGTTCAGGAGCTGCATTAACTACTGATATCAAATCGATGTTGTCGTCAGTTGCCGCTAAATTAAAAGCAAACCCAACTTGCAACATCAATATCAATGGATATCCTGAAGCTTCTAAAGCAGCTCAGGCTGTTTGTCAAAAGCGTATTGATGCTATCAAGATGTACCTCGTAGAAACTGAAGGTATCAGTGCCGACAGAATTTCAACCAATTGCGAAGTTGGTGGTGGAGATAAGAATACCATCGATATCAAATCGAACTAATCAAACTCACTTTTTGCTCAATAATCAAAGAGCCCTCCTTAACGGGGGGCTCTTTCTCTTTACCAAACCCTTAACAGGCAATTTTTGGTGATTAAGAGATTTACTGGCATTTTTGGACAAATTCCTTTAAATTTGCATTTCTTTATGCGTATCGTTAGTGTTATTTTTTCTTTTTTGCTGTTATTTGCCTTTTCTTCCTGCAGTAAATTTAGTAAGGTTCAGAAGAGTAAGGATTATGA